>NZ_JBQGAI010000006.1:0-211899 GCF_056542745.1 Ruegeria sp. AB10 | reverse complement strand
ACTTGGTGATCGCTGCGGTCAGCGTCGTTTTACCATGGTCAACGTGGCCAATCGTGCCGATGTTGACGTGCGGTTTTGTACGCTCAAACTTTTCCTTTGCCATTCCTCAGGCACCCTTTTGCGATTTGGGGGACCCTTGGTCCCGTGGTTACATCTGCGCGCGCGAGATATTTGGTTCAAAGGGGAAAATCAAGCACATCCTGCGTTAAAACCCGTTTACGATGCCGGATTTTGCGTCAACACGTCGGATTCCAGCGGCTGGATCAGGTCCGGGCGCCGATCGAACCAGCCGTTCTCTTCATGTTCTTCGGCCAACCACTCTTCGACCCGGTCGGCCACTTTGAGAGCGAGACCGCTCATTTGTTCCTCTTTGGTGCGCTCATGGCCCGAGCCCTTGAACGCGCTGCCGCCGGTCGTGTCCTCCAGCACCTGAAACTGCTTTCCCTTGGCAAGGAACTCTTTCTTGTTCACGTCGTAGACGTTCACAAGCACAATGGCGGTGCTGCGCGGGTTGTAGATCACCGGGATGCCCGGAGGAGCCAGCATATAACCTTCGAGGCTGATGCCGATGTCGTATTCTTGTGCGCCCTCGTACCGGCCAAGTCGAATATCAACTGCATTCTGAATGGCCTCGGTCCATTCACCCGGCGTGGCGTCACGCGACACCGGCCCCTGAACCGCCTTGTCGGCAAAGGCGTAGTTGACCCTCAGCTTGAACTCACCCAACGACTCAGGTTCTTCGTAAACCTGTGTCTGGGTGCAAGCGCCCATCAGGGCCAGTCCGGTGATCAAGGTCAGAATGCGCAACATGGTCTCTTCTCGATAGGCCTGTTTTGCTTTGATCTAGCGCACCGATACGGCCTGTGCCAAGCCGTATCGGCGAAATTCTACCTGAAGCGCGTGTCCGATCACGAGAATTTATAATCGCGCGGGAAGCCGTAGGGCGGCTTTTTCCCGACGCTGGCACGCTTGGCCAGCCATTGGGACATGTCGGCTTCGTGTCGGGTTTTGTCACCGCCCATGGACCATTTCAGACCCTCTTCCCAGTTGAAGGTCGTCAGGTCCGACAGACCGCCATCCAGCTCCAGCGTCCCCTGACGCCCGCGTGCCATGTTATACTTCTGCAGGCGCACACCTTTGCCGCGGGTCATCTCGGGCAGGTCCTCGGTCGGGAAGACGAGGAACTTGCCGTTCTGGGACACCACGGCCACGTGGTCGCCTGCGACCGGCTTACAGATCATCGCGGTTTCGTCGCCTTTGACGTTCAGAACCTGTTTGCCGTTGCGGGTTTGGGCCAGCACCTCATCTTCAGGCACCATGAAGCCGTTGCCCGCGTCCGAGGCCACCAGCAGCTTGCGCCCCGGCTTGTGGATCAGGATGTCGATGATCTGCGCCTCGTTCGGTAGATCGACCATCAGGCGCAGCGGCTCACCCATGCCCCGCCCACCAGGCAGGTTGGAGGCGCTGACCGTGTAGAATCGCCCGTTCGAAGCAAATACCAGCAGGCGATCCGTGGTCTCTGCGTGGAAGATGAAACGTGGGCCGTCACCATCCTTGAACTTCAGCTCACGCTTCAGGTCGATATGACCGGTCATAGCGCGAATCCAGCCCATTTGAGAGCAGACGACCGTGATCGGTTCCTTGTCGATCATCGCTTCAAGCGGAACTTCTTCGACCTGCCCGGCCTCGGCAAACTGGGTCCGGCGCGCGCCGCCTTCGTAGTCTTTGCCGAAGGTCTTCTTAGTCTCTTTCAACTGCTCGGCGATCTTGGCCCATTGCAGGGCGGGATCGGCAAGCAGGTCCTCGAGATTGGCGCGCTCTTCCATCAACGCATCGCGTTCACGGACCAGCTCCATCTCTTCGAGACGACGCAAGGAGCGCAGGCGCATGTTCAGGATGGCGTCGACCTGAACCTCGGACAGCTCACCCTCGCCCGGCTTGGGCGAGACATAATCCGCCTCACTGGTCGCGCGAACATGGGTAATGCCCCAATCCTCGCGCATCAGCGCGGCTTTGGGGTCGTCGTCATAGCGGATAATGTCGATCACGCGGTCGAGGTTCAGGAAGGCGATGATAAAGCCCTCCAGAACCTCCAGACGATGATCGATCTTGCCCAGACGGTGACGCGAGCGGCGGATCAGCACCTCTTGCCGGTGATCGAGGAAGGCGCGCAGCACTTCCTTCATCGAGCAGACCTTGGGCGTCACGCCGTCGATCAGCACGTTCATGTTCAGGCTGAACCGCACCTCAAGGTCCGAGTTGCGATAGAGCATCCCCATCAGCACCTCGGGGTCCACGTTCTTGGAACGCGGTTCGAGGATCAGGCGGATATCGTCGGCGGATTCGTCACGCACATCCGCAAGGATCGGGATTTTCTTGGTCTGGATCAGCTCGGCGATCTTTTCGATCAGCTTGGATTTCTGAACCTGATAGGGAATCTCGGTGACCACGATCTGCCACTGACCACGGCCCAGATCTTCGACCTCGAACTTACAGCGCAGGCGGAACGATCCACGCCCGGTGCGATAGGCTTGCGCGATGTTCTCGGGCGGTTCGACAATCACGCCGCCGGTCGGGAAGTCCGGACCGGGCACGTAGTTCAGCAGCGTATCGTCGCGGGCCTCTGGCACCTTGATCAGATGCAGGCAGGCGTCGCACAGCTCAGAAATATTGTGCGGCGGAATATTCGTCGCCATGCCGACCGCGATACCGCTGGAGCCGTTGGCCAGCAGGTTCGGGAACTGCGCGGGCAGCACGACCGGCTCGGTCAGGGTGCCATCATAGTTGTCGCGGAAATCGACGGCGTCCTCGTTCAGGCCCTCAAGCAGCGCCTCGGCCACGATGGTCATCCGTGCTTCGGTATATCGCGAGGCCGCCGGGTTATCGCCGTCGATATTGCCGAAATTCCCCTGCCCGTCCACCAGCGGATAACGGACGTTAAAATCCTGCGCCAAACGCGCCATTGCGTCGTAAATCGCGGCGTCGCCATGCGGGTGGTAGTTACCCATCACGTCGCCCGAAATCTTGGCGGATTTCCGGAACCCACCCGTCGCGCTGAGTCGCAGCTCGCGCATCGCATATAGGATTCGCCGGTGAACCGGCTTCAGACCATCGCGCGCATCAGGCAAAGCCCGGTGCATGATGGTGGACAGCGCATAGGTCAGATAGCGTTCGCCAATCGCGCGGCGCAGCGGTTCAGCTACCTCGCCCCCGTTCCCGGGGGCCTCCATGTTGGGGTCGTCGATCGTATCGTTCATATATGATGTGATACGCCGCAAGAGCGCCTTGGTAAAGCAAGCAGCGCATATTTTGCTGGGGACAAGTGGCGCTTTTTGCAACAGGGGGAGGCAACCCCCGGATTTCCCCGGTTTTTCGACACGCCCCCCGAATTATGTTACCCTGAACGGATTAGACTACTGCCTATTTGTTGTTTCTTACGATTGCCGGGGGATGCGCCATGACGCGCCTTATTGTTATGACTTTCGCTGCACTTGGTTGGTGCTTTTACGTAATGAGCGGTGGACCGGATTTCGAACCGCGTGGCCTGCGGGCCGAACAACCCGTTCGCATCGCCTCGGCTCCGAATCCATCTGTCGCCCCTGCCCGCGCCGAAGAGCTTGTGACCAATGTCGCGGCCCGCGTTCCGACCCTGCGCATTCAGCCGGAATCGGCGGTGGACGAGGTGGTCGAGTTCGTGGCCGATGACGCCACGCTCGAATCTTTCTCGACCCTGTCGGTGTTCGAAGACCAGAGCGCCAACATTACGCTGGCCTCGCTTGAGGACGGCGTAGCCGGTCTGAGCCAGACCACCGACGAGGTTCAGAACGATGTGGCGGAAACGCCCGCCCTCCCCGAGCCGGAAAAGGACATGCGTGAAATCTCGGGCACCCGCGTGAACATGCGCGACGGGCCGGGCACGATCTATCCGATCATCGGCAAGGCCACCATCGGCCAGCAGGTCGAAGTGCTGAGCGAATCCGGCACCGGCTGGCTGCGCCTGCGCGTGTTGCCGCAGCAACAGGTCGGGTGGGTTTCTGCCTCGCTGGTACGAAAAACCCGGAACTGACGTCGTGCTGTCATTGTCCTGACCCGAACCGCGCCATAGCTTAGGCGCAGGTTCAAAGTCAGGAAGATCATGCAAAAGACCATTCTTATCACCGGTTGCTCCTCGGGCATTGGCCTGGACGCGGCCCATGGGATGCGTGCGCGTGGATGGCGGGTGTTTGCGTCCTGCCGCCAGCAGCGCGATTGCGACCGCCTGAGGGCGCAGGGATTCGAAAGCCCGCAGATTGATTACACCGACGCAGACAGCATCACCTCGGGCCTTGCTGAGGTTCTGGAGGCCACCGGCGGCACGCTGGACGCACTGTTCAACAACGGCGCGCATGGCTTGCCCGGCGCGGTCGAGGACCTGCCGACAGAGGGTCTGCGCGCGATATTCGAATCCAACTTCTTTGGCTGGCATGAACTGACCCGGCAGGTGATTCCGGTCATGCGGGCGCAGGGGCATGGGCGAATCGTTCAGAACTCCTCGGTCCTCGGTTTTGTGGCCTTTCCCTGGCGCGGGGCTTACGTGGCCACGAAATACGCTGTCGAAGGTCTGACGGACACGCTGCGCCTGGAACTGGCCGACACCGACATCAAGGTCATTCTGATTGAACCCGGCCCGATCACCTCGAAGATCCGCGAAAACTCGATCCCGTTTTTCGAACGGTTCATCAATTGGCAGAATTCGGCCCTGCGCGAACGGTACGAGGCGTCCCTGTTGAAAAGACTGTACGAATCCTCGGGGCCCGACCGGTTCGAGCTGCCGGCCTCGGCCGTGACAGACAAGCTGGCCCATGCGGTCGGGTCAAAACGCCCCCGGGCGCGGTACTATGTGACGACCCCTACTTATATCGCCGGATGCCTGCGTCGCATCCTGCCGACCCGTACCATCGATCGCATCCTCTCGGACGTCTGAGGCGAAATTAACCGTTCGCTTTTTGGCCCTGTGGGTCTAGATGGTAGACCAACGAAACAAGAAACGCGGACGGTGCACCCATGGACCTTTTGATGGTCGTTTTGCTGTTGGCTATGGCGGCGGTGGTCGTCGTGCTGGCGATTGGCATCTCAAACTTCGGCAAAAGCGGAAAAAGCGCCGCGATGAAAAGCAACAGGATGATGCAGCTGCGCATCCTGTTTCAGTTCATTGCCGTGGTGCTGATCGTGCTCTACGTCTGGCTGCGCGGACAAGGAGCACAGTAAATGGTCGTTCTGAACAAGATTTACACCCGCACCGGTGATGACGGGAAGACGGCGCTTGGCAATGGTGAGCGGGTTGCAAAATATTCCGGTCGCGTGGCCGCCTATGGCACCGTGGACGAGCTGAATGCCTTTGTCGGCGTGGCCCGTACCGAGGCCGAAGGCGATGTCGATGCCGCCCTGTCGCGCATTCAGAACGACCTGTTCGATCTGGGCGCCGACTTCTGCCGCCCCGAAATGGAAAAGGATGCCGAGGCCGACTATCCGCCCCTGCGCGTCGTTGCCTCTCAGATCGACCGGCTCGAGGCTGAAATCGACGCCATGAACGAATCTCTGGAGCCGTTGCGCAGTTTCATCCTGCCGGGCGGGTCGCGGTTGGCGGCGCAGCTTCATGTATGCCGGACCGTATCGCGCCGGGCCGAGCGGCTGGCCGTGGAACTGACCAACATGGAGCCGGTGAACGAGGTCGCGGTGAAGTACCTCAACCGCCTCAGCGACTGGTTCTTCGTGGCCGCGCGCTGCGCCAATGAAAACGGCACGCGGGATGTGCTGTGGATCCCCGGCGCGAACCGCTAAGTTTCGGGCCGCAGCGTCAAAAAACACGAAACGCGACGTCCCAAACCCATGACGTGACGATTTTGCTCTGTTGCGCGGCGAATTCAGACGTTATTCAAACGTCCGAGAGCATTGGTGGAGTCGCAACGCGGCTTACCGTTTTTTGTGAGGAGCAAGCGCAAAATGAAGGTACTCGTGCCTGTCAAACGCGTGATTGACTATAACGTTAAGGTTCGCGTCAAGGCGGACGGTAGCGGTGTCGATCTCGCCAATGTCAAAATGTCGATGAACCCGTTCGACGAGATCGCGGTGGAAGAGGCGATCCGCCTGAAAGAAGCGGGCAAGGCTGACGAAGTTGTTGTCGTTTCGATCGGCGTCAAGCAGGCGCAGGAAACCCTGCGGACCGCGCTGGCCATGGGCGCCGACCGCGCGATCCTGGTTGTTGCAACCGATGACGTGCACACCGATATCGAACCTCTGTCCGTTGCGAAAATCCTGGCCAAAGTGGTCGAGGAAGAGCAGCCGGGCATCGTTCTGGCGGGCAAGCAGGCGATCGACAACGACATGAACGCCACCGGCCAGATGCTGTCGGCCCTGCTGGGCTGGTCGCAAGGCACCTTCGCGTCCGAGCTGGACATCGAAGGCGACAGCGCCAAGATCACCCGTGAGGTTGACGGCGGCCTGCAGACCATCTCGGTCAAGATGCCGACCATCGTGACCGTCGACCTGCGCCTGAACGAGCCGCGCTATGCGTCGCTGCCGAACATCATGAAGGCGAAGAAAAAGCCGCTGGATGAGAAAACTGCCGCCGATTACGGCGTCGACGTCTCGCCGCGTCTGGAGATTGTCAAAACCGAAGAGCCGCCGGCACGTGCCGCCGGTATCGTCGTGGGCTCGGTCGACGAGCTGGTCGAGAAACTCAAAGAAGCGGGGGCTGTGTAATGGCTGTTCTTCTTCTCGCTGAAGTCAACAATGGTGAGCTGTCGATGGACGCCACCGCCAAGGCCGTCAACGCCGCAAAGGGTCTGGGTGACATCACCGTTCTGGCCGCGGGTGGTTCTGCCGCCGCCGCTGGTGAGGCCGCTGCCAAGATCGATGGCGTGTCCAAGGTTCTGGTTGCCGAAGACGCCTCGCTGGGTCACCGCCTGGCGGAATCGACCGCAGCGCTGATCGTGTCGCTGGCTGACGGGTACGAGCACATCGTTGCCCCCGCCACCACCGACGCCAAGAACGTCATGCCGCGCGTTGCCGCGCTGCTGGACGTGATGGTCATCTCGGATGCATCCGGCGTGGTTGACGGTTCGACCTTCGAGCGTCCGATCTATGCGGGCAACGCGATCCAGACCGTAAAGTCGAACGACGCCAAGAAGGTTGTCACCCTGCGTACCGCCAGCTTTGACGCGGCGGGCGAAGGTGGTTCGGCGGCTGTCGAGACCATCTCGGTCGGTGAAAACCCCGGTCTGTCGTCCTGGGTCGAGGATAAGGTGGCCGAGAGTGACCGCCCCGAACTGACCTCGGCTGGCGTGGTTGTCTCGGGCGGCCGTGGTGTCGGCTCGGAAGAGGACTTCAAACTGATCGAAACCCTAGCCGACAAGCTGGGCGCCGCTGTTGGCGCGTCGCGTGCGGCTGTTGACTCGGGCTATGCCCCGAACGACTGGCAGGTGGGTCAGACCGGCAAGGTTGTTGCCCCGGACCTGTATGTCGCCGTCGGAATCTCGGGCGCGATCCAGCACCTGGCGGGCATGAAGGACTCGAAGGTCATCGTTGCGATCAACAAGGACGAAGAAGCCCCGATCTTCCAGGTGGCTGACTTCGGTCTGGTTGCCGACCTGTTCGACGCCGTGCCGGAACTGACCGAGAAACTCGGCTGATCATAGGATTAGGTTTTTCTTAGAGAAACCTTGAAAGGCCCGCCCAAAAGGCGGGCCTTTTTCAATTCAGGTTCCGAATTGGACCAACCAATGCATCGGCAATGGTCTTATGTGCGGCAGGGCCAATCATGTGCTCGGCCATCGGCTGTTGCAGGGTGCCGAACAGCATGTCCTCAAGTTCATCAGATTGACCGGACACATGGGCCGCAACCTCGACACAGTTGGTGATGAGCGGCCGGACGGCCTCCAGCATCTCGTCCGTGACGGTGACCGGAACCCGCTGATTGTCGTTGTCCTGCAAGACGCGCAGGCCCAGCAGAATGACCGGTGTCTCAAGCCTGCCCAGCAGATCGCTGATTTTTTGAACCCAGTTTCGGCGCAACTCTTCGGCCACAACCTCGAAACGGGCGTCCTGATAGCCCTGCAGCAGGCGCATCAGGTGGCACACGAAATGGACATCGGCAAAATCCACCTCGGGGTACAGATCGATCAAATCCGGTGTTGGAGCCAGTACCCGGTCATTGCGCCGGGGATGGACGCGATAAAAGTGATTCGACTGGCTCAGGACGCCCGGGGCCTGCAGAATGCACAGCTCTGCCCCGTTCAGAAGTGAGAACAGCCCCGCATCACCGCAGAGCGCGTCCAGCCCACAAAACAAACTGCCCAAATTCAGGCACCGCCGGTCCAGCCGGTCTTCGAGAATCGCCGCAAAGGGGCGTTCGACAAACCTGCCATAGGTCTCATCCCCGCCGGCGCAGACCATATAGGCCGTGTCCAAGGACCGTTCCGGCCCGCGGAACCAAAGACGCGAATCTCCGTATTGGCATACGTCATGCCCGGCCCCCGCCGAGCCTGTTTGATGATAGCTCATAACACTCACCCATTTTTCACCCGGTTGCCATCTTGCAGCCCCATGTCTTTAGAAAGTGCTAATGTGCGCATTTGAAGCAAATTGGATGGGTTCGATCCCCTTGCCGCCCCCACCGATCTGCCGATACTGTCCTCGCAACCCCGAGACACAGAGGCCTCAGAAAATGGATGTAAAATCAGTCGGAGTGATCGGCGCGGGCCAGATGGGTAACGGTATCGCCCATGTTCTGGCGCTGGCGGACTATGACGTTCTGCTCACCGATGTGAACCAGGACGCGCTGAACGCTGCCGTAGCGACGATTGAAGGCAATATGGCGCGCCAGGCCTCGCGCGGGAAAATCACCGATGAGGCGATGCAAGCCGCAATGGGCCGGATCAAGACCACGCTGCAGCTACCGGAACTGGGTCAGACGGATCTGGTGATCGAAGCCGCCACCGAGCGTGAGACGATCAAGCAGGCCATTTTCGAGGACCTGCAGCCGCATCTGCAGCCGCATACGATACTGACCTCGAACACCTCGTCGATCTCGATCACACGCCTGGCCAGCCGCACGGACCGACCGGAAAAGTTCATGGGGTTCCACTTCATGAACCCGGTGCCGGTGATGCAATTGGTCGAACTGATCCGCGGCATCGCCACGGACGAAGAGACATTCGGCACCTGCAAGGCGGTGGTGGACCGTCTGGGCAAGACCGCCGCCAGCGCCGAGGATTTCCCCGCCTTTATCGTGAACCGCATCCTGATGCCGATGATCAACGAGGCGGTCTACACCTTGTATGAAGGTGTCGGCAACGTGCAGTCCATCGACCAGTCGATGAAGCTGGGCGCGAACCATCCGATGGGGCCGCTGGAACTGGCCGATTTCATCGGGTTGGACACCTGTCTGGCGATCATGAACGTGTTGCATGACGGATTGGCCGATACCAAGTACCGCCCTTGCCCGTTGCTGACCAAATATGTCGAAGCCGGGTGGCTGGGCCGCAAAACCGAGCGTGGGTTTTATGATTACCGGGGCGAGGTTCCGGTTCCGACACGTTAAGGCAGAGGGGGCCAGCCCCCTCGCCCGGATTTTATCCGGGCTCACCCCCAGGATATTTTTGGCCAGATGAAGAGGCGGATCAGCGTTTGATTGACTGGCCCAGCGACAGTGTGTGCTTTCTGAGCCAAGCCATGAAGCCGCGCGGGTCGCGTTCCAACAACTGCATATCCTCGTCCGAGATCGGATCGCCGATCACCGGGGATTGCGGTTTGTTGCAGGAGCGTACGATTTCATGCAGCAAAAGCCCCTGCCGCAGGATCGGTGACAGCTTGTTGGCGATCTGATAAGCGCGCGAGTTGCTGCCAGGAAAGAAAATCGGAACAACCCGTGCCCCGGAGCGGCGGATCATTTTGGCGGTGAACACGTTCCATTCGCGTTCCTGCGCCGGGCCGAACCAGTCGTCCGAGGACATCACCACGCCCGATGGGAACAGGGCCACAACGCCGCCCTCTTTCAGATGGTCCATCGCCTTGCCGCGCATTTCCAGCATCTTGGCCTGTGCTTCGGGGTCATGCGGGAACGGCACCGGAATCATGAACGAGGTGGCCGCTTCGTCCAGCCCTGTCAGGACCGAGCGGGTTAGGATGCGATAGTCGCTGCGCACCCGACCGATCAGCTCGGCGAAAATCATGCCGTCGACCATGCCATGAGGGTGGTTCGCCACCACGACCACGGGGCCTTCTTTCGGGATGCGGGCAATCTGCTCTTCCGGCGTGGTCAGGTCGATGCCCATGACCTCGAGCGCACCGCCCCAGAACCGCTGGCCGCGATAGTATTCGTTCTTTTTCTCGAACTTGTTGACCATGCGCAGGATGGTCAGCTTGCCCGTGCACCATTCGATGGCGCGAATGGCCGTGGACGTCCAGGCATCATCGAACGAGTTCGCGTAGGTCAGGGTTCTACGGTCGTAGATTTCGCCCTGGTCCGCTGTCCCATCCACCATCGGGCCTGTCTTGGTCTCGTGCGTCGTTTCCGCCAATTCCTGGTCTTCCCGTTCTTCGTATCGCGGCTGGTCTGGTCAGAACCCTTCCCCGAACTTGTCGTTCACCAGGGTTTCCAATGCATCAGCCAACGCCTCAGCATCCGGTCCGGACGTCTCGACGTCAATAGTCGTTCCGCGAGAGGCTGCCAACATCAAAAGGCCCATAATACTGTCGCCCGATGCAGAAAAGCCGTCCTTGGAAACCTCGGCCTGCGCGTCAAAGCCCTCGACCACCTCAACCAGCTTGGCCGAGGCGCGGGCGTGCAAACCTTTTTCATTAATGATTTTCAGGCTTCGATTGGTCATTCTTAATCAATCCGGTCTTCTTGTAATGTCACATTTTGCGCATTGATATATTTGCGTCCAGCCTCCATCGCCTGCCGCACCGCATCAGCAATGGGCAGGTGGCGGGTTTTAGCCAATTTAATCAACATAGGCAGATTTGCACCGTAAAGGATGCGACGGTCCTGCGGCGCGCAGGCCCGCAGGCTCAGATTCGACGGGCTGCCTCCGAACAGGTCGGTCACGACAACCACGCCATCCCCGGCATCAACACTGTCGGCAGCGGCGCAAATCTCGGCCTGCTTGGCCTCGCGATCGTGATCGGGCTCGATCGAAATCGCGGCCAGGCCGGATTGCTTTCCGACCACATGCTGCATGGCGGCCAGGTATTCCTGCGCCAGCCCCCCATGTGCTACGAGTACAATCCCGATCAATCCGGCCTCACATTCAATGATCGTCGTTCCATTTCGCGGTGCCTAATTGCCACTTGCTGCCCCTCTTCTGCAAGGGCCTTTGCAACCGCTTCGGCCATTGCCACCGATCTGTGTTGCCCTCCGGTACAGCCAAAGGCCACGGACAGGTGCGCTTTGCCTTCGGCCCGGAAGGTCGGCAGCAGGACTTTCAGCAGGTCAACCACCCGGTCGAAAAACGGCGCGTAGTTCGTATCCGACTGAACATAGTGCGCCACGTCCGGGTTTCGACCATCTTCTGCCCGCAACTCGGGCCGCCAATAGGGATTGGCCAGAAACCGGCAGTCGAACACCATGTCCAGGCCCCGCGGCAGACCGCGCTTGTACGAAAAGGATTCGATGGCCACCGACAGGTGCCGCCCACCCTGCGGGGCGAACCAGCGTTCGACCTCCTGGCGCAGTTGGTGAATGTTCAGCGGGCTGGTGTCGATCAGGATATCGGCGATTTCACGGATCGGGGCCAGCAATTCCTTTTCCTGACGCACACCGGTTTCCGGACTGGCATCCGCTGCAACCGGGTGCCGGCGACGGGTTTCCGAAAACCGCCGCAAAAGAACATCGTCACTGCAATCCAGATACAGCGTCGTCAGGTCGACCTGCTCCATCCGCCGCAGCCTGACAGCCAGTTCGATAAAGCCGATGGTCGAGAAATCACGGTTGCGCGCGTCTATACCCAGTGCCATCGGGCGGTCACTTTGCGGGCCTTCCAGCAAGCGCATCAAAAGGCCCATCGGCAGGTTGTCGATGGCTTCAAAGCCCAGATCTTCAAGAACCCGGATCGCCGTCGAGCGGCCCGCACCCGAGGGGCCCGTCACCAGGACGATGCGCCGTTGCGTTGTCATGTGCTGGGCCATTCCGGGTCCACGCGCCCCATCTTCAACAATTGCATTAGTGCCGCAGCTAAATTGGGCACGCCCCCCGCACGAAGCAAGGGAACAGTTTGCCTCAGCACCACGGTTTTTGCCGGCTCTGGCAGGCGCGCCGGTTCGATCTGGTCAAGGTCGACCACATAGCGGACCGGCGTCGCCCCCGCAGCATGTGCACGCAGCAAGCCGAGGCCGCGCGCCTCAATCAACCCGCGCAGGTTCGGGGCAGCGTCGGCTATGGCCTTGTCGCCTGCCATTCGCAGCTCGACCCGGTCATCGCCGACCAACTCGGCCCCAAGCGCCATCATCTGCAGGGCCAGCGCCGATTTCCCCGTCCCCGAGCGCCCGAGGATCAGGGCACCCTGCCCACCAACGGCAACACATGTGGCGTGGAGTATGGCGGTGTCCTGCTGTTGGATGTCCAAGAGGGTCTGACCGCTCATGCGCTTATACGGGGAGGCCCACGACGAAACGCGCGCCTTGCGGGTCCGACGTGATATCCGCTTCGGTCGGGCGAATATTCTCGGCCCAGATCACGCCGCCGTGCGCTTCGACGATCTGTTTCGAGATCGCAAGGCCAAGACCCGAGTTATTGCCAAAATGCTCGGCCGGGCGTTGCGAATAGAACCGCTTGAATATCTTGGTCAACGCCTGTTCCGGAATGCCGGGACCGGTATCCTCGACCACGATCAGTACGCGGTTTTCGCGCCGCCGCACCCAAAGCCGAATGGCATCACTTTCCTCGCAAAAGGAAATCGCGTTGGTGATCAGGTTGACGAAAACCTGCGCCAGCCGCGCCTCAAGCCCGTTGATCGTGATCGGCTGAGACGGCAGGTCGGTGATATAGTCGATGCCTTTGGCGCGGGCATCTTCGCCCAGAAACTGGCTGATATTGCCCAGCAGTTTGAGCAGGTCGAAGGGCTGTTCCTCTTCTTTGACCAGTTCTGCATCCAGCCGGGACGCGTTCGAGATGTCGCTGACCAGACGGTCCAGACGCCGCACGTCATGTTCGATCACGCCCAGCAGCTTGTCGCGCTGATCGTCGCGTTTGACCATACGCAGGGTGCCCACCGCCGATTGCAGACTGGCCAGCGGGTTCTTGATCTCATGCGCCACGTCGGCCGCAAACTGTTCGTTGGCGTCGATGCGACTATACAGCGCCGTCACCATCCCCCGCAGCGCGCGGCTGAGGCGCCCGATCTCATCCGGGCGGGCGCTGAGGTCGGGGATGCGGATACGGCCCGGATTGACCCCGGCACCGCGATCCTTGCCCATTTCGGCAGCGGCGGCCAGATCGGCCAGCGGGTTGGCGATGGTCGAGGCCAGCACAAGGCTGAGCCCGATGGACACCAGCAGCGCCACAACGAACATCTGCAGAATGCGTTCTTGTTCGCGCCGGGCCAGCGCGTCAATCTCACCAGCAGGACCAGCCATTGCGACCGCGCCGACCGGTGCCCCGTCCAGCAGGATCGGAGCCGCGCTGACGATGACGGTTTTGCCCATGTCATCCTGAACCGCCTGCACCTGCATCTGGCCCTGCAGCGCCTGCGGAATGATCTCCTGCACCCTTTGCGCAAGGGTCGGCGCATCAGTGCCGCCCCCGCCTGCAAAGACTCGGGACAAACCGGTCCAAACCGCATTCAGCGCGTCGCTGATCAGTGTGCTGCCGGTTTGAACCTCGGCGTCAGGCCTCAGAAGAACCGGCATCTGCGATGAGGCCGATGCCCCCCGCGTCCAACCGATCAGAGTTCCGCCAGCGTCATAGACAAAGACCTCACCCCCGTCGGGAAGGCTGAGGCCTGCAAGCGTATCCTTCACATCCAGCGCGGCCGTTTCGGGTGAACTGGCGGCCTGGTTCTGACGCAGCTGGGCCTCGAACACGTTGCTGACCAGCTGAGCGTCCCCGATCAGGTTGCGCGCGGTCTGCTGGACCTGCTCGTCACGGGAATCGTCGAGATACAGCAAGCCGGTGACAAGGATGACCAGCGCGATCAGGTTGAAGGTGATGATCTTCCGCGCCAGCGGTGAGCCGCGCAGCGAAAACAGGTTGCGCCGCCGTCGCGTAGCACGCAGTTCGGCAGACTCGGAATCTTGCGGGATGACCCAGTCATCCCCCAGAACAACATCTCCGTCCTGTAATTTGGTCACTTGTTCCGTATCGCGCACCAGACCCGGTTACCCTTTTTCAGCGGCTACGCTTATTCTTCGTTATACCTGTATCCGATGCCATAGAGCGTTTCGATCGCCGAAAACTCGGGATCTGCCGCCCGCATCTTTTTCCGCAGACGCTTGATATGGCTGTCGATGGTCCGGTCGTCCACATAAACCTGATCGTCATAGGCCACATCCATCAGCTGATCGCGGCTTTTGACAAAGCCCGGACGCTGCGCCAGCGCCTGCAGCAGCAGGAACTCAGTCACTGTCAACGAGACATCCGCACCCTTCCAGCTGACCGCATGGCGCAACGGGTCCATCCGCAGGTCGCCCCGCTCCATCACCTTGGTATCGCCGGTGTTGGCATTGGTCACATCGCCCGCCGTCGCCTCTTGCCGGCGCAACAATGCGCGGATGCGTTCGACCAGCAAACGCTGCGAGAACGGCTTTTTCACATAGTCATCCGCGCCCATGCGCAGGCCCAGAACCTCGTCGATCTCATCGTCCTTCGACGTCAGAAAGATCACCGGCATCTGGGTTTTCTGCCGCAGCCGTTGCAGCAAATCCATGCCGTCCATGCGCGGCATCTTTATATCCAGCACGGCCATATCGGGCAGTTTCTTGTTGAATGCATCCAGGGCTGCTTGCCCGTCGTTATAAGTTTCGACCTCGAATCCTTCGGCTTCGAGCGTCATGGACACGGATGTCAGAATGTTTCTGTCATCGTCCACCAGTGCAATCTTTGACATCGGGGATACCCCTATTCCTGCTCTCTCATGCAATATTTCGCTTATTAGTAAGGCATCTTTGTCGGTTTTATGGCCGCGAATCAATCCGTATCTGCGAATCGCGCGTTTCTTGTCACATAGCTGCGGCAAAAAAGCCGTTAACCCGCGCGGAAAAGTGCCTTGTTTTTCGACAGGAATTTCCTGATGGCGCTAAACCTGAGCTTGGTTGCGCTAACTGCGGCAAACCCTCCTGTTCATGCCCCAAACGACCGTGATAAGAGGCGCCCAGCCGCCGGACTTTCCCGGCACACTGCCCCAAGAGCGCACGTGGCCCCAACAGCCGCCGCGCCGCCACAGGAGAAGACACACATGACATCTGGACGGGTTAACCCGCAATTCCGCCTCGAAGATCAGGGCATCGAGGGTCTGGGAAATGTCTATTACAACTTCATGGAACCGGCGCTGATCGAAGAGGCGCTGAAGCGCGGCGAAGGCACACTTGGCAATGGCGGAGCCTTTCTGGTCACCACCGGCAAGTTCACCGGCCGTTCGCCCAAGGACAAGCACGTCGTCAAGACCGACAGCGTCGCCGACACCATCTGGTGGGAAAACAACGCCGCGATGACCCCCGAGGGCTTTGACGCGCTGTACGAAGACATGCTGGCCCATATGAAAGGCCGCGACTATTTCGTACAGGACCTCGTCGGCGGTGCCGATCCGGCCTATTCGATCAACGTGCGCATGGTCACCGAGCTGGCTTGGCACAACCTGTTCATCCGCCACCTGCTGCGCCGCCCGGATCGCGAGGATCTGAACGAGTTCATCGCTGATTTCACTGTCATCAACTGCCCCAGCTTCCAGGCCGACCCGGCCAAGCACGACTGCCACAGCGAGACCGTGATCGCGCTGAACTTTGATCGCAAGATGATCCTGATCGGCGGCACCGAATATGCCGGCGAGAACAAGAAGTCCGTGTTCACCCTGCTGAACTACATGTTGCCGGAAAAAGGCGTGATGCCGATGCACTGCTCGGCCAACCACGCCGTTGGCAACCCGGTCGACACCGCCGTGTTCTTCGGCCTGTCGGGCACGGGCAAGACCACCCTGTCCGCTGATCCGGCGCGCACCCTGATCGGTGATGACGAACATGGCTGGTCGGATCGCGGCACTTTCAACTTCGAAGGCGGCTGCTATGCCAAGACGATCAACCTGAACGCCGAGGCTGAACCCGAAATCTACGCCACCACCAGCAAGTTCGGCACCGTGATCGAGAACATGGTCTTCGATCCCGAAACCAAGGAGCTGGATTTCGACGACGACTCGCTGACCGCGAACATGCGTTGCGCCTACCCGCTCGAATATATCTCGAACGCGTCCAGCAGCGCTCTGGGCGGTCACCCCAAGAACATCATCATGCTGACCTGTGATGCGTTTGGTGTTCTGCCTCCGATCGCGCGGCTGACCCCAGCGCAGGCGATGTATCACTTCCTGTCCGGCTTCACCTCGAAAGTGGCCGGAACCGAGCGTGGCATCACCGAACCGCAACCGACCTTCTCGACCTGCTTTGGCGCGCCGTTCATGCCGCGTCGGCCTGAGGCTTATGGCAACCTGCTGCGGGACAAGATCGCCCAGCACGGCGCGACCTGCTGGCTGGTGAACACCGGCTGGACCGGCGGTGCCTATGGCGTTGGTTCGCGGATGCCGATCAAGGCCACCCGCGCCCTGCTGACCGCAGCGCTGGACGGGTCGCTGCGTGACGCCGAATTCCGCAAGGACGCCAATTTCGGCTTTGACGTACCGGTATCGGTGCCCGGCGTAGCCGAGGTTCTGCTGGACCCGCGCCGCACCTGGGACGACCAAGCCGCCTTCGACAAACAGGCGGAAAAACTGGTGCAGATGTTCGCCGAGAACTTCGAACAGTACCTGCCCTTCATCGACGAAGACATCAAAGCCGTCGCCATCGGCTAACCGGAAAAGGGGGCGGTTTCGCCCCCTTTTTCTTGGAATGTCTATCGCGATGCGATCACCCCAAGGTTGTATTGCGCACAGTTCGGTTACAAATGCGTTGCCCGAGGACAGTTCGTGGGGTATTTGATGACGTCATTATGACGAAAAAGTCCGGCGCAATTCTGCACCGGACCAAACTTGAAAAGACCTTGGGGCAGCTCGAGCAGACGATCACATCAGCATAATGAGCAACCTAATCAAATAAGTACTGTATTATAAAGGGAATAAGTGTCAAGATGAGACGTGCTGAAAACACTCAACTCAGTATGTCGATTTTCGTCGCGGACATGCGGCTGACGGCACTTGAAGCGATGGGTAGAATATGACCGAAATCTCGAAACTGACCGAACTGCGCAAGCTGATGCAGAGCATGGAGCAGACGCTGGGGCTGGAGCAACTGTCTCCGGTTGAGCGCGACATCTATTACGCGGCCGAAGAGCTGTCCAAATCCGACGAAGAGGTGCGCACCTTCGGGCTGATTGAGCACACACTTGTCAAAAGCGTCTCGCGGCCGACCTTCTTTCGTGCACTGAAATCCTTGGTGCAGAAAGGCTACTTGTCGCAAAGCGGCAGCGCCAACCGGGGCCGGTATATCGTTCATGCCCCCAAGTGACGCCTTTAAACTGCGCAAAGGTAGCTGATGATCGACACGCGCAGGTGGGCGACTGACACATTCTGTGCCTCACTGGCGTATGTGGTGGCATCGTACCTTACATTCGAGGTGCTGATGCCGCTTCAGAATGTGTTCTTTCCTGAATATCCAAGTCGGGCCAGCTTGCTGTTCCTGCCACATGGGGTGCGGGTGCTGTCGGCGTGGCTTTTGGGGTGGCGGGCAATCTTTGCACTGCTGCCCGGAGTCTTTGTGGTCTTTGCCTTTCTCGGCGGCAGTGACGTGTTCCTGCCAAGCCGGTTGATGGCGATTGTGATTGCCGTCACTACGGTGCCAGCCGTGTTTTATCTGTGCAAATGGGTCGGTTGGGATCTGTTTCCCCGACCGGACCGCAGACCCTGCTGGTCTTGTGTCATGGGGGTGGGGATCATCACGTCCTTCCTTGTTTCTGGCCTGACCAACCTGGCATTCGGCAGCGCACGCGTCGAATACGTTGCCTTTCTGATCGGCGACATCTCGGGCCTGTTTTTCCTGATGCTGGGGCTTTACTATACCTTCCGGTTTGCCGACAGGCGCAGTTAGCCGAGCACCCCGCGCCGCAAAAGGTTCACGCCTGCGATCAGCAGAACAAGCAGCGTCACCTTGCGAAACACGGCCTGATCGATGCGCGACTGCAACCCCAGTCCGATCCACATCCCCGCCAGCGCCGGCAGGATCAGGATCGCCGAAAACGGCACCGTCTCGGCCCGCAGGATGCCAGAGCCCAGATGCGCCAGCATCAGCGCAACAGCCCCCAAACCGTAAATCACCCCCTGCACACGCATCTGCACCGCTTTGGGTGTGTTCAACGCGGTCAGATAGGCAACGGTCGGCGGCCCCCAGATACCCGACATCCCGCCGACAAACCCGGCAACCGCACCGATTCCGGCCTCGATCCGCGCAGACGGTTTGCCAAGCGAAAGCTGCACCCCCAGCACCTGTATCAGCGCGAAAAACGTGACCGGAATCCCGATCATCAGCAAGAAGGCCCGGGCAGGCACTGCGCTGACCAACTGAGCGCCAAGCAGCAGGAACACAAGCCCGACCATCAGAAATACCCGGAACTGTTTGATCGCCGAGACAGCGGCGGGTACGCCCTCGCGCAGAGCCTGCACGCCGTTGGTCACCAGTGTCGGCAGGATCAGCCCGGCAATCGCCAGATCAGGCGGCAGGAACATGCTGAGCCCGGACACCAGAACCATCGGCATGGCAAACCCGACCATGCCTTTCACCCACCCCGCCACAAAGGCGACGACAAGGGCCAACATCAGATCTTGCGGAGTGAGCAACGAAAACAGGGTCATACGCCCGTGATATCACTCTTGGCGGGCGCTGCACCGCAAAATTGTCAAAGCAATTTTCGAACTTTCTAGCAGCTCTATACGTATTTTTGTTGCGCTGCACGTGCAGCATGATATGACCGGACGACACCAGAGAAGGACCTGATTCATGGCCCATGACGGACAGGATATGACCCAGATGACAACATCCGCGATTTTGCCCGAGCTTCTGACGCTGACCCGCGCAGCTCTGCCCGCTGTCGAAACCGTGTTTGAACGCGCCCGCGAAACGGTTCGTGAGATGGTCACCGACGATGGCCGGGTCTCTGGCGCGCTGATCGAGGCGAACCAGACCGCCGCACATGGTCTGGCCTGGCTGGCAACGTACAACCAGTCTCTGCAACAGATGCAACGCTGGGCCGACGCGCTGGAGGCGGATGGCAAGTTTGGCGAGATGGAACAGTTGCTGCACCAGATCGCCTTTGGTGAATACCTGCATCAGGTCGCGGGCGGCATTCCGATGAACCAGGGCGAGGTCGTACGTCTGCAGGATATGGGTCTTGGCTGGGACGCGCTGTCGGGCTTCCAATGTTCTGAAGTGCAGACCTTGATGGCGCAGGCCAACTCTCAGGCCGCCCGTACGCGGTTGGTAGCCCTGATGGAGGATCAGGCCGGCGCGACCATGTTCGGCGCCTCGGGTCTGGATGAAGAGCTGGAAATGATCCGCGACCAGTTCCGCCGCTATGCGCAGGAAAAGGTCGAACCGAATGCCCATGACTGGCACCTCAAGGACGAGCTGATCCCGATCGAGATCATCGAGGAACTGGCCGAAATGGGTGTGTTCGGCCTGACCATCCCCGAAGAGTTCGGCGGCTTCGGCCTGTCCAAAGCCTCGATGTGCGTGGTGTCCGAGGAACTGTCACGCGGCTATATCGGCGTCGGCTCGCTGGGCACGCGGTCCGAGATCGCGGCCGAGCTGATCATCGCAGGCGGCACCGACGAGCAGAAAGCAAACTGGTTGCCGAAGCTGGCCAGTGCAGAAATTCTGCCGACCGCCGTATTCACCGAACCGAACACCGGATCGGACCTTGGCAGCCTGCGCACTCGCGCGGTCAAGAACGCGGACGGCGATTACGAGATCACCGGCAACAAGACATGGATCACCCACGCGGCGCGCACCCATGTTATGACCCTGCTGGCCCGTACCAACCCCGACACAACCGACCACCGCGGCCTGTCCATGTTCCTGGCCGAGAAAACGCCGGGCACCGACGAGAACCCCTTCCCCACTCCCGGCATGACCGGCGGCGAGATCGAGGTTCTGGGCTATCGCGGCATGAAGGAATACGAGCTGGGTTTTGACGGCTTCAAAGTCAAAGGCGAGAACCTGTTGGGCGGCGAAGAGGGCAAAGGCTTCAAACAGCTGATGGAAACCTTTGAATCCGCCCGCATCCAGACCGCCGCCCGCGCCATTGGCGTGGCGCAAAGCGCGCTGGATATCGCCATGCAATACGCGGTTGACCGCAAGCAGTTCGGCAAATCTCTGATCAACTTCCCGCGTGTCTCGGGTAAGCTGGCGATGATGGCGGTTGAAATCATGATCGCACGCCAACTGACCTATTTCTCGGCCTGGGAAAAGGATCACGGCCAGCGCTGTGACCTTGAGGCCGGGATGGCCAAGCTGCTGGGTGCACGCGTCGCGTGGGCGGCTGCGGATAACGGTCTGCAGATCCACGGCGGCAACGGCTTTGCGCTGGAATACAAGATCAGCCGCGTTCTGTGCGACGCGCGCATTCTGAACATTTTCGAAGGGGCTGCCGAAATTCAGGCACAGGTCATCGCACGACGTCTGCTCGGATGACCGAATTCGGCATTCCTGTTTCCCCGACTGACCCGGCCTTAGCGCCGGGTCTTTTTCTCTTGGATACAGGTTGTGATCCGCCGATACGTGAACTTCCCCTTTGATCTCAGGCGGCAACCCGGTTAGAGCACCCTGCGCTTCAAAAAGAATGGCACACGAAATGACCAGACGATTTTTCGCACTTTGGGCGGTCCTCACAGCCCTCGCCCTGAGTGGCTGCGCCAAGACACAGCCGACCGCGACGCAGAACGATATCGACGATCTGGCTCAGGCCATCCAATCCCTCGACCCAAAGGTCGACCCGGTCGAGGCGCAAACCGCTGCCACAATCGCCTACAGCTATTCGAGGCAATTGAAGCACGAATGGAACGTCACCGACTCGGCCATCATTCACAACGCCAAGATCATCAATGGCTTTCGTGAAAAGGGCCTGTGCAACGACTGGGCGCAAGCCATGACGACACGCCTGCGGCAGGAAAACTTCCGCACGCTGGACCTGCACTGGGCCACGTCTCCGCCGACGCAGTTCCGGATCATCCACCACTCGGCCCTGATCAGCGCCAAGGGGGATTCGATGTATGACGGGATCATCCTTGATCCGTGGCGCGCAAGCGGCGCGCTGACATGGGCACCCGTGCGAGAGGACACTAGGTACAATTGGCGCCCCCGTCTGGACGTGCGGGAAGAGTTGATCAGCGGCGAGCTTCCCTACTAACCGTTTCGCAGATCACCCTGTTAAGCTAAGACCGATCCATGACACGCCTGATCCTGACCCTGCCCCTGCTTGCCCTGTTCCAATGCGAAAAGGATGAGACGGTCGCCGCCTATGGCGCGGCGGATCGGACATGGACGCTGTATGAGATCGACGGGCAGCCTTACGAGGCCAGCGCCTTGCTACGCTTTCCCGAGACAGGAAAGATCGAAGGCAACGCTCCCTGCAACAGCTACAGCGGCACTCTGAACGCACCTTATCCGTGGTTCGAGATTGTGGATCTGGCCGCCACCCGCGCCGCCTGTGCCGGGCTTGAGGCCGAGGGCTTTTACTTCGCCGCTCTCATGGCCATGACCCAATCCGAAGTGTCAGGGGATGTGCTGATCCTGCGCAACGATGACGGGCACGAGATGGTGTTCACAGCCGCCGAGTGAACTGATCCACAAACCGCTCCCGCGCCTCGGGCGGCGGATGGTGGCCCAATGAGGGCGCAACCCGGTGCTTCAGAAAATACCCGGTCGTCCGCAGCGCCTCGGCAATCTCGGCATCCGGCGCGGCGCCTTCACCGCGCAGACAAGGCGGCAGGGGCAACAGCTTGTCCGCCCACTGTCCCGCACCTTGGGCGCTGACGGCCCGGCCAGTCTTGGGCGAGACGTAGGCCAGCCCTTCGGTCGCGCCGGTCACCGCACAGCCAGACAGGTCCAGACCAAAGCCCAGATCCTCAAGCAGCGCCAGTTCCCAGCGCAGATAGGCCAGCGGCCAGACCTCATCCTGCCCCAGCAAGTCCATCAGTTGTTCGGTCTGCCTGTAGATCGCCGGATGCGGCTCGCGCTCGGGCAGGCAAAACGACAGCAGCGACACCACCGCGTTCAACCCGGCCAACGCCAGCCGCCCCGAAAACGCAGCCGCCGCCCGCGATCGCAGGGGTTCTACCTGAAACGTGCCGATATGCTCCTCAAGCCGCGCACGCCAGAGCACATCCAACTGCGCACCGGGCTGTAGGATCGGTGCAATCTTGCGGCTGGTCCCACCGCGCACGACACCGGCATGACGCCCGTGGCCTTCGGTAAAGACCTCGATAATCGCGGCCGTTTCGCCGTGGCGGCGAGTCGTCAATAGTATGCCGTGATCGCGCCAGTCCAAATCGTGGGCTCCGGTATTCAGTGGATGATGCCCATAGAAAGCCCACCCGCGCGCCGGGCGCAAGCGTGGGCTGACAATGAGACCCCGCGCAGGCTTGTGGCACCGGCACAACATCTGCATGTGCAAAGTTGCACGGGTAAAGGGCAGTTTGCCGTTTTCCACGTTTGGCCCGCCTGTTAGACATCCCCTAAAGATGCGCATTCTAAAAAACGGGACCATTACATATGGACTGGCCGAACGACCTTCTCCGCGACATTTTCAATGATCCAAAGACACCGAACCACACCAGAAAACGCATCCGGCGCGAGTTGAAGCCGACCGAAACGGATTACAAAGGGTGCCGCATGCGCATCCACCCTGCGGACAACAACACAGAGTTTCAGATCTGGCGCATGGGGCGCACGCAGGAGGAACGGGCATTGCGGCACATCCTACAGGGTTTGCCCCGCGACAGACCGATTGTCGCCTACGATGTCGGCGCGAATGCCGGGGCCCATACACTGCGGCTGGCTGCGGTGGCCGCCCCAGGTTCAGTGATACATGCCTTCGAACCGAACCCTGTGATGCGCGCGCGGCTCGAGGAAAACATCCGTCTCAACGAATTCAAATCTGTCGAGGTGCACGATTGTGCCATTTCCGACGAGCACGCAGAGATGGACCTGTTTGTACCCGCCAACGGAAACCTTGGCCTGGCTCGTCTCAATGAACCGATGCGCGGAGCGCACAAAATACAGGTCGAGGTCCGTAAACTGACCGAGTTCCTTCCCCCAGACCCCAAAACGGCGATTGATTTTGTCAAAGTGGATGTTGAGGGTCAGGAAGATCGGGTTCTGGCCCCGCTGATTTCCGAAGCACCGGTCGCGCAACGCCCCAAAGCGCTGTTCTTCGAGGTTCAACATGACAAGCATTGGGCCGCAGATCTTGAGGGGCTTCTTCTGCGGTCAGGCTATGAGCTTCGGGGAAAGTTCGGTCGCAATACGCTTTACCGGTTGGATTGACGGCCCACGCGCGCCCTACTCCAAACCCTCTTCGCCCAGCAGATGCCGCCCCTGCCGGTCCTCGACCTCGATCACCCATAGGTCGGGGTCAAAGCTGCGCTGGCGTTCGATGGCGGTGTCCACATCCGCCTCGGGGCCGGTGGACAGTTCGACCCATTTGCGATCACCGCTCATCAGGTCAAAGCTGCGCTGGAATGCTACTGCCTGACCGTTCAGCGTGTTCAGTTTGACCAGAACTGCCCCCGCCGTGTCATCGCCATGTGCGACAACAAAGGCCGGGATTTCCTGAAAGCGAAGCCGCGCCAGATAGGCGTGGACCCAGAATTCAGCCGTCAGGCGGGTCATGCGTTGCCGTCTTTGAAATCCAGACCCATTTCCGAATAGCGCTCGGACTCCTCCAACCAGTTGGGCCGGACCTTGACCTGCAGGAACAGGTGAATCTTACGATCCAGAAACTCTTCCAATTCAGCGCGTGCAGCCTGGCTGACGGCCTTGATCGTCTCGCCGCGTTTACCCAGCACGATGCCTTTGTGGCCGTCGCGCATGACATAGATGACTTGGTCAATCTTGGCGGAACCGTCCTTGCGTTCCTCCCATTTCTCGGTCTCGACGGTCAGTTGGTAAGGCAGTTCCTGATGCAGGCGCAGGGTCAGTTTCTCGCGCGTCATCTCGGCTGCGATCATGCGCAGGGGCAGATCGGCGATCTGATCTTCGGGGTAGAGCCAAGGACCTTCGGGCAATTCCGCCGCAAGCCACGCGCGCAGGTCATCCACGCCATAGCCCTTTTCGGCGGAAATCATAAATGTCTCGGCAAAGGGATAGCGCCCGTTCAGGTCGCTGGTCAGCGCGAGCAGCTTCTCGGAGGGTACTTTATCGATCTTGTTAATCGCCAGCGCGATGGTGCGGCCCTGCCCGATCTCTTCCAGACCTTCCAGGATGCGTTCCACACCTTCAGTTATGCCGCGATGCGCCTCGACCATCAGCACCACGACATCGGCATCCGCCGCCCCGCCCCAGGCGGCGGCGACCATGGCGCGGTCCAGACGGCGGCGCGGTTTGAACAGGCCGGGCGTATCCACGAACACCAACTGCGCATCACCCTCCATCGCCACGCCGCGGATGCGGGCGCGGGTGGTCTGCACCTTATGCGTCACGATCGAGACCTTGGCCCCGACCATGCGATTCAGAAGGGTGGATTTGCCTGCGTTGGGCTCTCCGATCAGGGCGATAAATCCGGCGCGTGTGGTCATGTGTCCTGCGATCCTATTTGCAAGTGCGCACCCCTATAGCAGATTGACCCTTTGGACCAGAGGGATTTGTCGCATTGCAGCCATGAGGTTACGGTGGCAGAACCGCATCACGCCGTGCCAGACCCAGCCAGGCGGCAACCCTTCTATGAGGCAGATATGAAACGTCGTGAGTTTCTCTTGGGCAGCGGCGCCGCCGCTGGCGCGTTGGGCTTGGGTGGAATCGAACTGGCAGCTGGCGCTCAGGAACTGGTTGTCCAACCGGCCAGCTTTGCCCTCCGCGAGCGTGCCACCACCGGTATGGTCAGCCTGTCGCCGGATGCGCCGCCCCCGGTTCTTTATGGCAAACAAGGCGAAGTGATGCGTCTGCCGGTGCGCAATACCCTGCCCGACTACACGGCGATGCACTGGCACGGGCTGCGCATTCCCAACGGGATGGACGGAGTGCCCTATCTGACCCAGATGCCAATCGGGCCGGGTGAGCTGTTCGACTATGAATTCACCCCGCCAGACGCGGGCACCTACTGGTATCACCCCCATTGCATGACGATGGAGCAGATGGCCCATGGCCTGACCGGCGTTATGGTGGTTGCCGAGGCTGAAGACCCCGGCTTTGACAGCGAGCAGGTGGTCAACCTGCGCGATTTCCGGCTGGATGAGGATAGGGGCTTTCTGCCTGCTTACACGGCACGCGGGGCAGCACGGGCCGGAACATTCGGCAACGTGCAGACGGCGAACTGGCTGGACGGGCCGGTCTATGATCACGCGGCTGGCGGTCTGGTGCGGCTGCGGGTGGTCAACACGGACACGACCCGCATCTATAAAATCCATTTGCAGGGTGCCGAGGCCCGGATCATTGCCTGGGACGGCCACCCTGTCGAGGTCGAGGTGCAAATGCCCAGCGCCGAAGCGCCACTGTTGGTTGGCCCGGGGCAAAGGGTGGATTTTGCGGTTCATATGCCTTCTGACGAAGGACAGACTGTTGATTTGATGGCAAAATTCCCAGGTCAGCCGCCTCGGGCGATGACTCGCTTGCGTGCGGTCGGGGCGTCCGTGGCACGCGATCTGCGCGAATTGCGCCCCTTGCCGGCAAACCCGGTGGCCAAGCCCGAT
Source organism: Ruegeria sp. AB10 (assembly GCF_056542745.1). Lineage (NCBI taxonomy): Bacteria > Pseudomonadati > Pseudomonadota > Alphaproteobacteria > Rhodobacterales > Roseobacteraceae > Ruegeria > Ruegeria sp. AB10. The sequence goes on along the minus strand of NZ_JBQGAI010000006.1, from coordinate 185,827 downwards.
CTGAGCACGGCGGAACTGCATGAATTTGTCTTCGGCTGGACGCCCGAGGGGGGTGAGCCGGTCAACGGGTTCTGTGGCTCGCTGGGGTATAATTTCTGGTCCATCAATCGAACCCCGTGGCCCGGTGACGCGGCGCAGGGAGTTGGCCCATTGGCGACACTGGAGATGGGCAAAAGCTATGTTCTGCGTCTGCGCAATGAGTCTCCGAACCTGCACCCGATCCATTTGCACGGGCTGGCTTTCTTGCCGTTGACGTCAAACCTGCGCAGCTTGCCGCCGCTGATGACAGACACGATGTTGCTGCTGAAGGATGAGGTTGTGGACATCGCCCTGGTTGGAGACAATCGCGGGGACTGGGCATTCCACTGCCATGTAATCGAGCATCAGAAAACCGGGTTGACCGGGTTCATCCGGGTGGTTTGAGGGTCGAATTGGCTGCGCCAATCCGACCGGCAGGGGGCCAGATAAAGACGGATCCCGTTGGCGTCTGGAGCGTCTACTTGGGCAGGTTTTCCAGCAAGGCCTTGGCTGCGGCCTGTTCGGCCTGACGCTTTGATCCCGCAGTGGCCTGCGCCTCGGTCCCGTCCTGCAAGCGGGCAGCGATTGTGAAAACGGGTGCGTGGTCCGGACCGCTGCGTTTGATCTCGACATAGCTGGGCGGTTTCTGCCCCCGCGCCTGTGCCCATTCCTGCAGCGACGTCTTGGCATCGCGGGCGTCTGCCTCAACCGTGTGGATGCGGTTCCCCCAAAGCGCAAGGATCACATCACGCGCCGCCTCGAACCCGGCGTCGCGGTAGACGGCGGCAATGACAGCCTCCATCGCGTCGCCCAGCAGGGCCTGTTTGCGGCGGCCGCCTGACAGCATCTCTGACCGGCCCAGTTTCAGCACCGCGCCCAGATCGATCTGGCGGGCGACATCGGCGCAGGCCTCTTTGCGGACCAGCGCATTGAAACGAGGAGCAAGCTGCCCTTCCGAGGCTTTCTTGTCGGCCTCAAGCAGCGCGGTGGCCATGACCAGGCCCAGAACCCGGTCGCCCAGAAACTCCAACCGTTGGTTGTCGGGCCGCGTGGCAGATGAGACGGACCCGTGCGTCAGAGCACGCACCAGAAGCTCGGGTTTGGTAAACTCATACCCCAAACGCTTCTGAAACGCTTTGATATCGGCCGAGAGCTTCAATTGACCGCCTTGAAGAAGCGATCGCTGCGCCAGGTCCAGAAGAACAGCATCGACCGGCCAGCGGACGAGAACATGATCCGGTCGGCCCGACCGATCAGGTTTTCATAAGGCACATACCCCACACCGCCGGCGGAAAGCGGCAGGCGGCTGTCGCTGGAATTGTCGCGGTTATCGCCCATAAAGAAATAGTGGCCTTCGGGTACGGTATAGATGCCTGTGTTGTCGGACGCCTGGTTTCCGATATTCAGCACATCGTACGTGACGCCATTGGGCAGAGTTTCAATCGAACGGGATTTCTCGCAGGCGCCGCCAACGCCGACCGGTCCGTTTTCACAGCGCGGGCGCAGGCGTTGCGGGCCTTGCGGCGCGGCCGTTTCGGTAAAGACACCATCGGGCTGTTGCGGCACCGGCGTGCCGTTCAGGATGATCTGACCTGCCCGGATCTGAATGCGGTCACCCGGCAGGCCGATCAGGCGTTTGATATAGTCGCGCCCGGTGGCCGGATGGCGAAAGACGATGACGTCGCCGCGCTCGGGCTCTCCGCCCAGAAAGCGGGAATTCTCGTTGCCCTGCATCCAGCCACAGATATCTTCGGCGTCGATGTCCAGACCAACGCGGGGAATGATCAGGCTGGGACAGGACGCGTAGGAATAGCCATAGGCCATCTTGTTGACGAACAGGAAATCCCCGATCAGCAGGGTCTGTTTCATTGATCCCGAGGGAATCCAGAACGGCTGAAAGAACAGGGTGCGGAAAACACCCGCGATCAGCAGGGCATAGACGATGGTTTTGATCGTCTCCCATACGGGATTTCCGGTTTTCACGTCCTCGGCCATACTGCTCTCCGGTCCTTGCGTTGTTGGGTGCTACATGCGGGGCCACAGGGGGCAAGTCAAGGCTGCGCGCCCTGATCTTGCAGCGGCCTGGCCTCGATCACCACGAAGGCCTGCGCCCAGGGGTGATCATCGGTCAGGGTGACGTGGATGATCGCCTCATGCCCGTCGGGCGTCATCTCTTTCAAACGTTCTGCGGCCCAGCCGGTGACGTGCATGACCGGCTGACCGGTGCGCAGGTTGGTGACCGCCATGTCCTTCCACGCAATGCCCATGCGCAGACCGGTGCCCAGCGCTTTGGAACACGCCTCTTTTGCGGCCCAGCGTTTGGCGTAAGTCCCCGCCGTATCGGCGCGACGTTCGGCCTTGCTTTGTTCGATGTCGGTGAAAACGCGATTGCGAAACCGGTCGCCAAACCGATCAAGCGTGCCCTGAATGCGGTCGATATTCGCAAGGTCCGTGCCAATACCAAGGATCATGCGCTTTGGTTCTTTTTCAGATACACCGCAAAGCCCCTTTTGACGCCAAGCATGAAAGCAAATCGACAAAAAACGAATGAGATAAAACCGACGGCAACGATCTGGACGGCATATCCGATCAGCACTGTTCCGTCATCCATCAGAGTCCAAAGACCCAACACAAAAACCTGGAACAGGAAAAGCCCCAGAACGATGCACAGCCCGGTCAGGACCATTTTTCTGGCAATGATCCAACTTTTGAACGAAGGGTCGCAATGCTTGCCGGTCCGACCGGCCCATACCCCGTAAAAGAACGCCGCCGCCACAAGTGCGACACTCATTGGCATCAGCGGGAAAGGCAGATCAAATTCAAGAACGCGCCTTGCGACGGAAAAGGCCACCAAAACCGCAAAGACGAGACCCACGTAGGTAACGTGGTCAAACTTTACAGTCGCTTTTGTCGCGGGTGCAGGGATCTCTCGAGCCATTATGCGCGCGCCTCATCCATCAGTCGGCGCATCTCGGCAATGGCCGGGGTGAGGCCGCGAAAGATCGCCTCGCCGATCAGGAAGTGGCCGATATTCAGCTCACGCACCTCGGGGAATGCCGCGATGGGCTGCACCGTTTCGTAAGTCAGGCCGTGCCCGGCATGGACCTCAAGCCCCAGTGAATGGGCAAAGGCGGACATGTCACGCAGGCTTTCCAGTTCGCGCGCAGCCTCGTCCGTGCGGCCCTCGGCATGGGCGTCGCAATAGGCGCCGGTGTGCAGTTCGATCACTTCGGCCCCGATGCGGTGGGCGGCTTCGATCTGGCGCTGATCGGCGGCGATGAAGATGGACACGCGGCAACCCGCCTCGCGCAGGGGGGCAATGTAGTGGGTCAGCTTGTTTTCCTCGCGCGCGACCTCAAGCCCGCCTTCGGTCGTACGTTCCTCGCGTTTTTCGGGCACGATGCAGACCGCGTGCGGTTTGTGGCGCAGGGCGATTTTCTGCATCTCGGGCGTGGCGGCCATTTCAAAGTTCAGCGGCACCGACAGAACCTCCATCAACCCGTCGATATCAGCGTCCGAGATATGGCGGCGGTCTTCGCGCAGATGGGCGGTGATGCCATCCGCCCCGGCATCTTCGGCCAGCTTGGCAGCACGCAACGGGTCCGGGTAAGCCCCGCCGCGAGCGTTGCGCACCGTGGCCACGTGGTCGATATTTACACCCAGGCGCAGGGGGTTGTCAGACATCGTTTATTTCCTTTTCCGATTTCCGATCCGAATTTAGCGGGTTCGCCGCAGGACCGGCAGGTTCGGTTTCCGCCAACCGTTTGATTTCCTCGAATTTCGCCTTGATCCGGGCACGACGGCGCTGTTGGTAGGTGCGAACCACCGGCAGGCTGAGGTAATAGCAGATGAACCCCGCCAGAAGCCCCGGCAAGATGCCCCCGATCAGGTAGGGAAAGAACACTTCATCATAAAACACGGCAAGGCCGCGCCAGTCGGCAACGCGGTCGGTGAACATTGCCATGAAATTGTTCTTGAGATCACTCAGCGCCTTGAAAAAGCTGTCCATCAGGCCGTGAGTTTCACCTTCGTCAAAATCGTCGCCCAGCAGGTAGTTCCCGGTTTGCAGACAGATGACGCCGATGGGCACATAGGTCAGCGGGTTACCGAAAAACGTACCGCTGAGGGATGCCAGAAGGTTGCCGTTGATCAGGCGGCTGATCAGGGCCGCTATGACGAAATGGAACCCGTAAAACGGCGTAAACGCAGTGAACACGCCCGCCCCGACACCGCGCGCGATACGTTCAGGTGAATCCGGCAACCGCCGGATACGGTGCTTGACGTAGTGAAAGGCGCGGGTCCAGCCGCCGCGCGGATAGACAAACTCCGAAGCGATCCGAATGGGCGAGCGTCGGTCTCGGCGCTTGAAAACCACTCCTGATCACCCCTTCTCAGCCAGCCGCAACCGCGGTTTTTTCCCTGTCCCGATGCCGTTCGACCGCGGCAACGTCGCTTTCGGCCTCAAGCATCAGCATCAGCGAGTGCAACTGTTCAAGATCGCGCAGTTCGACACTGATCAGCAGACGGTAAAAATCCGGTTTGCGGTCAACGAATTCCAGGTTCGAGATATTGGCCTTTTTCTCACCGATCAATGTGCAAATGCGCCCAAGTACCCCGGCATCGTTGCCGATGGTCAGATCCAGCGTCACACCATAAGCGGCCGGGTGCGTGCCCGAGTGCCAGTGCAGATCGACCCAGCGGTCGGGCTCGCTTTCGAATTCAGACAGGCGGTCGCAGTCGATGGCGTGCACGACCACGCCCTTGCCGCGATAGGTGATGCCAACGATGCGTTCACCCGGCAGCGGCTGACAACAAGGCGCCCGGTCAAACTTCTGCCCCGGCTCCAAACCGATCACCGCGCGGCGTGGGGAAATGGCATCGCCTTCATCCTGCGTCAGCTCGGGATAGACCGCACTGACCACCTCATGCGCGGTCAATTCGGCACTGCCCAAACGGGCCAGCAGTTCGTGCCGATCCTTCAGCCGCAAGTGTTTCGCCGCAGTATCCAAAGCCTTGTCCGTAGCCTTGCGGCCCACATGATCGAACCCCGAACGCGCCAATTCCTTGCCCAGCTTGATGAAACGCTCGCGGTCTACCTCGCGCAGCGCACGGCGGATCGAAGTGCGAGCCTTGCCGGTCACCGCGATCTCAAGCCATGTGACCTGCGGGGTCTGGCCATCGGCAGTGATGATATCCACCGATTGCCCGTTCTTGATCCGGGTCCACAGCGGCACGCGGATGCCGTCGACCTTGGCACCCACACAGGCATGGCCGATACGGGTGTGGATGGCATAGGCAAAATCAATCGGCGTCGCGCCGCGCGGCAGCTTGACCACATCCCCCTTGGGCGTGAAGCAGAACACCTGGTCCGAGTACATTTCCAGCTTCACGGCCTCGAGGAAATCCTCGTGGTCATCCTCGCTGTCGAACTGTTCGGTCAGGTTTGCAATCCACTTCGCCGGATCGACCGCGAACGGGTTTTCCGAGCGCACACCATCACGATAGGACCAATGCGCCGCAACACCGGTTTCGGCGACGTCGTGCATCTGGCGGGTGCGAATCTGAACCTCGACCCGCTTGCCGTCACGCCCCGAAACCGTGGTGTGGATCGAGCGATACCCGTTCGATTTTGGCTGACTGATGTAATCCTTGAACCGCCCCGGCACCGCGCGCCAGCGCTGGTGGATCGCGCCAAGGGTGCGATAGCAATCTTCCTCGGTCTGGGTGATGATGCGGAAGCCATAGATATCGGACAGGCGCGAGAAACCCTGATCTTTTTCCTGCATCTTGCGCCAGATCGAATAGGGTTTCTTGGCGCGGCCGAATACTTCGGCGTCGATCCCGGCTTTCTCCAATTCGTGCCGCATGTCGCCGGTGATGCGATGGATCACGTCACCGGTTTCGCGTTGCAGAGTGATAAAGCGCCGAATGATCGACTGACGGCCTTCGGGGTTCAGCACGCGGAACGCGAGATCTTCCAGCTCCTCGCGCATCCACTGCATCCCCATCCGGCCTGCAAGTGGCGCATAGATGTCCATCGTCTCGCGCGCTTTGACGATCTGCTTTTCGGGGCGCATCGCCTTGATCGTGCGCATGTTGTGCAGACGGTCGGCCAGCTTGACCAGAATGACCCGCAGGTCCTTGGACATGGCCATGAACAGCTTGCGGAAGTTCTCGGCCTGCTTGGTCTCACGGCTGGAAAGCTGCAGGTTGGTCAACTTGGTGACGCCATCGACCAGCTTGGCGACCTCATCCCCGAACAGCTCGGCCACCTTGCTGTAATTGGCTTTGGTGTCCTCGATCGTGTCGTGCAGCAGTGCCGTGATAATGGTCGCATCATCCAGACGCTGTTCGGTCAGGATGGCGGCAACGGCAACGGGATGAGTGAAATAGGGCTCGCCGGAGTGGCGGAACTGACCTTCGTGCATCTCGCGTCCGAACTCGTAAGCGCGGGTGATGCGGTCGGCATTTGTCTTGGGGTTGTAGTTGCGGACCAGCGCAATCAGGTCGTCAGCAGAAATCATCCGGTCCGCACCTTCGTTTTTGGGAATTACCCCTGGCCTTGAGCCTCCATCAGAGCGCGCAGCAGCTTCTCTTCTGACATGTCATCTTCGGCCGGTTTGTCCGATTCCGCACCCATCAGCAGAGCCATCTGATCTTCTTCCGGCTCATCAACCTCGATCTGGGTCTGGTTGGCCTCGATCAGGCGCTCGCGCAATTCGTCGGCGCTCTGGGTTTCGTCCGCGATCTCGCGCAGCGACACGACAGGGTTCTTGTCGTTGTCACGGTCGACGGTGATCGGGCCACCGGCGGAAATCTCGCGCGCACGATGGGCGGCAAGCATCACCAGTTCGAACCGGTTCGGAACCTTGTCTACGCAATCTTCAACCGTCACGCGGGCCATGGGGCGCTCTCCGTTACTGAATCCATGTCAGGAAGACGTTTATCTAAGCGCGAATCCCCGCCTTGACAAGCAAGAAATGCCGCAAATGCATCATTCACAGAGGGGTCACCGCCGCAATATCTTCGGCAGGCAGCTCTGCCAACATCTCGGTGACAGTCCGGCCCAGCACCGGATGGCGCCAGTCAGGGGCTACATCCGCCATCGGAACCAGCACAAAGGCGCGATCCTGCAGGCGCGGATGCGGCAGGATCAACTGATCCGGCGTTTGCTGCGTCTGCGCCTCGGGTGGCAGTGCCAGCCATCGATCATATACGCTGCGGTCCGGCAGAACCCGATCGCCGTAGCAGACCAGATCCAGATCCAGCGTGCGCATCCCCCAGCGCTGCACCCTTTCGCGGCCGAATTCATGCTCGACCGCATGCAACACCTGCAACAGCTCTTCCGGGGTCTTGTCGGTCTCGATCAGAGCGGCTGCATTCACGTAATCCGGCCCCGCGCCGGGCGGGAAACAAGGGGTCTCGAAAAAGCGGCTGACGGCGCGAATCACCACCCCATGACGCAAAATCGCGTCAATTCCCCTTTTAAGTGTCACCTTGGGCTCTAATTCTCTCAAACTGAGATTTCCGCCCAGTGCAATCACCGCTTCTGACATTAAATTGCTCATTAGACTCCCTATATTCGGCGAATTGCATGCTTGCGATACACATCAAATGCCCTAATTATAGGATTATCAGCGCGCCGCATATTATCTAGCTCACTCACCTAACAACCGGTGTCGCTGGTTTGTACCGGAAGGATCTATTTATGTTTTATAAAGACGAACGGCTAGCGCTGTTCATCGACGGCTCGAATCTTTATGCGGCCGCAAAAGCACTGGGGTTTGACATCGACTACAAATTGCTGCGCCAGGAGTTCATGCGCCGCGGCAAGATGCTTCGTGCTTTTTACTACACAGCGCTGCTCGAAAATGACGAGTATTCGCCGATCCGTCCCTTGGTTGACTGGCTGCATTACAACGGCTTCACCATGGTGACAAAACCGGCAAAAGAATACACCGACAGCATGGGGCGTCGGAAAGTCAAAGGAAACATGGATATCGAACTGACTGTCGATGCCATGGAACTGGCGCCGCGCGTCGATCATATCGTGCTGTTTTCGGGCGATGGGGATTTCCGCCCGCTGATAGCCAGCCTACAACGTCAGGGCGTGCGCGTGTCGGTCGTCTCGACCATCCGCAGTCAGCCGCCGATGATCTCGGACGAGCTGCGCCGCCAGGCCGACAATTTCATCGAACTGGAAGACCTGCGCGACGTGATCGGGCGGCCTCCGCGTGAAATGCCGATGGAGCCGCGCAGCGTTGCCGCTGCTGGCGGACAGTAACGCCCCGAGCGCTCACCAAGCCGGGGAAAGAAACAGGCGCGGTCAGGGGATGGAAACCTGACCGCGCTTTTTTTAACTAAGAACAGGTGCTGAAAACGCCCTCTGGCTAGCACCGATTCATGTCAGGCAAATGACAATGTGGCGTCTGGACCAAGGCCGGGAAAAGACTTACCTGTGGCCTATGGAGATCGCGACATGACCAAGCCCACTCTGACCCTTTACCTTGCCGCTCCGCGTGGCTTTTGCGCCGGTGTGGACCGGGCGATCAAAATCGTCGAAATGGCGCTGCAGAAATGGGGTGCGCCGGTCTATGTGCGCCACGAGATCGTGCACAACAAGTTCGTCGTCGACGGGTTGCGCGCGCAGGGTGCGGTGTTCGTCGAGGAGCTGGACGAATGCCCCGATGACCGACCGGTGATTTTTTCGGCCCACGGCGTTCCGAAATCCGTGCCCTCGACGGCTGCGCAGCGCGAGATGATCTATGTCGACGCCACCTGCCCGCTGGTCTCGAAGGTCCATGTCGAAGCCCAGCGCCACGCCGATGCCGGGCTGCAGATGATCATGATCGGCCACAAGGGCCACCCTGAGACGGTCGGCACCATGGGCCAATTGCCCGACGGTGAGGTTCTGTTGGTCGAAACCGTCCAAGATGTGGCCACCGTGCAGGTGCGCGATCCGGACAAGCTGGCCTATGTCACTCAGACCACCCTGTCGGTGGACGACACCAAGGATATCGTGGCCGCGCTCGAGGCCCGGTTTCCGGCCATTGTCGGCCCGCACAAGGAAGACATCTGCTATGCCACCACCAACCGGCAGGAGGCCGTGAAGGCCGTGGCCCCGAAATCGGACGCTCTGCTGGTGGTCGGCGCACCGAACTCATCGAACTCGCGTCGTTTGGTCGAGGTCGCCTCGCGCGCCGGGTGCACCTATGCGCAACTGGTGCAACGTGCGACCGATATAGATTGGCGGGCGCTGGAAGGCATCTCATCCGTTGCCATCACCGCGGGCGCTTCGGCCCCCGAAGTGCTGGTCAACGAGGTGATAGACGCGTTCCGCGACCATTACGACGTCACCGTCGAACTGGTCGAAACCGCCGTTGAAAACGTCGAATTCAAGGTCCCTCGCGTTCTGAGGCAACCCGCATGAGAGGCATTCCAAGGGCCCCATTGGTCCTGGGACTGGCCGGGCTGATTCCGTTCATCTGGGGCGCGCTGACCTATCTAAGCGATGATCTGCACGCCTGGGGAACACAGGCGCTTGGATCGCGCTTTGTGGGGCCGTATGTGCAGCTGTTTTACGGTTCGGTAATCCTCAGCTTTATGTCGGGTGTCCTGTGGGGGTTCGCCACCAAGACCTCGGGCAGCAAGGCGGCGACCTGCTATCTGCTGTCGGTTCTGCCCGCGCTGTGGGTTTTCTTCAAAACCGGCGGCGGTCCGGTCAGCACCGGCATCAACCTGATGTACGGATTTGCCGGAGTACTGGTTCTGGACGCCCTCTTTGCCTATTGGCGCCTGACCCCAACCTGGTGGTTGCGGCTGCGCGTGACACTGACCGCCATCGTACTGGCCTGCCTTGCCGTGGGAGTTTACCTGTGAGCGACAAAAGAACCATCAACGCCTATACGACCCGCGTGGCAGACTATCTTCAGGTCCCCCTGCCCCCGGAACAGATCGAGGCCCGCATGGCCTTTGCCGAGGCCGTCGGCGCGGGTCACATTCTGGATCTCGGCGCGGGCCCCGGATCCGACAGCGGATTTTTCATGCGCGAGGGCCTGACGGTACGGGCATTGGACGCAACTCCGGCCTTTGTCGAACACGCCCGTGAAAACGGCGTTGATGCGCATCTGGGCACGTTTGACGACGTGACCGAAGAGGCCGAGTATGACGGCATCTATTGCAGCTTTTCCCTGCTGCACGCCCCCCGCGCAGACTTCCCGCGCCATCTGGCGGCGATTCACCGGGCGCTGAAACCCGAGGGTATCTTGTTCCTTGGCCTGAAACTGGGCACGGGCGAACATCGCGACGAACTGGATCGCTACTATACCTATTTCTCACAGACCGAGATCGAAGAGGCGCTGGAACAGGCTGGTTTCATCATCGACCGGATCACCACCGGCATGGGCACCGGTCTGGCCGGGTCTTATGACGGGTTCATTCTGGTGCTGGCCCATGCCTGAGCTGTTTGCCTATACCGATGGCGCCTGTTCCGGCAATCCCGGCCCCGGCGGCTGGGGCGTGCTGCTGCGCGCGACCGACGGCGACAAAGTCCTGAAAGAGCGCGAGCTGAAGGGCGGCGAGGCCGAGACCACCAACAACCGCATGGAACTTCTGGCCGCAATCAGCGCGCTGGAAACGCTGGAGCGTTCGTCCAAGATCACCGTTGTCACCGACAGCGCTTATGTGAAAAACGGCGTCACCGGCTGGATTTTCGGGTGGAAGCGGAACGGCTGGAAAACCTCGAACAAGAAACCGGTCAAGAATGTCGATCTGTGGCAGCGGCTGGATGAGGCGCAGACCCGCCATGATGTGACCTGGGAATGGGTCAAGGGCCACGCCGGTCACCCCGAAAACGAAAAAGCCGATGAACTGGCCCGCGCGGGCATGGCGCCGTTCAAGCCGAAAAAGGCGCAGACGTGAGCGGGCTGGCCCTGCTGGACTATGCCTCGGTTCTGGTATTTGCCCTGACCGGCGCATTGGTCGCCAGCCGGGCACAGCTGGATCTGGTGGGGTTTGCCTTCATCGCCTGCCTGACGGCAGTGGGCGGCGGCACGGTACGGGACCTGCTGTTGAACCGGGATTCGATCTTTTGGGTCGGGCAGCCTGACTATATCCTCATCGCTGTCGGCGCAGCAGTTCTGGTGTTCTTTACCGCCCATCTGGTCGAAAGCCGCTATAACTGGCTGATCTGGCTGGACAGTTTCGCCCTGTCCGTCGCCGTGGCCGCCGGTACAGGTGCCGCGCTGTCGCTGGGCCAATCGGGCGTGATTGTCGTGTTGATGGGCATCTCAACCGGCTGTCTGGGCGGGCTGATGCGCGACGTGGTCTGCAACGAGGTACCATTGGTTCTGAAACAGGGTGAGCTGTATGTCTCCTGCGCATTTGCAGGCGCGCTGACCGCCGTGGTGGCAGACCGTCTTGGGTTTGAGGAACTTTTGGCGCTGGCCGCCTGTGCGTTGATCTGCTGGGCCTTGAGGGCCGGGTCGCTGATGTTTGGCTGGCAGTTGCCCGTCTACAAAAGCCGACCGCCGCGCCAGTAGCTGAACAAAATAACGCGCGTTTGTGGTTCAGCGCCCTGCGTGGCACGATACAGCTTTCCGTTCTCATCATGAGCCGTCACGGAGAGTGCCCATGGATATGAAGAAAACGCTCGAAGATTTTGACGCCGCCTATAACGAGGCCTTCAATCGCGGTGATGCAGAAGGCTGCGCTGCATTCTTTACCGAGGACATTATGCTTTTGCCACCCGGCGAGCCTATGACGCGCGGCAAGGCAGCTTTTCTTGAAACTTACCGATCCCGGATCAAAGAAAACGCCGGAGGCACGCATAAAAACGAATTGATCGATTTCGGGGTCAGCGGGGATACGGCGTATCAGGTCGGGACTTATGCCATCGAAGACTCGGACCCTCCGGAACAGGGGAAATTCGTCAACGTCCTGCAACGCCAGCCCGACGGGACGTGGAAGGTCAAGATTTCCATCTTCAACAGCGATTTGCCCTGATTTCACACCTTTTCGGTGTCAGGGTTCGACAGCAAAGCCCGTGTGCGTCAGCGTGACAGCAACCGCCCGCCGATTTCCTTGACGAATTTCGCTGCCACCATCGCGGTCATCCCGTACGGGTCGCGGTGCGGGTTCAACTCGACAATATCCGCGCCGACCAACTGGCCTTTGAACCGGTGGATCAGGTTGATCACCTCACGCGTGCTGAGCCCGCCGGGTTCATGATGCGACACGCCCGGCGCAAAGGCCGGATCCAGAGCGTCCAGATCAAGCGACAGATAGACCGGGCCGTCAAAACTGATCTCAAGATCGGGGTGCCAGTTCTGCATGTCGATCACCTCAACCCCGAACTTGTCGGCCTGTTCCTGCTGGTGCTTGTTCATGGTGCGGATGCCGACCTGAACCAGACGGTTGATCTGACAGGTCTCCATCACCCGCGCGAATGGGCAGCCATGGCCCAGCGGGCCGATCTGCTGACTGTCATAGAGATCGGGGTGCGAGTCGATATGCAGGATGTTCAGCCCCTCATACCGCTCGGCATGCGCCTTGATCAGCGGAAAGGCCACCGAGTGATCGCCACCCAGCGACAACAGCCGCGCACCGGTTTCGATGCGCATAGCTGCCCCGGCCTCGATCCGGTCGATCGGCTCCTGTCCAGCCATCTCGAACACATCCAGGTCGCCTGTGTCCTTGAAACGGTCGGTCGCGCCCAGATCGGTGCCATCCTCGGCTGTCAAGTTGGCCGCCCCGGAATGCAGCGCCTCACGGATGCGGCCCGGCGCAAAGGCAGGCCCCTGCAGGAACGAGGAATGCAGGTCCAGCGGCACCCCCATCAGGGCGACGTCACCGGGGTTCAAGTCATTTGACATGGCGGGTCTTTCGGATTGAAAGTTTCGGCGATCTGGCCGATAACCCGCCCGAAGGTCAAGAGGTTAGCGACGCAGATAGGTTTGCCAGATCCAGATCACCAGCAACGCGCCCAACACGGCGCCGACAAAGCCCGACAGCCAGCCCGCCACAGTGATCAGTGCGCGCAGCAGGAAGCCGCCCACCAGCGCACCCACAATGCCGATCAGCATGGTCGTGGGGATGTCGGCCTCGATCCGCATCAGGCGGGTGGCCAGAAATCCGGCGGCGGCTCCGATAACGATCAGGGCGATGACGGGCACGTTATTTCCTCCAATGCGTCGGCACGATGATCAGCGCCCCGACGGATGAGATTACGGCGTTCAGGCCGGGCGGGCCAAAGCTGATGCCGAACATGATGCGGACGAAATAGAACAGGAAAGCACCGCCCACGCAAATGATGATCGAGGGCAGGTATCCGTTATGCGTGAACCCGGTTTTTTCGGACAGATATCCCACGATACCGGCAATCACGACGGTGCCCATCAGGACCATGAACATCTGGCTTACTCCGAATTCAGGCGGGTTCCGGCCGCGACCGGCCAGCCCCTCAGGAAGGTTTCCGCATCCTGCGCACCCTTCCCTGCCCGCTGCAAGCGCAACAGGTCAATCGCCCCCTCGCCACACGCCACGCGAAGTGTGTCGTTCAGAACCTCTCCGGGCGCGCCCTGCCCGTCGGCCAATGTTGAGGCCAGCAGTTTCACCCGGTCGCCCGAAATCTCGGTCCAGGCACCGGGGAAAGGTGACAGGCCGCGGATTTGGCGATCAACCTCAACAGCGGGGCAGGTCCAGTCCACCTGCGCCTCAGCCTTGTCGATTTTCGAGGCATAGGTGATACCGTCCTCGGGCTGAGGTTCGGGTGTCAGTTCCGACAGACGGGCCAGAGCCTCGACGATCAGATCGGCCCCCATGGGCGCAAGCCGGTCATGCAGCTGCGCCGTAGTTTCCTGCGGCCCGATATCGGTGGCCTGCCGCAGCAGGACAGGCCCGGTGTCCAGCCCGGCCTCCATCTGCATGATGCAGATACCGGTCTGCGCATCCCCCGCCATAATCGCGCGATGGATCGGCGCGGCACCGCGCCAGCGCGGCAGCAGGCTGGCGTGGATGTTCAGGCAGCCATGCGTGGGCGCATCCAGAATGGGTTGCGGCAGCAGCAACCCATACGCCACGACCACCGCAACGTCGGCTTTCAGATCGGCAAAGGCGGCCTGTTCCTCGGGGGATTTCAGCGAAACCGGATGGCGGACGGTCAGGCCCAAGGCCTCGGCCCGTGCATGAACGGGCGTCGGGCGATCTTTCTTGCCCCGCCCCGCCGGACGCGGGGGCTGGCAGTAGACGGCGGCTATCTCATGCCCGGCCTCGACCAGCGCGTCCAGCACCGGCACCGAGAAATCGGGTGTTCCCATGAAAACAACGCGCATGGTCACCCCAGTTTCCTGGCTTTTCGCAGCAGCATGTCGCGTTTCACTTTGCTGAGCCGATCAAAATACATCCGGCCGTTCAGATGGTCGATCTGATGCTGCACGCTGGTGGCCTCGATCCCCACAAAGTCGCGGCGATCAATCATGCCCTGTTCGTTCAGGAATTTCACCGTCACCGCGCGGGGGCGTTTCACCTTGGCCGACACGCCGGGCAGGTTTGGGCTGGCCTCTTCATGCTCGCGCAGTTCGATCGAACTGTGCAGGATTTCAGGGTTCGCCAACCGCACCGCCTTGCCCCGCTCGGTCGAGCCATCCACAACCGCCAGCCGCAGCATCACCCCGATCTGGGGCGCAGCGAGGCCAACGCCGGGCATCGCCTCCATCGTGTCGATCATGTCCTCCCAGATGGCGCGGATGTCGTCAGTGATCTCGGCCACGTCCTCGGCCTTGGTCCGCAGGCGATTGTCGGGCCAGGGCAGGCAGGTACGGACGGTCATGCGCGGGCCTGTTCGCGTTTCAGCTTCTGCATCTTGCGCGTGATCATCTGACGTTTCAGCGGCTTGAGATAATCGATGAACAGCTTGCCGTTCAGATGATCGATCTCATGCTGCACGCAGGTCGCCCAAAGCCCGTCGAAAGACTCCTGCTGCAAATTGCCATCGCGATCCATCCACGTGACGTCGACCACTTTGGGCCGGGTCACCTCGGCGAATTGCTCAGGTATCGACAGGCAGCCTTCTTCATAGACGTTGGTTTCGTCCGAGGACGCAATGACCTCGGGGTTGAACATCACCAACGGGCGCGGGGTCTCACCTTCTTCCTTGACACAGTCCATTACGATCAGGCGATCCAGCACGCCGATCTGCGGTGCCGCCAGCCCGATACCGGGGGCGTCATACATCGTTTCCAGCATGTCGTCGGCCAGTTTGCGCAGCTCGTCCGACAGGTCGGCCACCGGGGCGCAGACCTTTTTCAGACGGGGGTCGGGATGGATCAGGATATTGCGTTTCATGGGCTTGATGTAGGCCATCCCGCCCCCCGCCGCAACGCCCCCCTTGCGCCTGCCGCAATTGTGGCTAGCTTTCCCCCAACAGACGGAGCAGACATGACTTTCAACGACCTGACCGACCGCCGCGGAACCAACAGTTCCAAATGGGACAAGATGGAGGACCTGTACGGCGTGTCGCCGCAGGACGGGCTGGCCATGTGGACGGCCGATTCCGACTATGCCACCGCACCCTGCGTGATCGAAGCGGTGCGCGAAGCGGCCGAACACGGTGTGTTTGGTTATTCCTGGACGCACCCCGATTATCTGGCCTCGGTCCAGTGGTGGATGAAGAACCGGCACGATTGGGACATCGACACCGATTGGGCGCTCACGTCACAGGGGTTGGGCAATGCCATCGCCCTATGTTTGGACGTCTGGACTGAACCCGGGGACGGGGTGGTGATCTTCACACCCGTCTACCATGAATTTGCCTACAAGGTGAATAAAACCGGTCGCCGCGTGGTCGAGTGTCCGCTGGCCCGAGAAGGCGACAGCTATGGCGTCGATCTGGAAGACGCACAGTCGCGGCTGGACGGATCGGAAAAGATGTTGCTGTGGTGCTCGCCGCAGAACCCCTCGGGGCGGGTCTGGACACCGGACGAACTGCGCGCCGTGGCCGCGTTTGCCGAACGGAACGGGCTGATCCTTGTTTCGGACGAGATTCACCACGATCTGGTCTATCCCGGCCACACGTTTGTGCCGATGGACGTGGCCGCCCCCGATGCGCGGCCGTGGACAGTGACGCTGACGGCAGCATCCAAGACGTTCAACATTGCAGGCCAGCGCACCGGCAACATGATCATCCCCGACCCCGAGCTGCGCGCGGCCATGCGCTATCGGCTGCACACGTTGGATTATGCACCCAGCGCGCTGGGTGTCGCCATGATCACCGCCGCCTATTCTCCGGCAGGCGCGGCTTGGGTCGATGAGCAGATCGCCCATCTGGACAGCAACCGAAAACTGTTCGACGCGGCCATCGCCGAAATCCCCGGCCTGTGGTCGATGCCCCTGCAGGCAACCTATCTGGCCTGGGTCGATTATTCAGGCACCGGCATGGATCACGATGAGTTCGTTCGCCGGCTACGCGAAGACGCCAGGATCGCCACCTCCTCCGGCCCCGGTTTCGGCCCGGGCGGAGAGAATTTCGAACGGTTCAACCTCGCCACCCAACGCGTGCGCGTGGAAGAGGCCTGCGCCCGCCTGAAACATGCATTTGCCGATTTGCAATAAGACCATGCGGCGGATCACCCGTATTGCCCTGCTGATCGGCCTGATGGGCGCGGCGTGGATTGGCTGGCATCGTTACGGCCCGCGCGCGCCCGCGCCGCCAATGGCCCCTGAGGCCACGCAGATCGACCATATCCTGATCGAGAAATCCGCCCGCCGACTGACCGCATCTCTGGACGGTGCAATTGTCATGCAGGCGGATGTGGCCTTGGGGTTCGAGCCCGAAGGCGATAAACAGCAGGAAGGTGACGGCAAGACCCCGGTTGGGATATTTCGGATCGACCGGCGCAATCCGCAGAGCGCTTTTCACCTCTCACTCGGGATCAACTACCCCTTACCCGAAGATATCGACCGCGCCCAAAGTCAGGGCATTGATCCCGGCGGAGACATCTTCATCCACGGGCAACCGAACGGCGTCGCAGGTCTGACATTGCCCGGAGACTGGACGGCGGGCTGCATCGCCCTGCCAAATGCCGAGATGACGCAGCTTTGGAGCCTGACACGCAACGGCACAGTGGTTGAAATCCGCCCCTAGTTGCCCCCTAGTCCTCATACCCCAGCAACGCGATCGGAGCGTCCGGCGCGCGGTAGAAATCCAGCGGAGCCTTGTCGGCGGCGGCGGTACTGCGCTTGAACTCGTAACGCATCTCACCCGCTTCCTCGTCATCCGCGATGATCAGGCATTGGTAGAGGTGGCGCGCGCCATCGTAGATATCGACCAGCCCGCGCAGTTGTGGCGTGGTTTCGGCCTCAACCGTAAAACCATCTTTCCACAATCTCAGAATTTTAAAGGTATTGTCGCCAAATTCGACGCGAAGGCGGCTGGTTTTCTTTAATCCCGCGATTCGCGCCGCATACAATTCGGCGCTCATCTCCTTAGAAACATAGGTTGTCATAATAAATTCCCCCCGGAAAACGGACTCCATTGTGCGGCATTGACTGTAAAAATCCAGTGAAGACGGTCACATAGCGTGGCAGCAATTCGATCTGTTGCGCGGAAATCTCAATCCGGCTTGTGCACCCACGCAGACTTGGTGCGCGGTACCTGACGTGGGAAGGCCCCTTTCGGAACCCTATGTTTGCCGAAACGTATAAGCGGAGGATACGCAATGGGCCTGTTGGTCGACGGCAAATGGCACGACACCTGGTATGACACCAAATCCACCGGCGGCGCCTTCAAACGCAGCGCCGCGCAGTTTCGCAACTGGCTGACCGCCGATGGCAGCGTAGGCCCATCCGGTACGGGCGGCTTCAAGGCAGAGGCTGACCGCTATCACCTCTATGTCAGCCACGCCTGCCCCTGGGCGCACCGCACGCTGATCTTCCGCGAACTGAAAGGGCTGAGCGACCTGATCTCGGTCTCGGTTGTGCATCCGGACATGCTGGACAAGGGATGGACCTTCGAAACGGATGATTACGGTGCGACCGGGGATACGCTCTATGGCTTCGACTTCGCGCATCAGATTTATACCAAGGCCGACCCCGCCTATACGGGCCGTGTCACCGTGCCGATCCTGTGGGACAAACGGCAAGAGACCATCGTTTCCAACGAAAGCTCGGAAATCATCCGCATGTTCAACGCGGCCTTTGACGGGATCACCGGCAACACCGACGACTATTGGCCCAAAGCGATGCGGGACGAGATCGAAAAGGTCAACGCGCGCATCTATTCCGACGTCAATAACGGCGTCTACAAAGCGGGCTTTGCCACCACCCAACAGGCTTATGACGCAGCCGTAACCCCGCTGTTCGACACGCTGGACTGGCTCGAAGATCGCCTGACCCGGAACCGCTACCTGATGGGCGACCGCGTGACCGAGGCAGACTGGCGCCTGTTCACCACCCTGATCCGCTTTGACCCGGTCTACCACCTGCACTTCAAATGCAACCGCCAGCGGCTGGTCGATTACCCGAACCTATGGGCCTATACCCGCGAGTTGTACCAGTGGCCGGGTGTCGCGGGGACCGTGAACATGACCCATATCGTGCGTCATTACCACTACAGCCACGACACGATAAACCCGCACCGGATCATCCCGGTGAACCCTGTTCTGGATTATCTGGAACCGCACAGGCGCGATCAGCGGCCCGCGGCGTAATGTTCGACCATCGCCGCCAGATCCTCTGGCGGCGTTGCGCTTTGCACATAGGCGCAGGCGTTGGGACTATGGGCAAAGATCGACCCGTCCGAGAAAAATGTGGTGTTGGTGACAAAGATCACCCGTGCCTCGGGGCGGCGGTAGCTGGCGAAATCGGCCACCGCCAGCGCGCTGCCGGTTTCCAGCACCAGATCCAGCACGATGATATCGAAATCCTGGCCATAAAGCGCAAGAATCGCGGCCTCTTGCCCCGGCACCAGCGTCACTTCGGCGCCGTGCCGTTCCAGATGCCTTTTCCAGACCCGCGCAAGATCGGGGTTACTCTCAACAATCAAAACATTCATTCGCAACAACCTCGGCCCATGATGTGGTGTCTGGTGCCGTCCCCCATTAATCGTGATCACGCTTAATCCTTAACAAAGTGTTAACGGCATCAGTTGGCGGCTCCGAACGGGCGGATTTGCTTGTATAAACGGCAAAAATCCGCTTGAAGCAGGCCGAAACAAGCGATTCCGGCGAGAAACCCCATGGCAGGCGATAACGAGAATTTGAACCCACGCGCCGCGCGCGATCATGGCGGGGGACTGGACGGGGCCATCGCCAGCTATGGCGGAACCCGCGCCGAATGGATGGACTTGTCCACCGGGATCAACCCGCACCCGTATCAGGTTAACGGCCTGATCCCCTCGGACTGGACCGAATTGCCCGATCACGGCGCGTTCGAACACCTGACAGAGGCCGCCCGACGGTTCTGGTCCGTTCCCAAAAGCGCGGCGATCCTGCCCGCGCCCGGCGCCTCGGCCGTGATTGCGCGCATTCCGGCACTTGCACCGAAGGGCCGAGTGCAGATCACGACGCCCACCTATAACGAACACGCCGCCGCCTTTGCCGCACAGGGTTGGTCCGTACAGCCCGACACTCCGGCCGAGGCCCGCGTTATCGTGCACCCGAACAACCCCGACGGGCGGATCTGGACCGAGGCGGACGCAAACGCCCCGCTGACCGTGATCGACGAGAGCTTTTGCGATGTCAGCCCCGAGGCGTCGCTGATCCATCTTGCTGCCCGGCCCGGCGTGATCGTACTGAAGAGCTTCGGCAAATTCTGGGGCCTGGCCGGATTGCGGCTGGGTTTCGCCATTGGTCAGCCTGACCTGATCTCGCGCTTGAACGACCTGACCGGACCCTGGGCCGTGTCCGGCCCCGCCCTGCGGATCGGAACACGCGCGTTACAGGACGATGAATGGGCCAAGGCCACCCGACGGCACCTGACCGCCGAGGCCGCCCGATTGGACGATCTGATAACCACCAAGGGCGCGACCCTTGTGGGCGGCACCACCCTGTTCCGCCTGTATGAGGTGGACAGCGCCGCCGGTTGGCAGGACCGACTGGCCCGCGCCCATATCTGGAGCCGCATCTTCCCCTATTCCAAAACCTACCTGCGGCTTGGCCTGCCCCCCGCTGACGGTTGGAGCAGGTTGGAGGCCGCGTTGTGAGCACGGCCTTCCTGCTCGTCTGTGCCATGTGCATGGACGCCGCTTTGGGTGAACCGGACTGGTTGTGGTCGCGGGTGAAACATCCGGCGGTGATGACGGGTAACCTAATCGGCTGGCTGGACCGGCGCCTGAATCATGGGGCGCAGCGGCAGTTGAAAGGTGTCGGTGTGGCGATCCTGCTGATTTGCGGCGCGCTGATTCTCGGGCGGCTGCTGACCCTGCTGGGACCGGTGGTTGAGATCGTCATCTGCGCCATCCTGCTGGCCCAGAAATCTCTGGTGACCCATGTGCGGGACGTGGGTGAAGGGCTGCGCGCATCGCTTGCCGAAGGGCGGGCGAAGGTCGCCATGATCGTCTCGCGCGACACGCGCGACATGACCGAGGCGCAGGTGGCCCGGTCCGCAATCGAAAGCGCCGCGGAAAACCTCAGCGACGGTGTCATCGCGCCTGTTTTCTGGTTTCTGGTCGCCGGGTTGCCGGGCCTGCTGATCTACAAGGCGGTCAACACCGCCGACAGCATGATCGGCTATCGCACCGAAAAATACCGCGACTTCGGCTGGGCCGCTGCCCGTCTGGACGATGTGCTGAACCTGATCCCGGCCCGCCTGACCTGCGTGATGATCGTGGCACTGTCGGGCCAATGGGCACGCTGGCCCGAGATGGTTGCGGATGCGCGCCGCCATATCTCGCCCAACGCCGGATGGCCCGAGGCAGCGATGGCCCGCGCCCTGAACGTCGCCCTTGCCGGCCCGCGCAGCTATGACGGCCAGGTTCGCGATCTGGCCTGGGTCAACGGCGGTGCTCCACGCGACATTGGCGCGCCGGAGGTTTTCCGCGCATGTGTCATGCTATGGAAGGTCTGGGGACTTGCGCTCGGCCTCGTGTCGGTGTGGGTTGGGCTCAACTTTATTTTCTGACGGAGCCACCATGCGCTTTCTCTCTGGCCTTGTTGCCGCCACCCTGTTCGCCTCGCCCGCCCTGGCCCAATGCGGCGGTGGGTTCAATGCCTTTGTCAAAGGCCTGAAGGGCGAGGCCGTCCAGCAGGGGTTCGACAAATCCACCGTCAATGCGTTCTTCAAGGGCGTGCAGCAGGACGGCGCGGTTCTGAAAGCGGACCGCGCGCAGGGCGTGTTCCAGAAACCGTTCATCGACTTTTCCCGCCACCTGATCTCGCAGAACAGGATCGATCGCGGTCAGGCCATGTCACGTAAATACGACGCGGTGTTCGACAGGATCGAAGCCGAATACGGCGTCTCGCGCGGGGTGCTTCTGGCCTTCTGGGCGTTTGAAACTGACTACGGCGCGTTTCAGGGCGATTTCAACACCCGCAATGCGCTGGTGACGCTGGCCCATGACTGCCGCCGCCCGGAATTGTTCCGCCCGCAGGTTTTCGCGGCGATTGAGCTGTACCAGCAGGGTAATTTCGACCCCGCCCGCACCACCGGCGCCTGGGCCGGAGAGATCGGCATGGTGCAGATGCTTCCGCGTGACATTATCGAAAACGGCGTGGATGCGGATGGTGATGGCAAGGTCTCGCTGAAAACCTCGGCCCCGGATGCCCTGATGTCGGGTGCCAAGATGCTGTCGCATCTGGGCTGGCAGCCCGGCCAGCCCTGGCTGCAAGAGGTCACAGTGCCCGCGCAGATGGACTGGTCGCTGTCCGGCCCCGGCAAACCGCGCCCGGTGTCCGAATGGCAAGCGATGGGCATTCAGGCGCGCAATGGGTCGCTGGCCAACCTGCCCGCCTCGCTGATCCTGCCGCAGGGGCACAACGGCCCTGCCTTTCTGGCCTATCCGAATTTCGATGTCTATTTCGAATGGAACCAGAGCTTTGTCTACGTCCTGACCGCCGCATATTTCGGCACGCGGCTTGAGGGCGCGCAGGTCTACAACGCGGGCAACCCGGCGCAGGGCCTGTCGGGCGCACAGATGAAGCAGCTACAGAGCAAGCTGCAGGCCCGAGGCTATGATGTCGGCAAGATCGACGGCATTCTTGGGGCTGGTACGCGGGCTGCGGTTCAGGCCGAACAGGCGCGGCTTGGGTTGCCAACGGATGCGTGGCCGACCGTGGAGTTGCTGAACAACTTGTGAGGCGAAACCTGCCGCGAGCCTGTAGTTCCGATTGCTGCAATTTGCAAAGGAACCAAGATGCGAAACGCGCCTCAAACTGAATTCAGGTAGCGATCAAAGACTGCCACAGTTGCCTCGTGCCCTTCGGCGAAAGCCCGAGCGGTCTCGCCCGCAAAGCAGACACCCGAAATGTCACCCGCACGGGCGTGAATATCAGCGCCTGCCAGAACAAGCGCTTCAACAGCCACGGGGTTCCACTCGGAGGCGGCCGTGATCAAAGGCGTCCATTTCAGGCGTTCCGATCGCTGCTCGATATCTGCACCCAAAACGACGCATCGCCTGATCACCTCGGCCAGCTCATTTGGATCAACGTCATCACATCTTCCAAACCCCAGACCATGCAAAACATTGGTTTTTGTCCCCAGCCCGAGATTCGGATCGGCGCCACGATCCAACAGCAGACGCACGACATCCAGCGACACACCGAACATACAAGACATAGCTTTATAGAGCGCTGTCGTCTGAAATTCACCGTGGGGCGTATTGATCTCCCAGTCCTCCAACGCCGCGACAACAGCTGCAACATTCCCATCAGAAATGGCGTCAAAAACCGGTGGATCCGGCTCGTACTCGCTCATGGCCTGTTCAGCGAGCAAGTCAGCAAGATCCTGATTGCTCGCCACTTCTTTCAACAGATCAAGCTGAGCGGCAAACTGCTCTAATTCCGGAATAGTTTCCCCGTACTCGGCAATTGCAACATCAAGCTCTCGCCGAAGCGCTTCTGCCTCTTCAGTTACGCCGGGGCCTTTGGTCGCCTGACTGACAAGGAAATCGGCAATTCGTTTTTGAAAATCATGCACATCCATAGGGCGGAGTGTAACCTTGACTATGTCAAAACTATGTTGCACCCGCCGACAACGCTCCAAACCGTCGATCAAAACTGGCGAAACCGATCCGGGGATTCGCGGGTTCACTCCGGCCGCACCGGATACCGATCCCCTTTCTCATCGATCAGGATCAGCCTCTCTCCACTGCGGACATACAAATCACACCGGCTAAACCCGTTGCGATAGGCGATGCAGACGCTGCCGTCCTCGGCGATGGAGTACGTGCCAAAGGCCGCGTCTCCGCTGGCGTAGGTATAGGAATAGGCCCCACCTGCCGAGAAAGCAGCCTGACCGTCATCGTAGAAGGTGAAGGTCTGGCCTGCTAACGCGTTCAGTTCCTCGGAGGACAGAGGCACATCTCCGGGTTTGGTCGGCCACTCGGCGGCGATGGCCGGGGTGGCGGTCAGCAGGGCAAGGATCAGAAATCGGGTCATACGGCCAGCTTACCCTGTGGGGCCGCCAGATGGTCATAACGTTGCGGTGAGCGGTCAGGCCACCATCTGTTCGGCCTTTTTCAGGTCGACCGAGACCAGTTGGCTGACGCCCTGTTCCTGCATGGTTACGCCGAACAGCCGGTCCATCCGCGCCATCGTCACCGCGTGATGGGTGATGATCAGGAACCGCGTGTCGGTCTGGCGGCACATCTCGTCCAGCAGATCGCAGAACCGGGTCACGTTGGCGTCGTCCAGCGGCGCGTCGACCTCATCCAGCACACAGATCGGCGCCGGATTGGCGAGGAAGACGCCAAAGATCAGCGCGGTCGCGGTCAGGGTCTGTTCACCGCCCGACAACAGGCTGAGGGTCGACAGCTTCTTGCCCGGCGGCTGGCACATGATCTCAAGCCCCGCATCCAGCGGATCGTCGCTTTCGACCATGACGAGATTGGCTTCACCGCCACCAAACAGGTGTTTGAACAGCATCGCAAAGTTCGAGTTCACCTGCTCGAACGCGGTCAGCAGACGCTCGCGCCCTTCGCGGTTGAGGCTGGCGATGCCGCTCCGCAGCGCCTTGATCGCCTCTTCCAGATCGGCCTTTTCGGTGTTCAGAGTGTCAAACTCTTCCTGAACTTCCTTGCTGTCCTCTTCGGCGCGCAGGTTCACCGCCCCCATCGCATCGCGCTGACGTTTGTGGCGGTTGACTTCAGCCTCCAGCGCATCCGCAGCAGGCATCTGATCCGGGTTCACGTCCAGTTGGTTCAGCAACTGGTTCGGCGTCAGCTGCTGATCTTCGGCAATCCGTTCGGCCGCAGCGGATACGCTTTCCTTGGCCGCATCACACCGTGCTTCAGCTGCTGCCCGGGTCTCACGCGCCTCCGAGGCCAGACGTTCCGCATCCCGCTCGGCCAGCACGACCTCTCGTTGTTGGGTTTCGGCCTCGGCCAGCTTGTCGGCGGCCTCTGCCCGGCGGGCCTCGGCGGCTTCGATCAGTTCGTTCAGCTCTTCCCGCGCCTCGGCGATCTCGGCAGGGGCGGCCATGGCTTCGGATAGCTCCTCTTCCGAGCTTTCCTTGCGTTCCGCCAATTCGGAAATCCGTTTCTCGGCCGTTTCCAGGCGGTGCTTCCAGCCGCTGAGGTCCTTGGTCACCTCCTGCGTGCGGCGGGTGCGGGCCTCACCCTCGCGGCGCAGCTCGTCATGGGTCGAGCGGTGAGTCAGCATGGTGATCCGCGCCGCCTCTACCGTCTGCTTGATATCCTCGACCTGCGAACGGGCGCTGTCGAGATCACCCAGACCGGCCAGCGCGCCCTCAGCCTCGCGCAGTTGCGCGCGGGCGGACATGGCGTCTTCCTTGTGGCGGTCGACGGCAAGGGTCAGGGTCTCCAGCTTGCCCTGCGCCAGATTGCGGTCGGCCTCGGCGCGGCTGAGCTGACGCGCGGTTTCAGCCATGCGTTGATCGGCGGCGCGGCGGGCCTCGCGCGCGCGGCGGTCGGCTTCGGTCACGTCGGCCAGTTGCTGCGACAGCGCCTCGTGCGCGGCGCGGGCACCTTCTGCCTGCGCTTCGGTCCGGGCAAGCTCCTGTTTCAGTGCTTCCAGCTTATTGAGTTGCTCCAAACGCAAGGCCGCCGCACTGGGCGCATCCTCGGCCCAGGCGCGGAACCCGTCCCAACGCCACAGATCGCCCGAGCGCGACACCAGCCGCTGACCGGGTTTCAACGAGGCTTGCAGTCGCGCGCCCTGATCCGCATCGACCAATCCGATCTGCGCAATCCGGCGGCTGAGACGATCCGGCCCCGAAACATGCAATGCCAGCGGCTCAACCCCGTCCGGCAGATGCTGGTCGGCGTCGTAACCCGCAACCTGCACCCAGCCCGAGGGGCCATCCCCTTCGACCAGAGGTGCGCGCAGATCATCGGCCAGAGCCGCGCCCAAAGCCTTTTCATAGCCAGGCTCCACGCGCAGCAGGTCCAGCACCTGCCCGCCCTCAGCCGTGTCGCGCTCGACCAGCTTGGCCAGAGCGGTGGTTTCGGCGCGGATCGCGCCCAGTTCACCTTCGGCCTCGGACCGTTGTGCGCGGGCTTCGGCCTCGCGCGCCTGGGTGTCGTTGCGCAACTCGTCGGCGGCGGCCAGCGCCTCTTCGGCGGCTTCGGCGGCCTCGCGGGCTTCTTCTTCGCCCTCTTGTGCCGCCTCAAATGCTTCGCTGGCGCGGGTCAGGGCACCGCGCGCCTCATCCACGGCTGCACGTGCTTTTTCTTCTTCACCCTCGGACCGGGTCAACGTCTTGCGGCTGTCCTCGACCAGACGCTGCGCCGACTGGTGGCGGGCAACAAGCCGTGCCATGTCCTCGGTTTCCTGCGACAGATGATCTTCGCGGTTCTGCAAAACCGCGGCGGCTTCGTGGGCGATCTCGGCAGCCTCGGCAACCTTGTCTTCGTGGCCTTCGGCAGCCTTGGCCAGCTCGCGCGCTTCCCATTCCAAACGCTCGATCATCTGGCCTGCGTCGCGGTTCAGACCAGTCTCGCGTTCGATATCATGGGCCAACTGCTGAATGCGATTGGTCAGCGTTTCAATGGTCTGGCGGGCGCGGGTGTCCTGATCCGACAGTTGATCGCGCTGGACCTGCTGGCGTTGCAACACCGCCGCAGCAATGGCCTCTTCTTCGCGCAGCGGCGGCAGGGTTTCTTCGATCTCGGCGCGTTTTGTGGCGACGGCGCGGGCCTCAGCCTCGGCGCGGGACGCCTCGGTGATGCGGTCGCGCAGCTTTTCCTCGGCCTGCTGGCGGGCCATGTCGGCCTCTTTCCAGCGCCGGTACAGCAGCATGCCCTCGGCCTGCCGCAACTGTTCGCCAATCTCGCGATAGCGCGCGGCCTGACGGGCCTGACGGGCGAGTTGCGCCAGCTGACCACCAAGCTGTTCCAGTACGTCATCAACGCGGGTCAGATTGGCCTCGGTCCCCTTCAACTTCAGCTCGGCCTCGTGCCGACGCTGATACAGGCCAGAAATCCCGGCAGCCTCTTCCAGAATACGGCGACGGGCGCGGGGCTTTGCGTTGATCAATTCGGCGATGCGGTTCTGCCCCACCAGCGCGGGCGAATGCGCCCCGGTCGAGGCATCAGCGAACAGCATCTGCACATCGCGCGCCCGCACGTCCTTGCCATTGGTCTTGTAAGCACTGCCGACATCGCGCGTGATGCGACGTACGATTTCCAGCTGATCCGCGTCGTTGAACCCCGAAGGTGCCAGACGCTCCGAGTTGTCCATAGTCAGGACCACTTCGGCAAAATTACGGGCCGGGCGCGTGGCTGCCCCGGCAAAGATCACATCTTCCATCGCGCCGCCACGCATGGATTTGGGGCGATTTTCCCCCATCACCCAGCGCAACGCTTCCAGAAGGTTGGACTTGCCGCAGCCATTCGGCCCCACCACACCGGTCAACCCGTCCGCGATGATCAGATCGGTCGGATCGACAAAGCTTTTGAAGCCGGTGAGTTTGAGTTTGCTGAAGCGCAAAGGCAATAAGTCCTGTGATTCCTATAGCTGGAAGTCTGCGCAACGGATTGGGGTCGAGTCAACGGAGTTGCGCAGGATATGGGACATCAGGCCGACTTATCCACAATATCTTGCCGAAATACGCAGGAATGCGCGTATCTCAGTAGGGCGTACACTCAAATACCTGATATCCGTAGCCGCTGCCGATGTTTTCATAGATGCCGTAATCGACGCACTCGTAATTCGGGGTCGACACAGCCGTCAGCAGCAACCGTTCCCCCGCCTGTCGGTCGCAGCCCAGCACGCCCACGGTCACTGCCGCATCACCCAGCACATCCAGAATCGGACAGCCCGAGACCTGCGCCATAGCCAGCCCGGCCCGGTCGCGGATCGGACCCAGACGCGGGGCGTATTGAGTGTTGATCCGCACAGCCTCGGCCAGGTCTCCCCGCACGCGCACGTCAAACACACTGCCATTCACCGAAATACGGGTGGCAGGCACGTCGCGAAAGTAAGGCGTGCCGGCCGAACAGGCGGCCAGCACGAGGAGGGAAAGATACCGGATCATGCGCCCATACTTGCCGCAATATGGTTAACAGAACCTTTCCCGGCTCAGGTTCGCAGCACATCTCCCAACCGATGGATGCCTTCACGGATCGTATCCTCATCCGAGTTCGAGAAACTCAACCGGATCGTATTTGCCCCGGAACCATCCGGAAAGAAGGCCTGACCGGGGACAAAGGCGACCTTGACCGTGTCAAGCGCCCGCGCCAGCAGGTCGGCCCCGACCATCCCCTTGGGCAGTGTCAGCCAGATGAACATGCCGCCCTCGGGTTTGGTCCACTCGACCCCATCCGGCATGTGCCGTTGCAACGCGTCCAGCATGGCATCTCGGCGGGCCCCGTAGACGCGATGCAGCATCGGGATATGCGTGTCAAAGCAGGCCCGCGCCACCTCGTTAATGGCCATCTGATTGATCGTCGCCGAATGCAGATCGGCGGCCTGCTTCATCAGCACCAGTTGCGAGATCACCGGTTTGGCCGCCACGACCCACCCGACCCGCAATCCCGGAGACAGGGTTTTCGAGAAACTGCCGCAATAGATCGTCCGGCAGTTTTCAATCGATCCCTTGCGTGCCAGTTCCAGCGCAAGAACCGGCGGGATCGCCTCTCCTTCATAGCGCAGGGCCTGATAGGCCCCGTCCTCGATGATCGCGCAGTTAAGGTCCTCGGCCAGATCCAGCAGGGATTCGCGGCCACGAAGGTCCACGGTTTCTCCGGTCGGGTTGGCGAAGTCCGGCGAGAGATAGGCGAACTTTACTGCCCCCTCACCCGCCGCCGCCCTGTACTCCGCTGCGCCGCGGTTGCCGTTGATGCTGAGCCGGTCAAAACGTGGTTCATAAGCATTGAACGCCGCCAGCGCGCCCAGATAGGTGGGCCAGCCGACCAGTGCCGTGTCACCCGGCGACAGATAGAGCTTGCCAAGGTAGTCCAGCGCCTGCTGCGAGCCCGAGGTGATCAGGATATTGTCCAGATCACACTCGATACCGATCTGGCGCATGTGATCGACCAACCATTCGCGCAGCGGCACATATCCTTCGCTGACGGAGTATTGCAGCGCCTGCGCCTGGCTTTTGGGCCCCAACGCGTTCTGGAACGCCGTGGCAAAGCCATCCGCAGGAAACAGCGCCGGATCGGGAATGCCACCTGCAAAAGAAATGATCCCCGGCTGATCCAGCAGCTTGAGCAATTCGCGAATCTCGGACGCCTTCATCCGGGACGCCCGCGTGGCAAACAGGTCTTTCGTCGACATCGGTCTCCTCCTCTATGTCGGGCAGACTAGGCACCCAGCCAACAAAGTCAACTATCCTGACCTATTGTAACAAAACCCGGTGACCGGGCGTCCTTGAACCGCCCCCAAATACGTGGTCATATGACTTGACCAATTCCGGAACACCCCCATGCCTTTTCAGAAAATCCAGCCCGAAAAGCTGTCCATCGCGGTGGTAAAACAGATCGAGATGCTGATCCTGCGCGGTATCCTGCGGCCGGGTGAACGGCTTCCGGCAGAGCGTGAGCTGGCAGAGCGGCTGGGCGTATCGCGGCCTTCGCTGCGCGAGGCGATCTCGAACCTGCAGGATCAGGGGCTTCTGACTGCCAAGGCCGGATCAGGCATCTATGTGGCCGAGGTTCTGGGCTCGGCCTTTTCCCCGGCATTGGTCCGGTTGTTCGGCAGCCACGAAGAGGCGGTGTTCGACTATCTATCGTTCCGAAAGGACCTCGAGGGGCTGGCTGCCGAACGCGCCGCGCGGTTGGGATCAGACAGCGATCTGAAGGTCGTGCAGGCGATTTTCGACAAGATGCAGGCCGCCCATGAACGCAATGCTAGCGAGGATGAGGCGCAGCTGGACGCTCAGTTCCACATGGCCATCATCGAAGCCAGCCATAACGTGGTAATGCTGCACATGATGCGATCGATGTACGAACTGCTGCAGCAGGGCGTGTTCTACAACCGACAAATCATGTTCCAGCAGCAAACCACGCGCGGGGCCATTCTGGATCAGCACCGCGCCATCAACACCGCCCTGCAGGCTCGCGACCCCGAAGGTGCGCGGGACGCTATTCATCGGCATCTGGCGTTTGTTCAGCGGTGCATGGAAGATCATCAGAAAGCCCAGCGCAACGAAGCCATCGCGCAGCAACGGTTGCAGCACGAGACAGGCCAGACCTGATGTTCATCGGGCATTTACCGGGCGCCTATCTGGTCTTTCGGGCCGCCACGCCGAATGCTGGCAAAGCCGTCTTTGCTGCGGCAATGCTCGGCGCGATCGCACCGGATCTGGACATGCTTTGGTTCTATCTGATCGATGATCGCGCACATCACCACCACGCATACCTCACACATCGCCCGGTATTGTGGGCAGGGGTTGTGTTGGCGGGATTAATCACCGGATGGCGCTGGCCCCCGGCGGGGCGTGTCGTGGCGTTCTTTGGGGCCGGTGGACTGGTCCATATGGCACTGGATTCCATCGTCGGAGAAATCGCCTGGCTTTGGCCGTTTTCGGAGTTTTCCCACCCGCTCGTGACCGTCGAGGCCACACACTCGCACTGGATACTCTCGTTTCTCAACCACTGGACATTCATGGTCGAGATCGGG
This sequence comes from Ruegeria sp. AB10, assembly GCF_056542745.1. Classification (NCBI taxonomy): domain Bacteria; kingdom Pseudomonadati; phylum Pseudomonadota; class Alphaproteobacteria; order Rhodobacterales; family Roseobacteraceae; genus Ruegeria; species Ruegeria sp. AB10. The sequence goes on along the minus strand of NZ_JBQGAI010000006.1, from coordinate 155,576 downwards.
ATCACCGTTCTGGCCCTAATCGTGTTCTTCTCTGGCAGAAACAGATCAGCCCGCACCGGCTAAGGTCAGATTTGGGCATATCGGTTCAACCTGAGCGTCGTTCCGGGCAAAAAGCCTGCCCCAAAAATGGCAAACCCGGCAGAAATCTACCGGGTCGCACAAAGTTCATACTGCGCAAAGCTTAGTGAAGTTTTGCGTCCACGTCGGCAATCGCCGAGTCGATCAGCTTGTTCGCCTGCGCCGCCGTCATCTGTTTGGCCAGAACCGCGTTGGCCGCCGAAACAGCTACGGTGATGGCCTGATCACGGACTTCCTTGACCGCCGAAGCCTCGGCCGATGCGATCTGGTCCTGCGCAGCCGCCAGACGGCGTGCAATGGATTTTTCCAGATCGGCCTTGGCCTGTTCAGCAGCCAGAGCTGCGTCGTCTTTCGCGGCTGCCACGATGGCGTCCGCCTGCGTCTGCACTTCGCGCTGCTTGCGCTCGTACGAGGCCAGCAGGCTGCGCGCTTCTTCGTGCAGGGCGCGGGCTTCGTCCAGTTCGGACTTGATGCCTTCGGCACGGTTGTCCAGCGCACCACCGATCATGCCCGGGACCTTGAAGTAGAACAGGACCGCGATGAAGACGATGAAGCCCAGCAGGACCACAAAGTCGGTGTTGCCAAGCGAAAAGAACGGGCCGCTTGCGGCAAATGCCGGGCTGGCTGCGCCGACAGTCAGGATAAGAGCAAGAGTGTTCCGCATGTCACTTATCCTTTCATCTGCGCGTCAACGGCACTGTCGATGGCTTTGGCATCCGCCTCGCCGCCCAGTGCGGTAACCAGTTCAGCCGCCGTATCCTTGGCAACCACTTGAATGCTTTCCAGCGCACCGGCACGGATATCGGCAATTGCCTTTTCCGATTCAGCCGCCTTTGCAGCGATTTCCGCATCCGCCTTGGCAATCGCGTCATCCAGACCAGACTGGATTTCGGCGCGTGCTTCGGCAGCGATACGCTGCGCTTCGGCACGGGCATCGGCCAGCGCCTTGTTATAGGCCTCTTCGGCCTCGACCGCCTTGGCCTTCAGATCTTCGGCCGCAGCCAGGTCATTTGTAATGGTCCCCTGACGTTCAGCCAGGATTGCCGCGATGCGGGGCAGAGCCACGCGAGACAGGACCAGAAAGATGACGACCAGCGTGATGACCAGCCAGAAAATCTGGTTGGGGAACCAATCGAAGCAGAGCTGCGGCATCCCGATGGCAGAGCCATGCGAGTCGACGCACGCGCCTACTACTTCTTCGCTAATGGGTTCAGTCGCCATGATGTCCTCCGTCGGAACGTTGTCTTTACAACAGGTGGGCCGCTATGGCTTGGGCCCACCTGCGCGTAAGGATCAGGTTCCGCAGATTAGACGGCGAACATCAGCAGCAGCGAGACCAGGAATGCGAAGATGCCCAGCGCTTCTGCGAATGCGATACCGATGAAGAGGGTTGCGGTCTGCGAAGCAGCCGCCGAAGGGTTGCGCAGGGCGCCGGCCAGGAAGTTGCCTGCAACGTTGCCCACCCCGATTGCGGCTGCGCCGGAACCGATTGCTGCCAGGCCTGCGCCGATGTGTGCGAGATCGCCTTCCATGATGTATCTCCTTACGAATTGGAAGTTTCGATGTTGGGGTATCGGACCTTAGTGCGAAGGATGCAGCGCATCTTTCAGATAAACACAGGTCAGAATGGTGAATACGTAGGCTTGGATAAAGGCCACCAGGACCTCAAGACCGTACATTGCGGTGATCGCCAGAACCGACACGGGCGAGATCACCGCGATCGCGGCGAAGCCTGCGAAAACCTTGATAACCGCGTGGCCTGCCATGACGTTACCGGCAAGACGAATGGAGTGGCTGACCGGGCGCACGAAGTACGAGATCAGCTCGATAATCGCCAGGATCGGGCGCAGCGCCAGCGGCGCGCTGGAGACCCAGAACAGGCCCAGGAACGCGGCGCCGTTCTTGACAAAACCCAGAATGGTCACCGTCAGGAACACGGCCAGCGCCAGCGGGATGGTGACCGCAAAATGCGACGTTGTGGTGAACGAGGTCGGGATCAGGCCCAGGAAGTTCGCGCTGACGATGAACATGAACAGGGTCATGACATAGGGGAAGAACTTAACGCCTTCCTTGCCGCAGATGTCTTCCAGCATCTTGTAGATGAAGCCGTAGGTCAGCTCCGCGATCGACTGCATCCGGGTCGGAACGATGGCGCGCTTCGAGGTGCTGAGGACCAGCAGACCGATGATGGCCAGGATCGCAAAGAACAGCCACAGGGTCACGTTGGTCGGCGTGTACCAGGCAATCTCACCACCAAACAGAGGTTTGACGATGAACTGATCCATCGGGTGGAATACCAGGCTGCTGCCTTCTGCTGCGGTGGTCTCAGTTGCCACGTTCAGTCCCTCTCGTCCTTCTCAGCAGCCGTCGCTGCCGTTTGTTTCTCTTGAACCTCTTTCGCGCTGCGGAGCATAACCTTCACGCCCGCGACAAGGCCCAGCAATGTGAACAGCACCAGAAAGATCGGGATTGTCCCGAGCAGGCTGTCCAGCCCGTATCCGATGCCAAATCCGATCCCCAGACCGGATACCATTTCGATGACCATCCTCCAGGCAAGCTCGCCGCCCGAGACGTCAGCGTCCGCGCGGGGTTTCGGGGCCTTGGCCTTTTTCGCCGCCTCGATCTTGGCCTCCAGCTGCGCCATACGCTGCTTTTGGTCGTCATCGGTCACGGGCGTTTCCCTCGCACAGTCTTGGGCACGGTGCTAAGGGGGGAAAGGCGCAGAGTCAACGGCGTTGAGCGCCCGAATTGCCGCATGTTAAGATGCTGTTTTTTAATTAGTTTTCGCTAACAGAGATGCAGGAATGCAGCATCTTGTTCCTTAGGCACAGTTCAAATGTATTGAATCCGCATATTCAACCAAATGGTTGACCAAACCTGGGCGCTGTGGTTCAGCGGAGGCATGTCCAACGACCTCGACACCGTATTCGCCGCCCTCGCCGACCCCACGCGCCGCGCCATTCTGGCGATGCTGCTCGAGGATGACATGGCCGTGACCGATGTGGCCGAACCGTTCGAGATGTCGCTGGCGGCGATCTCGAAACATCTGGTCATCCTGACCAAAGCCGGGCTGATCAGCCAGGAGAAACGCGGCCGGGTGAAATGGTGCAAGCTGGAACCCGACGCCCTGCGTGCGGCGTCGGTCTGGATGCAGGGGTTCGGACAGTTCGAACCGGTCAATCTGGATGCGTTCGAACGGTTTCTGGAAATCGAACTGCCCGCGGCGGACGACCCCTGAGTCTAACGCACCACGAAAACCGAGACCTTGGCGTGATTGGCCAGGTATCCGGCGTGGCTTGAAAAGATATAGTCGGTGATCCTCGGCGCATGGGTGCCTGCGACAATCAGGTCGGCACCGATTTCTTCGGCGGCGCGGGCCAGGTCGCCATCGACCTCAGCTGCAACATCGACCGAGTGGATATTCAGGTAAGCGACTTCCGTTCCGCTGTTCGTGGCAAGCTGGTCAGCGAAGGCGCGCAGGTCGTCGTTGATTGCGGCATCCGTCTGAACCGGATCACCGGGTTGGCTTCCCGTCACGCTCACAATTGTAATCTTGGCACCCTGCCACTTGGCAACCTCGGCCGCGACATCAGCGGCTTTACGAACCTCTGGCGGAAGATGCAGGTCAACGGGGAACATGATGTGAGTGTACATGGCGAATTCCTCCTTAACCCAAAGTATAGAGATTTTCGCATGTATCGGCCTTGATCTGCCTCAACGGGCGGCATGCGCCGAATACCGACTATCCTTCTTGGCTGTATTCAAGACCGGTGATGACGCCGAACGGGTCCGCCAGACACAACCACGGCGCCTGCGCACCGACAACAGATATCGTTGTTACTGACCCTGTTGGTTCGGTCTTGGTGGCAATCGCAGAAACATCCTCTGGCCGCACCCCGGTTTCGGCGGAAACAAGCGCCTCGCAACTGCCGTGCAGGTCCGTTTCGTAGCTTTTGAAATGTGGATCGGGCGGGGTGCAGGCGGACAAACCCGCCGCCGCGATCAGAATGAATGCTGGTCTCATCATCTCATGCCTGTTTATTGCCTGCCTCTGACGCTGGCACAATTTCAGGGGAAGGCAAGCTTCATTCAGGCACCGGGTTCGTTGTGCCACGCTGTTCTTCGGATTTCAGCAGCAGCACAAGCGCGATGACGGTCAGGATTGCGCCCACAACAACCAAAAGCGGAGGCGGCGTCTGCCCCAACGCGATTTCCCACAGGATCACCCAGCTGGGCGTCAGGTAGGTATAGGCCATCACCTTGGCCGAGGGCAGCCGCAGCGTCGCAAACTGCACCAGAACAAAACTGGCCGCCGTGGCAAAGATCGAGACATAAAGCAGCCCCACCCAGACGATCAGCGGCAAGTTGGCCCAATCGGTCGCCCGGATGTCGGACCAACCAAAAAGCGTTAGCAGAACGCAACCCGCGACCAGAGTGCCAAAGGTGAACACCACCGCCGGTTCGCCCCGGTTCAGCTTGCGCACCATCGGCGTGTAGATCGCGTGCGCCACACAGCCCCAGAAATAGATGATCTCGCCGCCTCCGATCTGGAACGCGGTAAAAGCCTGCCAATCCGCGCGAAAAATGACCCAGAGCGCCCCCACGGCACCCACCGTCAGGGCAAGGGCCATCCGGGGCGTCGTGATCTGCCGCAGCAGCACCCAGCCCGCCACCGCCGACATTACCGGGGTCAGCGTGAACACGGCGGCCGCGCTGACCGGGGGTGCGGTCTTCAGGCCGTGGAACATCAGAACGAAATAGCCGGCAAACAGCCCGCCCAGCACCAGATAGCGCCACGGCGCCTGCGCCGCGCTGCGCGGCAGGCCGGTGGTCATCAGTGCCGCAATCCCGATCACAACCGCCGCAATCAGAAAACGCGCCGCCGTGATTGCCTCGGGCGCGATCTGGTTGGCGACCAACGAGCCCAGCGAAAAGCTACCCGCCACCAAGGCCGAAAACACAAGCATGGCCAGATGGCCCTGTGCTTGGGGGGTCACGCCAGCCAGCCTTTGGATTGATCCTTCAGGTATGTCAGAAAGCTCTGCACCTTGGTGGTGCGGTGCAGATCCACATGGGTCACCAGCCACAGGTTCCCGAACCATTCCGGCAGCGGATCGATCACCTCGATCAGATTCGGGTCGCGGGCGGCCTCCCAGCGGGCCATGAAGCCGATCCCGGCACCGGACAAAACCGCCTCGCGGATGCAAAAATTGTTGGTACAGCGAAAGGTGATATTCTCGGCCGGAACCGTCGCGCGCAACCATCGGGAAAACGGAGCGCGGCTGTTTTCGTCGTCGGTGCTGACAAAGTGGTGATTGGCGAAGTCCTCAATATTGGCGGGCTTCCCGTTGCGCTCCACGTAGGCGGTGCTGGCAAACAGGCCGACCTCTTGCGTGATAAAGGGCTGCACCACATTGTCCGGCTGATCCGGGGCCGACCCCGCCCGAATGGCCACATGGGCCTCGCCATATTCCAGGCGAAACAGGCGGTCTCCGGTCAGGTAGCGCACGATCAGGCCCGGGTGCAGGCGCTGAAACTCGCTGAGCACCGGCACCACCAGCGGCGCCAGCGACGACAGAGACGTCACGACCAGCTCACCCGAAACGTCATCGCCACGCCCCTTCATCCGTCCGACCAGTTGGTTGAACTGATCCTCGGTCGCCTGCGCCACGCGCAGCAGGTCCTCTCCGGCTTCGGTGGGGGTGTAGCCGCGCGCGTGGCGCTGGAACAGCTTGACGCCCAGCCGCGCCTCGATCGCGTCGATGTGGCGGATCACGGTGGCATGGTGCACGCCCAGCACCTCGGCCGCGCCACTGACAGTGCCCATGCGGGCCACCTGATAAGCGGTTCTGACTTCGTCCCAATTGTCCAAGGCGTCACCTTACTGTGCAAATTCCAACATCAACTGTTGATGTATCCGAGTTTTGTTCATGTACGCAACATCCATATTGGGCGCAGACGAGAATTCCCTATCCAAAAGGACCAAGTGAAATGACTAAAACCATCCTGCATATTGATGCCTCGGCCCGCCGCGAAGGGTCTGCCACCCGCGATCTGTCCGACCGCATCGTCAAGCATCTGGGCGCTGCGCGCATCATCCGCCGTGATCTGGCCAGCCCCCTTCCCCTGCTGACCGAGGACTGGATCAATGCCAATTTCACCCCCGCCGATCAGCGGGACGAGACCCAGCGCGATCAACTGGCGCTGTCGGATACGCTGGTGAATGAACTGCAGAAGGCTGATACTATCGTCGTCGGTCTGCCGATCTATAACTTCTCGGTGCCTGCGGCGTTCAAAGCGTGGATTGATCTGGTGGCCCGCGTTGGCCTGACCTTTTCATACACCGAGAACGGCCCCAAGGGCCTGCTGGAGGACAAACGCGCGGTTCTGGCGATTGCTTCGGGCGGTACCGCGGTCGGGTCCGAGGTCGATTTCGCCACCAACTATGCCAAACACGTACTTGGTTTTATCGGCATTCATGATGTGGATGTTGTCGCCGCCGATCAGATGGCTCTGGATGCGGAAACCACGATGGCCAAAGCACAGAAAGCCGTCCTGGAACTGGCGGCCTGATCGCCTGCACCTTGAATGCCCGGCGCGCCCAGCCTGTTTTTGCAACGGCTGGGCGCACCTGTTCTTTGGCCTTGGATCAGGGCAGCCACATCACCTCACAGCCGACCTGGTCGAAGAACGCCATCAGATCAGCGCGCGCCATCGCAACAGTGCGGTCATTGACCAGAGGGTGCATGTAAATGACATCGGCCTGCTGCGCCGCACCATCCATAAAGAACCGCACATCGTTCTGCACCCCGTTGATCATCGCCAAAGGGCTGACCGCTCCGGGCCGGATACCGAGGTTCTGCAGCAGCCGATCCGCCGAGCCGAAGGACAGATTGCCCACCCCCAACTCCGCCCCCAGCGCCTTGAGGTCGATCTCGCGGCTTTGTTCCAGCGTCACCAGATAGTTCCGCTTTTTCTTGTCGCGCAGGTACAGGTTCTTCAGGCGCAGGGCGTTTTCGCCCGGCACCGTGAACTGATCTTCGACCGATTTCGAGTCCTCGACCGTGCGCAGCGGCACATGGGTATGCAGGCGATAGGCCAGCCCCCATTCGTCCAACTGCGCCAGCAGCGCATCAGAGCTGAGCGGTAGCGTGTCCTGAAAGGCGGATGATGCGTCCATGAGAGGCTCCTGATGATATCGCGTTGCTGATGCCGCCAAAGCCAGCCGGTTTCAAGGGCAGTCCGACCAGTCCGGCTTGACTATGGACAAAAACGGACATAATGAACCGCCCAACATCCGGAAGAGACGATCCTTCCGGTCCCTTGAGTCGTTCAGGGATCGCCCCCCACCAGCGAGTTTCGCCCGTGGGGGCAATTGTGTATTTAACCGGTGTTTCCTACCTAGGAAGTGCCACCAGATAACCGGCTAAGGAGGCCGAAGGCATGTTTGAAAATCTATCCGAACGCCTTTCCGGCGTCTTTGACCGGCTGACCAAACAGGGTGCTCTGTCCGAAGAAGACGTCAAGACCGCTCTGCGTGAGGTCCGGGTTGCGCTGCTTGAGGCCGACGTCTCGCTGCCGGTGGCCCGCGAATTCGTCAAGAAGGTCCAGGAACAGGCGACCGGTCAGGCTGTCACCAAGTCGATCACCCCCGGTCAGCAGGTCGTCAAGATCGTGCATGACGCGCTGGTCGATACCCTGCGTGGCGAGGAAGACCCCGGCAAGCTGAAGATCGACAACCCACCTGCCCCAATCCTGATGGTCGGTCTGCAGGGCTCGGGTAAAACGACCACCACCGGTAAGCTGGCGAAACGTCTGAAAGAGAAAGAGGGCAAAAAGGTCCTGATGGCCTCGCTCGACGTCTATCGCCCGGCGGCAATGGATCAGTTGGCCGTTCTGGGCACGCAGGTCGGCGTGGATACTCTGCCGATCGTTCCCGGTCAGAAGCCTGTCGATATCGCCAAACGTGCCAAGCAGCAGGCGACGCTGGGCGGCTATGACGTCTACATGCTGGATACCGCGGGCCGCCTGCATATCGACGAAGTCCTGATGGACGAGGTCGAGCAGGTCCGCAACGCGGTCGACCCGCGTGAAACCCTGCTGGTCGTCGACGGTCTGACCGGTCAGGTCGCCGTTGAAGTGGCCGAGGAGTTTGACGCCAAGGTCGGCATCTCGGGCGTGGTTCTGACCCGGATGGACGGCGACGGGCGCGGCGGTGCGGCGCTGTCGATGCGCGCCGTTACCGGCAAGCCGATCCGCTTTGTCGGTCTGGGCGAAAAGATGGACGCGCTCGAAACCTTCGAGCCGGACCGGATCGCCGGTCGTATTCTGGGCATGGGCGACATCGTTGCTCTGGTCGAAAAGGCCCAGGAAACGATGGAGATGGAACAGACCGAGCGCATGATGAAGCGCATGGTCAAGGGTCAGTTCAACATGAACGACCTGAAAATGCAGCTGGAACAGATGATCCAGATGGGCGGCATGCAGGGCATGATGGGCATGATGCCCGGCATGAACAAGATGGCCAAGCAGATGGATCAGGCGGGTCTCGACGACAAAATCCTGCGCCAGCAGATCGCCCTGATCCAGTCGATGACCAAACGCGAACGCGCCAATCCGCAGTTGCTGCAGGCCAGCCGCAAGAAACGGATCGCTGCGGGTTCGGGGATGGAGGTCAGCGACCTCAACAAGCTGCTCAAGATGCACCGGCAGATGTCGGATATGATGAAGAAGATGGGCAAGATGGGCAAAGGCAAGATGCTGAAGCAGGCCATGAAGGGCATGTTCGGCAAAGGCGGCCCTTCGCCCGAGGAGATGGCCGCAGGCATGGACCCCAAGGCGCTGGAACAGGCGGCCAAGGCGATGGGCGGCAAGATGCCCGGTATGCCCGGCATGGGCGGCGGCATGGCCCTGCCTCCGGGCCTCAGCGGGTTTGGGAAGAAAAAGTGAACCCGATCACCGATCATATCCCCCGGCTTGAGACCGAGCGCCTGATCCTGCGCGCGCCCTCCGAGGCTGATCTGGACGCGGATGCGGAATTCTTCGCCAGCGATGCTGCGAAGTATGTCGGCGGGCCTCTGCGCCGGGACGAAACGTGGCGGATCATTGCTCTACATTTTGGTCATTGGGCTCTGCGCGGCTATGGGTATTGGAGCGTCGATGAAAAAGACACCGGCACCTATGTTGGCCGCATCGGCCTGTGGTTTCCCGAAGGATGGCCCGAGCCCGAGGTCGGCTGGACGCTGATGAACCATGCCACCGGCAAAGGCTATGCGACCGAGGCGGCATTGGCGGCGCGCACTCACGCTTATGACATTCTGGGCTGGGAAACCGCGATCTCGCTGATCGACCCGGACAACGGCGCCAGCAAAGCCGTAGCCAAAAGGTTGGGCGCCCAGTTCGACTATCATTATGAACACCCGAAATTCGGCACCACCGAGATCTGGCGTCACCCGGCGCCCGGCGATCTGGTGAATGGCGGCATGGAGGCCTACGCATGACCAACCCCGTGACACAGGCTGCAACGCTGCTGAAAGAGCATCGCGAAAGCATCGACCGGCTGGACGCGATCCTTGTCTATACGCTGGGCGAGCGTTTCAAGCACACGCAGGCTGTTGGCAAGCTCAAGGCCGCACACGACCTTCCCCCGTCCGATCCCACGCGCGAGGCTGCGCAGATCGCACGGCTAGAAGACCTGGCGAAACAGGCCAATCTGGACCCTGACTTCGCCAAGGCTTTTCTGAATTTCATCATTCAGGAAGTCATCCGACACCACCGGAAACATCAGGAATAATCATCCGTTTCCACGAATACCAAGAATAACCGGGCACTTCCCGGCTCAAACAAAGACACGCCTCTGGCGTGATGCCATCCAAAGGAGATACCACCATGGCAATGAAAATTCGTCTCGCCCGCGGCGGCTCGAAAAAGCGTCCCTTCTACCGCATCGTGGCTGCTGACAGCCGCATGCCCCGCGACGGCCGTTTCATCGAGAAACTGGGCACCTACAACCCGCTGCTGCCGAAAGACAGCGAAGAGCGCGTGAAAATGAACATGGAGCGCATCCAATACTGGCTGGATCAGGGCGCACAGCCCACCGACCGTATCGCACGTATGCTGGAAGCTGCCGGCACCCGTGAAAAAGCCGAGCGTAACAACCCCAACAAGGGTACCCCGGGCAAGAAAGCTCAGGAACGCGCAGAGGAAAAAGCTGCAAAGGCTGCTGAAGCGGCCGAAGCTGCTGCTGCACCGGCTGAAGAAGCGGCTGCCGAAGAATAAGCAGGCGGGCGCGTGCAGGATCAGACTTTCACCGACGATTTCCGCACGCAGTTCGACCTGTTGATGCGGCTCCGGCGCGATGTGCGCCGGTTCCGCACCGACGCGATAGACGAGGCAGTGCTGGCGCGCTGCCTCGACGCGTTTCGACTGGCCCCCTCGGTGGGGCTGAGCGAACCCTGGCGCGTGATCCGCGTCGAAAGCGAGGCCGCACGGGCGGCGGCGCTGAAAAATTTCCAAACCGCAAATGCCGAAGCCCTGGCCGGATACTCCGGCGAGAAAGCGCAGCTTTACAGCGGCCTGAAACTGTCGGGGATGCAAGAGGCCCCGGTGCAACTGGCCGTGTTCTGCGACGATGCCACCGACAAGGGGCAAGGTCTGGGCGCGGGCACCATGCCCGAGGCACGCCGCTATTCCGTCGTTTCGGCCATTACATTGTTCTGGCTGACCCTGCGCACGCACGGGCTGGGTTTGGGCTGGGTGTCCATTCTGGACCCAGACCAGATGGCCCGCGATCTGGATGTGCCGGAAAACTGGCGTCTGGTCGGCTATTTCTGCGTCGGCTGGCCCGAGGAGCTGTCGGACACGCCCGAACTGGAACGCGTCGGCTGGGAATGCCGCGACGACACCCTGACGGTTGAGGTGCGATAGACAGATGTTCGGATTGATACGACTTCCCATCCTGCTGCTGATCGCATTTATTGTGGGCGTGTTCTTTGAACGCAGCAACCAGCGCGAGGCCTGCGCCGCGCGGGGCGACTGGCAGGATGGGCTATGTGTGACGGTGGATGGGCCAAATGAGTGATCTGATCTGCGTCGGCAGCATTGCGGGTTCTTACGGCGTGCGCGGCGAAGTGCGCCTGAAAAGCTATTGCGCCGTACCCGAAGATATCGAGACGTATTCTCCGCTGACCGACGAGGCCGGCGCCCAGCGCTATCCCCTGGTCCTGACCCGTTCGATCAAGAACGGGTTCGCCGCACGGCTGGGCGGGATCGAGACCAAGGAAGAGGCCGACGCGCTGAAAGGCCTGCGCCTGTTTGCCCGGCGCGATCAGCTGCCCTCGCTGCCCGATGATGAATTCTATCACACCGACCTGATCGGGCTTGAGGTCTATGATACTGGCGGCACCCTTCTGGGCCGGATCAAATCGGTGCAGAACCACGGCGCAACCGACCTGCTGGAACTGCACGGGCCGGGCCTGAAAGCCACCGTTCTGCTGCCCTTCACGCTTGAGGCCGTTCCGACCGTTGATCTGGACAAGGGCCGCATCATCGCCGATCCGCCCGAAGGGCTTATCTGATGCGCCGCGTCCTGCTGCATCTGGGCCTGCACAAGACAGGAACCACAGCGGCACAGTCTTTCCTATATGACAATCGCGAGCTGATCTGGCCCCATTTCGCGCTGGTGCTGCCCTATCGCACGCGCAAATCCGGCCTGTCGCGGGCGGCGACCAACCACTCGGTCTATGGAACCGTCGGTACGCTGTCCGAATTTGGCACGCAGGTGCGCGACTTTTTGGACTCGATCGATTTTGGCGACAAACGCGGCCTGATCGTCAGCGAGGAAAACTTTGCCGGTTTGCGCCCCAGCCGTAACATCGAAAACGGCTATGCAACCGCGCCAGAGCTTGCGGCCTGTCTGGTGGATGCCATCCGCCATCGTTTCTCCGGGCAAGAGGTCGAAATTACCATCTACCTGTCGCTGCGCCAACGCGGCGGCTGGCTGCGCAGCCTTTGGGCGCATGATCTGGAGCGCATCCGCCAGGTGCATGATTACGAAGCCTTTCGATCGAACATGGATCACCTGCCACCCTTGCAGGATACCGTGGATCAGATCCGGGACAGGCTGCCATCGGTCACCGTTACCGCCGAATGGCTTGAGGAACTGCAGTTGCGCCGCTATGGCCCCGGCACCCCGTTTGCCGAGTATCTGGACCTGCCCCGTGACAAGGCCAAGCTGCTGGTGCAGCCCACCAAGGTCAACAGTCGCCTGCCCGAGGACGTGCTGGTCGAATTGCTGGACCTGAACCGCTCGCGCTTGGACGAGGCTGCTCTGATCGAACAGAAGAAAGCGATTATTGAACGCGCGAAAGGCGCTTTGATCGGCACGACATGACTGACAAGCCTAGCAAATCCCACGGTCGCAAAGCGATCCGACCCACCCTGAAACCGCGTGAGTTGATGACGCCCACGCCCGATCTGCATGGGGTATGGAAGGCAAAGATCATCACGCTGTTTCCTTCAGCCTTTCCCGGTGTTTTGGGCGAAAGCCTGACCGGCAAAGCCCTGCAAGAAGGGTTGTGGCAGCTGGAAACCGTCGATCTGCGCCAGTTCGGCATCGGCAAGCACCGCAATGTGGATGACACCCCCGCAGGCGGGGGCGCAGGCATGGTCTTGCGCGCCGATGTGCTGGGCGAGGCGATCGAGCACACGATGGCCGGGATACAGGGCAACTGGCCGCTGATCTATCTCAGCCCCCGGGGCCGCCGGATGGACCAGCGCATGATGCAGAACCTAGCCCGCTGTGATGGCATGACCCTGCTGTGCGGCCGTTTCGAAGGCGTCGACGAACGCGTGCTGGAGCATTACGGCGTGCAAGAGGTTTCCTTAGGTGATTTTGTCATGACCGGCGGCGAGATCGCCGCGCAAGCGCTGATCGACGCGACGGTGCGGCTGATCCCCGGCGTGCTGGGCAATCAGGCCTCAGCCGAAGAGGAAAGCTTTTCCTCGGGCCTGCTGGAGCATCCGCAATACACCCGCCCCGCCGAGTGGAAAGGGCGCCCGATTCCCGACATCCTGATGTCTGGCCACCACGGGCGCATTGCCGACTGGCGGCACGAAATGTCGGAACAGATCACCCGCGAACGGCGTCCCGACCTGTGGGAGAGCTACAGAAAGGCGCGGGATTAACCCCCCGCCTTCCAGCGCGCCCAGATTTCCGGGTGGCCGTTGAACGTGTTGATATCCACCTTGCCCTGCACGCCCGGCACCAGCCCGGTGCCGGTGTACTGCCAGAACCGCCAGATCATGCCGGGGTAGACCTCACGCGGGTGTCCCGCGACCGAGCGCAACCAGAACTCGGTTTTAGGCAGACGTCCGATATCGGTTTCCTCGTAGAAATCAACCGTCGTATAGATGATGGGCCGACGACCATAATGGCGCTCCAGAATGTCGAGGAACCGCTGCGCCTCGGCACGGACCTTGCGGCCATCGGGACGTAGCCTGCAGGTCTTGGAATGCGGGGTCCACTCCATATCCAGCACATGCGGCAGGTCGGCGCCCTTGGGCACGTTCTGAATGAACCACCGCGCCTGCTCATGCGCCGGGCGGCAGAAATAGTAATAGTGATACGCGCCCCAAGGCACCCCAGCCGCCTGCGCGCCGCGCCGGTGGTCGTCGAACATGGGGTCGGCCACGTCACCGCCCTCGGTCGCCTTGATGAACACGAAACTGACGCCCGACGCCCTGGCCCGGCGCCAGTCGATCGGCCCCTGCCAGCGCGACACGTCCAGCCCGTGCACAGGGTAATGGCCGGGATGCCGCCCGTCCCAGTCATGCGGGTCGGCATCGCCAAAGGCCGGGTAGATGACCGCAGGCGACGTGGTGTCCAGAAAAGCTTTGGCCTCGACCTGTTGGGGCGGAGGGGTGCTGCGACCGCAGGACAGGGTCGCAAAGGCCAGAACGGCCAGCATCAACGCAATGCGCATGATCCATTCCTGTTGTAAATTTCTGCTCTTGTAATTGCCTCCAGAATGCCTGATCGGTCGCACAAGGCAACGGCGTAGTTTGCGGACAGCGGAATCTTACCGTTCCCCCCGCAATCCATGACGATTCAGGCTTGATCCCCGTCCGCAAATTCCTTAAACGACGGCAATCCGGTGCCGCGAAACGCGACTCCGGTGTTTTGGTTTGCATCATGGCGCAGCGCTCGGCTTTCTTCGGTCACGGCGTGTCAGGGCGGACCGAACCAAAGGAACATTCGATCTGACCTCTGGCGGGCTGCACGCAGGACCCGGTGAAGACCAAGAGCTCTCAGCCCGTGCCCAAACTTCGTGGACCAACCACGAGCAGATAGGAGTAACTGCGATGGACCTGATCGCACAGCTTGAGGCGGAACAGATTGCCGCCCTGGGGAAAGACATCCCCGATTTCAAAGCCGGTGACACCATCCGTGTCGGCTTTAAAGTGACCGAAGGGTCGCGCACCCGTGTGCAGAACTACGAAGGCGTCTGCATCGCGCGCAAAGGCGGCAACGGCATCGCCGGTTCGTTCACCGTCCGCAAAATTTCGTTTGGCGAAGGCGTGGAGCGTGTGTTCCCGCTGCATTCGACCAACATCGACAGCATCACCGTTGTCCGCCGTGGCCGCGTCCGTCGCGCCAAACTGTACTATCTGCGCACCCGTCGTGGTAAATCCGCACGTATCGCAGAGGTCACCAACTACAAGCCCAAGGCTGGCGCCGAGGCGTAAGGAGCGGAAAGATGAAAAAAGACATCCATCCCGATTATCACGTCATCAACGTCAAAATGACCGATGGCACCGTGGTTCAGATGAAATCCACCTGGGGCGCCGAAGGCGACCAGCTGGCTCTGGAAATCGACCCCTCCTCGCACCCCGCGTGGACCGGTGGCTCGTCGCGCCTGATGGACGCCGGCGGCCGCGTGTCGAAGTTCAAGAAGAAATACGAAGGTCTGGGCTTCTAAGCCTGACCCGTTTGAAATGCGAAAGGCCGTCCCTCGGGGCGGCCTTTTTCCTTGTATGATTGAAAGACTGCACGTCATTTCCACGAAAGCCGGGGAAGATAGCGCATCGCTGACACCGATCCCGTCAAGGGCTGGTGGATTCTATTTTTGGCGGTAACATAGACCAAGCTACGACGGAGACCCCAAAATGCCCCAGTACAATGACATGATCGAGCTTTCGGTAGAGGACATGGACCTGATCGAAACGGCGTTGCGTGGCTCGGTCGCCTCGTTGTCGCAGGCTGCGATGGATGAGGACGAAGGTGGCCATACGGACCGCGAAGAGACTCTGCGCCGTATTCACGATCTTCTGGGCAAACTGCACGATCAGAAGGTTTTCTACCGCCCGAAAGATGGGGTGTATCTCGGGGGTTAAGCCCCGGCAGGACCAAAGCGCATTTACCGAGGGCCGCGCGTTAGTTCCGCCGCGCTGTGCACCGGTGGCACAGGCCCGCGCAGCAACATCAATGCCAGGGCCATTCCGATCAGCGCCGCAACCGCTGCGACCAGCATGGCGCTGTCAAAGGCGTTATCCTGCAAATCCCGCAGCGCCTTGGCCAAGGCGGTTCCGGCTGTTGGGTCCATCCCGGCAATCTGCTGTTGTATCTGGCTGGGCGTACCGTGGGTCAGCGCGTGGGCCAGATCCTCGCGCTGGGTTGATCCTGCGGGCAGCGCGTCAATGACTTCGGACAGGCCCCGGCGTTTGGTGATGGATTCAGCAAGCCCTCCGACCACGGCCCCCAGGGTGGCGCCGAAATACAGGCAGGCGTTGATCACACCCGAGCCCTGACCCACATGCTCCTCGGGCAGCAGACGCAGGCCGAGGCGGGGTAGCAGCGAAAAGCAGACGCCCAAACCGATGCCGACAATCAGCAGCTTCCACCAGATTTCGGCATATTGCGTGGTGTTCGTGGTCGTCATCAGCAACAGGAACCCGCAGGCCATCGCGCCAAGTCCAATCGCAACCGGCCATTGAAAGCTGTAGGGTGCCAGAAACCGCGGCGCGGTGACCGAGATGACAAACATGCTGAGGCTCAGCGGCATGATCGCCAACCCCGCACCGATTGACGAATACCCGAATGCGTCCGGCGACTGCACGAAAGTGTTGAAATAGACAAAGAAGCAAAACAGCGTGAAGCCAGTAAAGAACATTCCTGCCGCGGCCATGAAATAGCGCGGGTGGCGGAAATATCGCAGTTCGATCAGCGGGTCTGCGGCGCGGCGGGAAACGATGACGAGAACAACCGTTGCCACCGCTGCAATGGCAAGCGGCACCAGCGTAAGCGGCGTGGCCCAACCCCCACTTTCCCCGTTGCTGAGCGCAAAGGATAGCGGTCCAAGGAACAACAGGATGGCAACTGCCCCCGGATAATCGAATTTTGCCCCGGCAAGCCGAGTGTCCGGAACATATTTCCGCTTGCTGACATGCAGTCCAATGGCAAAGGCCAACGCCAGCAGCAGCAGGTCAACTGCAAAAACCGCGCGCCAACTGACATAGTGGCCGAAGGCCCCGCCGACGATTGGCCCGACACCGATGGCAAGGCCAACGATTGCGCCCCAGGCCCCGGTGACGCTGGCGCGTTGTTCTTCTGGCGTGGCGGCGGTCAGCAGCGACAGAGAGGTTCCGAACAACGCGGCCGCCCCTGCCCCCTGCGCACCGCGTCCAAACAGCAGCATCGCTCCATCCTGGGCAAACAGGACCGAGGCCGACCCGATGGCAAAGACGACCATACCAAAGAAAAACACGCCCATCTTGCCTGTGATATCGCCCAGCCGGCTGACGATGGTGACAAGCGTGGCACTGGCCACCGTATAGGTCGCCATCACCCACTGCAGCCCGGACGGAGTCAGATCGAACTCGGCCTTGAGGTTGGGCAGGATGGTTGCGACAGCGGTGGTATTGAACCCCACGACCATCATGCAGATCGCGGTCATTGCCAGCACCACACGGGCGCGGGCCTGCGGGGTCACATCTTCCGAGGTCTCGTCACGCATCGAATTGCCCTCAAACTATGGCTGATTAACGCAATTATTCAGCAGTTTAGCGATTTTTACCTCTGCGCATAGAGTGCGTTTCAGATCCAGTAAGACAGCGCAAATGGCAGCACGATGATGGTGCTGAGCGTCGAGACCAGAATGAAGCCCGCCACATCCGACCCGTATTCCGGCACGTGCTGGTCGATGAACAGGTAGGTCGCCACCGAAGACGGCATCAGGCAACACAGGATCACCGCACCGCGTTCGGCGCCTGTAAAGCCGAACGCACAGACCAGACCGCTGGCGATCACGACCGCCATTACCAGATGCAGAACGGTCAGCATCACAGCCCGGCCCAGGCTCTGGATCTGCAACGTCGCCAGCGTGTGGCCCAGCGTCAGCAGCATCAGCGGGATCGACAGCCCCCCGAGAATGTCAAAGGATTTTGCCACCGGCTGCGGCAGGCTGTATCCGGTCGCCATCAGGATCAGCGAGATCACCACCGCATAGATGATCGGCGATGTGGCGAGTTTCTTCGGTGAAAATTCCCCGGCCGGTATCCACATCCCTACAGTGAAGATGCTGATCAGCACGACCACCACGAAACCCATCGTATAGGCCATCCCCGCATTGCCCAGCGCCAACAGGGTAATTGGCAATCCGATATTGCCGACATTCCCGTGCATCAACGGCGTCAGAAATGCACGCACCGGCAGACGCATCGCCTTCAGGGCAACAAGCCCCAAAACCCCAAACCCGGCAATCGCCAACGCGGCGGCGGCCATCACATCCAGAAACGTACCCACGGCGATCTTGGTGGTGGACAGGTGCGAAATGATCAGCGTTGGATACCCCACGCGCGAGACAAGCCCGCCGATCACCTTGTTGTCGAAGGGTGCCTTGATCAACGCCAGGCAATAGCCGATCCCGGCGCAGATCAGCACCGGCAGGACCACGTTCAGAACGTTCAGAAACAGATGGTCCAACGGCTGCCCCTATCACGATTCCCTGCGCCTGACAGTGAATCAGGGCGCCGCATTTGACAAGCGCCCAGCCTAACCCGCCCGCACGCCTTGGTTTTCCAAATTAGAGCCTGATATCACCGACTGAGGTTCTTCCCTTCCCGCATTCCACAACATATAGTGGCTCACAACAACGTGTGGGCAAGCACGGCGGGACATGGGAATACAGGCATGGCACATATCATCGTAGTGGGGAACGAGAAGGGCGGCGCAGGCAAATCGACCGTGTCGATGCATGTGGCCACCGCTCTGGCGCGGCTTGGGCATAAGGTCAGTACACTGGACCTTGACCTGCGGCAGCGCAGCCTTGGGCGCTATTTCGAAAACCGCGGCAACTTCATGAACGGTGCGGAAGCACGGCTGCCCAGCCCGCGCCACCATGACCTGCCCGAGATCGACGCAAGCAAGCTGAAACCCGGTGAGAACATCTATGACCACCGCCTGTCCGCTGCGGTCGCCGAGTTGGAAAGCGACAGCGACTTTATCCTGATCGACTGCCCCGGCTCACACACTCGCCTCAGCCAGGTGGCACATTCTCTGGCCGATACGCTGATCACGCCGCTGAACGACAGTTTCATCGATTTCGACCTGCTGGCGCGGATCGATTCAAAGGGCGAGAAAATCCTCGGCCCGTCAGTCTATTCCGAAATGGTCTGGAATGCGCGGCAGCTGCGCGCCCAAGCCGGGCTCAAACCCATCGACTGGGTCGTCGTACGCAACCGCGTCGGCACCCAGCGCATGGTCAACAAGGAAAAGATGCAGCGCGCGATCGAGATGCTGTCGCAGCGCATCGGCTTCCGCGTCGCTTCGGGCTTTTCCGAGCGTGTGATTTTCCGCGAACTGTTCCCACGGGGCCTGACCTTGCTGGACCTCAAGGATATCGGTGTCAAACAGCTGAACATCTCGAACATCGCCGCGCGGCAGGAGCTGCGTGACATGATGAAAGAACTGAACCTCCCGGGCGTCGAGATCGATTTTTAAGGGGTTTTGCGCGCCCCTGCCCGTGCAACACCGCTGCTAAGCTCCCGCACCTTGCCCTTGTGCCGTGCCTGATGCAGACTTGTTTGCAGAGGAAAGGCGCCTGTTCACAGCTGGTTCCGTTGGCAATCGGATCAGCAAAGCACTGTGCTTTGGGAGGAGCGTGCCATGACATCCGACACCGAAGGGTCCACACCACCAGACAATCTGACGCCGCAGCCGCAAACCGTGCCCGAGGTCAACACGGTGACGTCGAGTGATATCACCGCGTCGCTGAAGGCCGGGTTTTCCGATTTTCTGGCACGCCCCGTCATGAGCGGCTTTTTCGGCCTGTTCTATGCGCTTTTCGGCATCCTGTTTGTTTGGGGTCTGGTCTGGCTCGGCAAGATCTGGATGATCATTCCCGCCATTGTCGGTTTTCCGCTGGTCGCGCCCTTCGCCGCCGCCGGGCTGTACGAGATGTCCCGCCGGTTGCAGAAGGGTGAAAGTTTCGGCTGGTCTGAAATCCTCGGCGTCATGGCCAATCAGCGCAAACGCGAAATGGGCTGGATGGCCTTTGTTACCCTGTTCATTTTCTGGGTGTGGATTTACCAGATTCGGCTTTGGCTGGCGATCATTCTGCAGAACGCATCCTTCTCGGATTTTGACGGGTTCCTGAGTATCGTTTTCCTCACTCCGCAGGGCTGGACTTTCCTTGCTGTTGGCACCTGCGTCGGCGCGTTTCTGTCGGCAGTCCTGTTCACGGTAACCGTCATTGCCATGCCCATGCTGCTTGACCGGGAAACCAATTTCGTGTCCGCCATGTTGACGTCCATTCGGGTCGTCTCGGAAAGCCCTGTGGTCATGCTGACCTGGGCGGCGATCATCTCGGTCACCATGCTGTTGTCAATGGTTCCGGCGTTTCTGGGCCTGATCTTCACCCTGCCGATCCTTGGCCACGCCACATGGCATCTGTATCAGCGGGGCGTGCCCCCAGCGCAGGGGTAACCTACAGCGCCAAATACCCAATCAGCGGCACGGCAAACAGGCTGAGCACGAAAGTCGCGATCAACAAGGCTGAAGCTATTGCCGCGTCGCACCCGTATCGCGCGGCGATCACTGCGGCCAAGGCCCCGGACGGCATCGCGGCCTCGATCACCAGTATGTCACGCTGAAAGTCCGGCAACCCCAGCACAAAGGCAAACCCGCCCGCGACCAACGGCTCGAGCATTAATTTCAACGCACACACAAGAACGAACAAACCCGCGAACTGCTGAAATCCGACAGGGCGCAGCATCAGCCCGATTGTAAAAGCCACGAGAAATGTCAGCGACGCACTGGCAATCCCAAGGAAGTCACTCAGCAACTCCACAACTCTGCTGCTTTGCGGAAGGCCGATGGCAGACGCCAGAACACCCAATACAAACGCCAGAAAAATCGGTGACCGCACGAATGTCTTCAGGGCGTCCGCAATCGTTGGTGCTTGGTCGTTGTTTTCGCCGTAATAGCTGGCGATCGCGACACCGACGGTAAAAAGGGGCAGCACGACGCCAATCTCTCCCATCACGACGAGTTGGCTCATGATTTCGGTATTGTCACCATAGATGTTCTGAAGCAGCGAATAGCCTAGCGTCGAAGTACTGCCGACCCCTGACACAAGGATCACGGACCCTAACACCGGCCGGTCCAATCGCATCCAGCGCCCGGCCAACAATGCAGCGGTCATGACCACAGCGATGGCCGAAAAAAGCACAAGGGCAAGTTCGAAACTTCGCGCTCGGAACGGTTCGCTGCTGAGATTGGCGAATATCAGTGCCGGCAGGGCAAAATCGGTGACCAGGCGGGCAAACACACCATGTTCCCGCTCTTGAATGACATTGCGGCGCCGGAACCACACTGCCGCCCCTACCAACGCCAGCATTACTATGAAAGAGTCAAATAGACTATCGAACTGCAAGGTCTGATCGGCTCCTTGTAGACGCAACTTGTTACTCACCACTGTCGCCAACGACAGGGCTTGATCATACGACAGAAGGCTTTTCCGTCAAAATCGTTTGAAAACAGGTCTTTGCTGCTTTGGTTCAGCCGGGTCCTTAGTGCGGAGGCTCGTAGATCGTAAACAGCTCTTTCGGATCAGACACCCCGCGCAGCATATACCGCCCGACAGACACCAGATTTTGACCGCAGGGCTGCGCCGCGCGCGCAACGTCATCCGAGATCAGAATACGCTGCCCCAACGACTTGTGCATCCCGGCAATCCGCGCTGTCTGGTTCACGGCCGGGCCGATCACCGTAAAGTCCAGGCGCGTCTCGGACCCGATGTTTCCATACAGAATCTCACCCGCGTGCAGGGCAAGGGTGAAGCTGGCCACCGGCAGGCCCTCGGCCTCTCGGCGGGCATTCAGGGCCTCCATCCGTTGCTGCAACACGGGTACGGCTTTCAGTGCCGCACGCGCGTCTTCGTCGATTTCGCCGACGTCGAACATTGCCATCAGCCCGTCGCCCATGAATTTCAGAATGTTGCCGCGATTGTCGTGAACCACACCCACGGCGACGGCCAGGTAATCGTTCAGCATGTCGATGATTTCGTTACCCGGCAGCTCTTCGGACAGACTGGTGAAACCCTCAAGGTCAAAGTTCCAGATCACCGCATCAATCTGCTGCAACGAGCCGCGACGGATTTCGCCCGACAACACCCGGCGCCCCGCATCGCGGCCCAGATATACCCGCATCAGGTCTTTGGATATCCGGGCACTGGACGCGGATTTCAGCGCCAATCCCAGATGCGGCAGCGCGGTGTTGATCAGCCCCAGATCGTCGTCCTGAAAACCTTCTGGTGCATTCGAGGTCCAGGACATCAGAACCCCACCCACCGCCTTTTTGGCGTCTTTGGGCCCGTTATGCGTCGGAACATCAAAGCTGACACCGGTGGCATAATAATCGGTGGCGCCGATCTCGCGCAGATCATTCAGCAACGGAAACCGGCTGGCTTCATTCTGATCAACCAGACGCTCGCGGATTTCATCTACCTCATCGTTCAGAATCGCGTAGAGAGGGCTTTGCTTCCACTGTTCGCTGGGCTCTTCGGTGTATTCAAAGGTCTCGGACTCGCCGCCTTGCCCCTCATACCAGCTGAACCCGGTGCCGCCATAAACGGGGTGCAACGCGGATTGTGCCGCGTGAAACCGCATCAGGGGCACGCCCAGTTCCAACAGCTTGTTGCAATAGCCGTCCAGCAACTCTTCTTTCGCGGCCCCTTCCAGGCCGCGGGTCACAATCCATTCGATAAGATCAGTTGATTTCGCCGCATCGGCGTTCGGGGTCGTCATTTTGTTATTATTCCAGTGTCCGCTCTGGTTGTCATCTGGGGGCCAGAGGCCTGAATTACCAGTGTTCACACCATATGCGCCAGTCGGTGCAGCATTTTGCGTAACAGGGCCACCTCGTCTGCGCTGAATTGCGCCGCCAACCGCGTGTCATACTGCCCGGCGACTTCGCAAAGCTCGTGATAAACGGATTGGCCCAGGACCGTCAGCGCCAGGTTTTCCACCCTGCGATCCGTTGCACTGCGACTGCGCTGCAGATACCGGCGTTCCTCCAGCCTATGCACCGCGCGGCTGATCTTGGTCTTGTGGAGCCGCGCCTGGTCGCCGATCTCTTTCGCGGTCATTTCGCCGTAATTTCCCAGATGGAACAACACCCGCCATTCGTTGCGCAGCATACCGTAGCGGTCCTTGTAGAGCTTCTGAAACTCCAATGAGCTTTCCTCGGCCGCGCGGTTCAGCAGGTAGGGCAGGAAATTCTGCAAATCAAAGTCATCTTTTTTCATGGAATCGTCCTGAGTCATGCTTGTTAGTTACAAAACCAACTATTATCCCTCAAGCAGCAAACGGAGGAACGCAGGATGAACCATCCGACTGATCCGCATGAAATGACGCAGGCCAGCAGCCCGGTCGGCACCCATGCGGGCTATATACCCGGCTTTGGCAATGACTTTGAAACCGAGGCCCTGCCCGGCGCGCTGCCGCAGGGGATGAACAGCCCACAGCGTTGCAACTATGGTCTCTATGGAGAGCAACTGAGCGGTACGGCTTTCACCGCCAACCCACCGGAACGGACGTGGTGCTATCGCATCCGGCCATCGGTAAAGCATTCACATCGCTATGAAAAAATCGATCTGCCCTATTGGAAATCGGCGCCTTTTGTTGATCCGGACGTGATCAGCCTGGGCCAGTACCGCTGGGATGCGGTGCCGCATTCGGATCAGGGGCTGACCTGGCTGACAGGTATGCGCACGATGACCACGGCAGGCGACGTGAACACGCAGGTCGGCATGGCCAGCCACATCTATCTGGTCACCGAGTCTATGGTGGACGCCTATTTCTATTCAGCCGATTCCGAGCTGCTGGTGGTACCGCAGGAAGGCCGCCTGCGCTTTGCCACCGAACTGGGGATCATCGACCTGGAACCCAAGGAAATCGCGATCATCCCGCGTGGGCTGGTCTATCGGGTCGAAGTTCTGGAAGGCCCAGCGCGCGGCTTTGTCTGTGAAAACTACGGCCAGAAGTTCGAACTGCCCGGGCGCGGCCCGATCGGTGCCAACTGCATGGCCAACCCGCGTGACTTCAAAGCGCCTGTCGCGGCGTTTGAGGATCGCGAGGTGCCCTCGACCGTGACCGTCAAATGGTGCGGGCAGTTTCACACCACAAAGATCGGCCAAAGCCCGCTGGATGTGGTGGCGTGGCACGGCAACTATGCGCCCTACAAATACGACCTGCGCACCTATTGCCCGGTCGGCGCGATCCTGTTCGACCACCCCGACCCGTCGATCTTTACCGTGCTGACCGCGCCTTCGGGGCAGCCCGGCACCGCCAATATCGACTTTGTCCTGTTCCGCGAACGCTGGATGGTGGCCGAGGATACCTTCCGCCCACCCTGGTACCACAAGAACATCATGTCCGAGTTGATGGGCAACATCTACGGCCAATACGACGCCAAGCCACAGGGTTTCGTTCCCGGCGGCATGAGCCTGCACAACATGATGCTGCCGCACGGGCCGGACCGCGAGGCATTCGACAAGGCATCGAATGCCAACCTTGGGCCGGACAAGCTGGACAACACCATGTCCTTCATGTTCGAAACCCGTTTCCCGCAGCATCTGACATCTTTTGCCGCCAACGAGGCCCCCTTGCAGGACGATTACATTGACTGCTGGACCTCGCTTGAGAAAAAATTCGACGGAACGCCGGGCAAAAAGTGAAAACCACCCAAGTCCGATAATTTGCAACCAAGAATCTTACCCTCAGACAAAGGTCCGGATAGAAAATGTCACTGAAGAAATCCTGGGTGGCCTCGGCCAATGACGCCGACCACCCGTTTCCGCTGAACAACCTGCCTTATGGCGTCTTTTCAGTCGACGGGTCCGACCCGCATTGCGGCGTGGCGATCGGAAACATGATTCTGGACGTGACCGCAGCCGAAGCCGAAGGTGTGATTGAACTGGACGACGAGCCGCTGTTCGACCTGCCCTTCTGGAACCCGCTGATGGAGCAAGGCCCCGCAGTCTGGGCCGCGTTGCGCGCGCGTCTGACGGCTCTGCTGGCCGATGGGGCCGAAGAGAGGGAAAAGGTCGAACCCTTGCTGGTTCCGCAGGGCAAAGCCAAACTGCACATGCCCTTCGCCGTCAGCGAATACACCGACTTCTACGCCGGGCGTCATCACGCGCAAAACGTCGGCACCATGTTCCGTGGGCCGGAAAACGCGCTGCCACCGAACTGGCTGCACATTCCCATCGGGTATAACGGCCGGGCATCCTCGGTTGTGGTGTCGGGCACCGATGTTCGCCGCCCTTGGGGTCAGATCAAATCGCCTGATCAGGACCGCCCCGCATTCCTGCCCAGCCGCCGCTTTGACATCGAGCTTGAGATGGGCGCCATCGTCGGCACCCCCTCGGACGGGCCGATCACGGTGCAGGAGGCCGATGACAACATCTTTGGATATGTCCTGCTGAACGACTGGTCCGCCCGCGATCTTCAGGCGTGGGAATACCAGCCGCTCGGCCCGTTTCAGGCCAAGGCGACTGCGACCTCGATCAGCCCTTGGATCGTGACAAAGGCCGCGCTGGAGCCGTTCCGTTGTGAGACCCCTGCGCGCGAGCACGAGCTGCTGGACCACCTGAAAGACTGCGGTCCGATGCTCTATGACATCGACCTGTCCGTCACGATGGCACCCGCAGGCAAACCCGCCACCACCATTGCCCGCACCAATTACCGCGAGATGTACTATTCCGCTGCGCAGCAACTGGCGCACCATTCAACTTCGGGCTGCCCGATGAATACCGGCGATCTGCTGGGGTCCGGCACAATCTCAGGCCCGACGAAACCCGAACGCGGCTCACTGCTAGAACTCAGTTGGGGCGGAAAAGAACCGCTGACGCTGGACAGCGGCGAGACGCGCAGTTTCATCGAGGATGGCGACACCTTGACCCTGACCGGCGCGGCCAAAGGCAAGGGGTACACAATCGGCTTCGGCGACTGCACCGGCACAGTGCTGCCCGCTCACTCAGACCCGTACGCACGGTAAGACCAATATAACGGCCGAGGACATTCCGTCGCATTTGATCCAGATCGTTTTGCGGCGGAATTTTCGGTGAAACCATTGGCTCAAGCCTTCGGCCCCACAGGGCCGGGGAACGAAATCTTGCGCGCAACCTGCGCTGGACCATCGGGGGAGAGCCCATGAACAAGATCTTCGAAGTCCCGTTATACGCCTATGAACGCAGCCCGGATCAGGATGCACACTCTCCTGCCCGACATAAGGTGATCGTGATCGGCGCGGGGCCGATCGGGCTGGCCACCGCGATCGATCTGGCCCAGCAAGGGATTGAGGTCGTGGTGCTGGACGACAATGACAAGGTCAGTTTCGGCAGCCGCGCCATCTGCTTTTCCCAGCGCACGCTCGATATTGCCGACCGTCTGGGCGCAGGGCGTCCGATGGTGGAAAAAGGGGTGCTGTGGAACGCGGGCAAGGTCTATTTCGACAATCGTCAGGTTTATGAGTTCGACCTGCAGCCTGACACGGGTTATGCAAATCCCGCCTTCATCAACCTGCAGCAATATTATTTTGAAAACGCCCTTGTTGACCGGGTGCGCGAATTGCAGGCCGAAGGTGCCCCCCTCGAAATCCGCGGCCGCAACAAGGTTGAGGCCATCGGCACCCACGACACCCATGTCACGCTCGAGGTCGAAACCCCCGAAGGCCCCTATAACATCGAGGCCGAGTGGCTGATCGCCTGTGACGGGGCGCATTCCCCGACGCGCCGGATGCTGGGGCTGGATTTCGAAGGCCGTGTCTTCGAGGACAACTTCCTGATCGCCGATGTGGTGATGGAGGCCGATTTCCCGACCGAACGCTGGTTCTGGTTCGATCCGCCCTTTAATCGCGGGCAATCGGCATTGTTGCACAAACAGCCCGACAATGTCTGGCGCATCGACCTGCAACTGGGCTGGGACATCGACAAGGAAAACGAACAAAAGCCCGAGAACGTCATTCCGCGGCTCAGGGCGATGTTGGGCGAGGATGTGAAATTCGAACTGGAATGGGTGTCGATCTACACCTTCCAATGTCGGCGGATGGAGCGGTTCCGCTATGGCCGCGTCTTGTTCGCCGGGGACAGTGCGCATCAGGTCAGCCCGTTTGGCGCGCGTGGTGCAAATTCCGGAATGCAGGATGCGGATAACCTGTGCTGGAAGCTCAAACTGGTCATCGACGGCAAAGCGCCCGAGATTCTGCTGGACAGCTACAACCGCGAGCGGGTTCAGGCCGCCGATGAAAATATCCGCATGTCCACGCGCTCGACCGATTTCATCACGCCGAAATCCGACATGTCACGGCAGTTCCGGGATGCGGTTCTGGACCTCAGCGAGCAATTTGAATTCGCGCGACCGCTGGTGAATTCCGGTCGGCTGAGCACGCCCTGTACCTATGAGGGATCGTCGCTCAGTTCGGCAGATGCCCTGAACGGACCGGACATCACGCGCCCGGGCGCGGCCTGCCCGGATGCGCCTTTGGGGGACGATTTCCTGTTGCCGAAACTGGCGGGTAAATTCACCTTGCTGACCATCGACGCCGACGCGCCTGACCGGATCGAGGAAGACGGCATCGAAGCCACCCGGCTGGCGCTCTCGGTCAAGGATGATCTGACGCTGGAGCTAAAGCGACGCTATCTGGGCGACGCAGACAGCGCGGTCTATCTGATCCGCCCCGATCAGCACGTGGCCGCACGGCGCGACAGCTTCGAAGAAAACGCATTCCGGCAGGCGATCCGCCGGGCCACCGGTAAGGAGTAAGCAAGATGGCCGATCTGATCCTCACCCCGAATCTCGACAATGGCGATGATTTCTATGCCGGGCTGCTGGCCGCCCATGACGGGCTGGACAAATCGGAAAGCGAAGCCCTGAACGCACGGCTCATTCTGGTGTTGGCCAACCACATCGGAAGCGCGGATGTGCTGGCACAAGCCCTTGACGCGGCTGTGCTGAAAAACGGCTGACGGCATGAGCGGGACGGCGGGGTCGAACACCCCGCCTTCAGGGCCGCCCACCCCGAGGCCGCGGCCTGATCTGGCGCACAGCGTCTGTGTGCCCGCGTTGGTGGAGCGGGCGGCCTGCCCCGGTTATCCTGCGACACCAACGCAGGAGGCCCCAATGCCCGAGATCACCGGCTATCACGCCCATGTCTATTTCGACGCCGACACGCAGGACATTGCGCAACAGGTCTGCCATGAGGCCGCGCGCCTGTTTCCAGTTAGGATGGGCCGGATGCACGCCAGAAATGTCGGCCCTCACCCGCGCTGGAGCTGCCAGCTGACTTTCGCTCCGGACGCGTTCGATCAGGTCATTCCGTGGCTGATGCTGAACCGACAGGGCCTGACCATCTTCACCCACCCGGAAACCGGTGATCATCTGGCCGATCACCGGGACCGTGCAGTGTGGATGGGTGAGATGCTGAGCCTTGACCTGTCGATCTTTGGCAAGTTGGGCGCCTAGGTCAGCGCCCGCGCCTGATCGCGCAGCTTGAACTTCTGGATCTTGCCGGTCGAGGTCTTGGGCAACGCTCCGAAAACCACCGTCTTGGGCGCCTTGAAATGGGCCATGTTGTCCCGGCAATAGGCAATGATATCCGCCTCGCTCGCCTGCGCATCCGGCTTGAGTTCGACAAAGGCGCAGGGCGTCTCGCCCCATTTCTCATCCGGGCGCGCGACCACGGCGGCCTCCATCACGGCGGGGTGTTTGTAGAGGATATCCTCGACCTCAACCGATGAGATATTCTCGCCACCCGAGATGATGATGTCCTTGGACCGATCCTTGAGCGCGATATAGCCGTCCGGGTGCATCACCCCCAGATCGCCCGAGGCGAACCAGCCGCCACGAAAGGCCTTGTCGGTGGCCTCGGCGTTTTTCAGATAGCCTTTCATGACGACATTGCCCTGCATGAAAATCTCGCCCATCGTCTCGCCATCTGCGGGCACCGGTTCCAGCGTTTCCGGGTCGGCCACCATCAGCCCCGACAACGCCGTATAGGGAACACCCTGCCGAACCTTGAGCGCCGCACGCTCCTCGGCCCCTTTGTTGTTCCACGCGTCTTTCCACGCACACACAACCGAGGGGCCATAGGTCTCGGTCAGCCCATACACATGGGTCACTTCGATACCCATGCGTTCCATCTTTTCGATCACGGCGGCGGGTGGCGGGGCGCCTGCGGTCATCACCTTGATCTCATGATCGAAATCTTTCAGGTGATCCGGCGCATTGGCCAGCATGTTCAGAACAATCGGCGCACCGCAGAAATGGGTAACCTTTTCGTCGCGGAACGCGGCATAGATCGGCTCATCCCGCACCGCCCGCAAACAGACCGAGACTCCGGCATTGGCCGCCATCGCCCACGGGAAACACCAGCCGTTGCAATGGAACATCGGCAAGGTCCACAGGTAGACCGAGTGTTTCCGCATGTTCCAGTCCAGCAGGTCCGACTGCGCGTTCAGCGCCGCGCCTCTGTGGTGATATACGACCCCTTTCGGGTTACCCGTGGTGCCAGAGGTATAGTTCAGCGTGATCGCATCCCATTCATCATCGGGCAGAGACCACGCGAATTCCGGATCGCCCTCGGCCAGAAGCGCGTCATAGGTCAGGCTGCCCAGCTTTTCACCGCCATCAAAACTGGGGTCTTCGATGTCGATGACCAGCAGATCATGATCGACCTGTTTCAGGGCCTCTTTCACCACGCCCGAAAACTCTGGGTCGACCAGCAGCACCTTGGCTTCGGCATGGTTCAGGATGAAGGCAATGATAGGCGCGTCCAGCCGCGTATTGATCGTGTTCAGCACGCCACCGGTCATGGGCACGCCGAAATGGGCCTCGTACATCTCGGGGATGTTGGCGGCGATGATCGAAACCGTGTCGCCTTTGCCCACACCACGCGCCGCCAATGCCCCCGCAAGACGGCGGCAGCGGGCATAGGTCTCTGCCCAGCTAAAGCGACGTCCGCCGTAAACCACCGAAGGGTAATCGGGGTAGATCTTTGCGGTGCGTTCGATGAAACTCAGCGGGGACAAAGGCGTGTAGTTCGCGCGGTTCTTGTCCAAATGACGCTCGTAGATATTGTCCCCTGCCATCTGCTGACCCTCCCAGTTCAGTTCTCGCCGGACTTGATCACAAAGTACCGCGCCTGGCAAACCCGTAGAAATACGCCGAAGCCATGGACTGGCAATACGGGATGGTGCAATCTGGCCCTATCTACAGATGGCCTTTCGCGGTGATCTGGGCCATCGAAAATTTCAAGCCGGGGCGGCAACGTACCCGTATCTTGCGCACCCAATACTTCTGAAAGGACATGTCATGGACGGCACGTTCAACGAAAACGATCTTTCCCGCGTGGTCGAGGCCGACCGCGCCCATATCTGGCACCACCTGATCCAGCACAAGCCCTTTGAAACCAATGATCCCCGCATCATTGTCGAAGGCAAGGGAATGCGTGTTTGGGATCAGAACGGCAAAGAGCATCTGGATGCCGTTTCGGGCGGCGTCTGGACCGTCAACGTGGGCTATGGCCGCGAATCGATCTGTAAGGCCGTGTACGACCAGCTGATGAAGCTGTGCTATTTCGCCAACTCCGCCGGTTCGATCCCCGGTGCAATCTTCGCCGAGAAGCTGATCGAGAAAATGCCGGGCATGAGCCGCGTGTACTACACCAACTCAGGGAGCGAGGCGAACGAGAAGGCGTTCAAGATGGTGCGCCAGATCGCGCACAAGAAATACGGCGGCAAGAAGACCAAGATCCTGTATCGCGACCGCGACTATCATGGCTCGACTCTGGCGACCATGTCCGCGGGTGGTCAGGATGAGCGTAACGCGCAATACGGCCCCTTCGCGCCCGGTTTCGTGCGCGTGCCGCATTGCATGGAATACCGCAAGCACGAACTGGACGGCGCGCCTGTCGAAAACTTCGGCGAATGGGCCGCAGACCAGATCGAAGAGGTCATCCTGCGCGAAGGTCCGGACACCGTCGGCGCGCTGTGCCTTGAACCGGTGACCGCAGGCGGCGGCGTGATCGAAGCGCCCGAGGGCTACTGGCAGCGCGTGCAGGAGATCTGCAAGAAATACGACATCCTGCTGCATATCGACGAGGTCGTCTGTGGCGTTGGCCGCACCGGCACATGGTTCGGATACCAGCAATACGGCATCAAACCCGACTTCGTGACCATGGCCAAGGGCGTCGCCTCGGGCTATGCAGCGATTGCCTGCATGGTCACCACCGAGGAAGTCTTTGAGATGTTCAAGGACGACGCGGCCGATCCGCTGAACTACTTCCGCGACATCTCGACCTTTGGTGGTTGCACCGCTGGTCCGGCAGCCGCGATCGAGAATATGCGCATCATCGAGGACGAGAACCTGCTGGGCAATTGCTCGGCCATGGGGGATCGCATGATGGGCAACCTGCAGGCACTGATGGAAAAGCACAAGGTCATCGGCGACGTGCGCGGCAAAGGCCTGTTCCTGGGCGCTGAACTGGTTGCAGACCGCAGCAGCAAAGAGCCGGTGGACGAAAAACTGGCACAGGCGGTCGTGGCCGATTGTATGGCGCAGGGCGTGATCATCGGCGTCACCAACCGCTCGGTCCCGGGTCGCAACAACACGCTGTGCTTCTCGCCCGCGCTGATCGCGACGGCGGATGACATCGACCAGATCACCGATGCGGTCGACGGCGCGCTGGGTCGCGTGTTCGGCTAAGGCCTCGCACTATTCCTAAGAAACCGGCGCCCACAGCGCCGGTTTTTTTGTTTCTGCGCTGCGTTTTGCCAAATTCCTGAACTCGGGTAGCCTGTGGCCATTCAATTCAGGAGATACCCCATGGCATTCAATTTCCTTCGCAGCCTGGTCGCGGTTCTTGCGCTTTCCATCGCTGCTCCGGCCAGCGCCGAAGAGGGCAGCGGTTTCCCTCAGATCGTCGGCACATGGCACGGGACCTATCTGGTGGGTTTCGCCAAGTCGAACCCGAACCACGCAAAAGGTCTGTTGAAAACCGAGATGGAGCTGGAGATCACCAAGCTGGATGGCAACCTGATCACTGCCACCAACCGCTGGCGCCGGATCGGCGACACCGACTGGATCGTCGAAGAGGCGATGGGCACTTTCAGCCTGGACGACCCCACCCGCTTTGTTCTGGCTGAGGCCGGGATTTCGGGGGACGACGTGTCCGCAGGCATCTTCAACGGGGTGTATCTGGATGATGTGATCATGGTCACCTATGCGGGTCCGGGGACCGGAGTGGCGTTTGCGGCGCAGTTGGTGAAGAAAGAGAAAAGTGAGTAGACACACAGGTTGTATCAGTATTTGAAAGGTCAGTTTTTGACGCGCTTACTCTTCTGGAGGCGCGATGAAACTGGTGCAACCAATGTCCGCTATGCGGACTAAGCGGACCTAGACTTCCACCTTTGCTCGTATACCTGCGACACCTGCTCCACGGAGTGGAGATACTCTCCCGGAGCGTACTGCAGATCAATGCCAAAGAGGAACATTGCAGCTTCCCACAGGTCAGCTTTGTCTTTCGCTGGTTCAAACTCTAAGGTTCCTAAGTCGTTGGCGTTCATGACTGAACAGCCCCATCTGTCGGCATCTTCCAACGAACAACTGCCGCTGATCACACCCTCATAGATTTCAGATATAGTTTTCCAGTTCAACAACATCGATTCTATGCCTCATATCGAATTTGCATCGATCTTAGAGCCTTTGGCCGAGTCAGCTAGGGGCTCTTTGCAGACCAATCAGTTTCTGGTCGCAAAAAAGCCGCCCCAAACGGGACGGCCCTTCATTCACTGTCTCTTTTCAGAGGATCAGGCAGCCAGAGCAGCCTGAGCTTTGGCGACGATCGCGCCGAACGCTTCCGGTTCGTGCACGGCCAGGTCGGCCAGAACTTTGCGGTCCACTTCGATACCGGCCAGATTCAGGCCGTTGATGAAGCGGGAATATGTCAGAGCCTCGTCATGCGAACGGACAGCAGCGTTGATACGCTGGATCCACAGCGCGCGGAAGTTGCGCTTGCGGTTCTTGCGGTCGCGGGTTGCATACTGGTTGGCCTTGTCGACGGCCTGACGAGCAACCTTGAAGGTGCTCTTGCGGCGGCCATAGTAACCTTTGGCGGCCTTGATGACCTTCTTGTGACGGGCGTGAGTTACGGTTCCACCTTTAACGCGGGACATCTCTTAATCTCCTCTTAGCGGTCGTAGGGCATGTAGCCCTTGACGATCTTGGCGTCGGGGGCGGACAGGGTGGTGTTGCCACGGGCGTCGCGGATGAACTTTTTGGTCCGCTTGATCATGCCGTGCCGTTTGCCGGCCTGGCCAGCAAGGACCTTACCGGTCGCAGTCACCTTAAAGCGCTTCTTGGCGCTCGACTTGGTCTTCATCTTAGGCATTTCCGTCTCCTTTCAGGGTTCGGTTCTAAACGCGACTCGGCATGCCATCTCGGCCGGTCACGCGATCAGAAGCGCCGTTTACGCAAGTTCGGTCATACTGGCAAGGGGGTTTTGACCAGAATCTGCGCTTTTCGCAGGCTGGTCAGGCACCGGGGCAGCGCTGGCCGCCCCGGTGGAATGGTTCAGTGCTCGAATTTGCGAATCTCGCCGCTTTTCAGGCGGGCTGCATAGCTGGCCAGCTCTTCCCGCACCACTTTCATCAGGAAGTAGAGCGCAAAGACGTTCACAACCGCCATCGCAAAGATCGCAGCATCCGAGAAGTCAATAACTGGGAGAAGATCGGCCGCCGCCCCGATAACCACAAAGACGCAGAAGATGATCTTGAAGATCAGTTCTTTGGTGTGACCCTCGCCGAACAGGTAAGTCCAGGCTTTGAGGCCGTAATAGGACCAACTGATCATGGTCGAAAAAGCGAACAACACGACGGCCACAACCAGCACTTTAGGGAACCAGGAAAAGGCGCTTTCGAACGCGGCTGAGGTGAGATTAACGCCTGAGTTGCCGCCTACAGTGGCGATACCACCGCCATCTTCATTCAGCATATAAAGACCAGTTGCAGGATCAACGATCAATTGCTGAGTGATGATAATAACCAACGCGGTCATGGTACAGATCACAACCGTATCGATGAACGGTTCCAGCAGCGACACGAAGCCTTCCGTGATCGGTTCACTGGTCCGCACCGCCGAGTGCGCAATTGCAGCGGACCCAACACCCGCTTCGTTCGAGAACGCCGCACGACGGAAGCCCTGGATCAATGCGCCAACCATGCCGCCCGCCACGCCGAGACCGGTGAAGGCTCCTGCGAAGATCTGACCAAAGGCCCAACCGATTTGATCTGCATGCATGATGATGATGACCAGCGCGGCCAGCACATACATAATGCCCATGAAAGGTACGACTTTTTCTGTCACGCGCGCGATAGATTTCAGGCCGCCCACGATTACCGCGAACACGATGGCTGCAAAAATCAATCCGGTGATCCAACCTCGTTCCGAGTACCAGTCGTTCTGCAAAACGCCCGCGATCTGCTCATGTGCTTGGTTGGCCTGGAACATATTGCCCCCGCCCAGCGCACCTAGAATACAGAAGATCGAGAACAGAACCGCCAAGATCTTACCACCGGGCAAGCCCAGTTCGGCAAAGCCCTTGGACATGTAGTACATCGGGCCACCGGAAACGGTGCCGTCTTCGTATTCGTTGCGGTACTTCACGCCCAGCGTACATTCGGTGAATTTCGAGGCCATGCCCAGCAGGCCCGCCATGATCATCCAGAACGTCGCGCCCGGCCCGCCGATACCGACGGCCACCGCCACACCGGCGATGTTTCCCAGACCGACCGTTCCCGAAAGCGCGGTGGCAAGGGCCTGAAAGTGGCTGACCTCACCCGCGTCGTTGGGATCGGAATAATCCCCTTTGACGAGGCTGATGGCATGTCCGAAAAAGCGGAACTGCACGAAGGCGAAATACAGCGAAAACACCGTCGCTGCGATCACCAGCCACCCCACGATCCAGGGGAAACCCGTCCCCGGAAACGGGGCGAAGATAAAGCGGACAAAAGGCCCGGTGAAATCTGCGAATGCCTGATTGATCTTGTCGTCCAGACCCGGCGCGTCTTGCGCCAATGCGGGGCTGGCGAACAGGGCCGCAGATGCACCAAGGCTCAGTTTTTGAAACGTATTCATACTCATCACTCCCCTCAGTTCACGACGGTGACCGGCACATCGGCGTGCATGACCAGATTCTGGGTCGAGCTGCCGAACAGGCGTTTCTTGAACCCGTCCGCCGACGCACGCCCGACGATGATCTGGGTGCCGCCGTTTTCGACCGTGATCGCGTTCAGCGTTTCGGCCACGTCGCCATGGCGGACAATGCCATGGGCTGTGAAGCCTTCTGCCTTCAGCGCGTCCACTGCGGGAGTGATAACGCGGTTTGTGGCCAGTTCGACCTCTTCCTCGCGCCGTTTGTGCCGCAGAGCGTTCTCTTCAGGTGTCTGGAAAGTGAATGGGGACCATTCGATCACGTAGACCACCAGCAATTCACACGTTCCGATCCGCCCGGCCAAATCCTTGGCAAAGGCAATCGCGCGCTCCCCGGTTTCTGTCCCGTCCAGTCCAATGACAATTTTCGTTGTCATGACGTTCCTCCGTTATTTTTTGATTGTACCGGGGCCCGTGCCCCCGGCAGGGCAGCCGGAACCTGGAACTTTCTGAGTAGACCGCCCTTGCGGATCAGTATCCGGGAAAAACACCGAAAAACAGAGGGGAATTTGCCGAACTCAACCCGGAGTCCGGCTTTTTATTGATATTACTGCACTTTTTTTGCCTAAAAAATAGGCAGTCGACCCACTCGACCGTTGGCAAAGCGGGAAACCCGCAAGGATCAGCCCGGATCCGTGTTGTATATCAAACGCTCATCGCAGGGGGCGATACGCAGGATATTTGTTGTTCCCGGCACGTTGAACGGCACACCTGCGGTCACGACGATCTGGTCGGACTCCGAGGCAAATCCACCGGCCCGGGCCGCTCGGGCGGCGTTGACCACCGCACCCTTGAACCGCTCAAGCTCGGGCGTCATCACGCAGTGGCAGCCCCAGCTCAGGCACAGGCGCCGTGCGGTTCCGGTGGCGGGCGTCAACGCGATGATCGGAACACCGGGGCGTTCCCGCGCGGTCAGCAGCGCCGTTGTACCGCTTTGGGTAAAGCAGCAGATCGCTTTGATGTCGGTCTTTTCCGCAATCTCACGCGCCGCGGCCACGATCCCGTCGGCAATCGTGGTGCCCTTGGCGCTGCGTGACGATGCGATGATCTGGTCGTATGTGGGGTCGGCCTCGACCTCGATGGCAACCTTGTTCATGGTCTGCACCGCCTCGACCGGGTACGAGCCTGCCGCAGATTCCGCGCTCAGCATGATGGCATCGGTGCCTTCATATATGGCGGTAGCCACATCCGAGACCTCGGCCCGGGTGGGCATCGGACTTTCGATCATACTTTCCAGCATCTGGGTTGCCACGATCACCGGCTTGGCAGCACCCCGGCATTTTCGCACCAGACGTTTCTGGATCGGCGGCACGGCGGAGACGGGCAGTTCGACCCCCAGATCGCCGCGCGCGACCATGATCCCGTCCGAGGCGTCGAGGATATCGTCGAACGCCTCAACCGCCGCAGGTTTTTCGATCTTGGACAGGATCGAGGCACGGCCATCAGCCAGCGCACGGGCCTCGAACACGTCCTTGGCGCGCTGAACAAAACTCAGCGCCAGCCAGTCGACGCCCAGTTGGCAGACAAATTCCAGATCGTCACGATCCTTGGCCGAAAGCGCTGCCAGCGGCAGCACCACGTCAGGCACATTGACGCCCTTGCGATTCGAAATCGTGCCACCAACCTCAACCGTGCAATTGGCGAAATCCTGGCCGCAGTCCTGAACGATCAGACGGATCTTGCCGTCATTGACCAGCAGGCGCGCGCCCGGTTCAAGTGCTGCGAAAATCTCGGGATGCGGCAGGCATACACGGGCGGCATCACCCGGCGCCGGGTCAAGGTCCAGGCGGAAGGTTGCACCCTCTTCCAGTTCCTCGGCATCGTTGGAGAAAACGCCCACACGCAGTTTTGGCCCCTGAAGATCAGCCAGAATAGCAATTGGGCTGTCCAGATCCTTTTCCACCTGCCGGATGATCCGGTGCCGTTCGCGGATCTCATCATGGCTGCCGTGACTCATGTTCAGACGGAACACATCTGCGCCAGCCTCGTGCAGCGCGCGGATCATGTCATAGTCATTGGACGCCGGTCCCAGCGTCGCCACGATTTTTACATTTCTCAGGCGTCGCATGGGTGGTGTTCTCCTAACGTCTTCTCTTGGCTCTGCGCAAATGTTACCGCAAACATTGCTTCAGGCTGCTTATTGCGCAATTCCCTTTTCAAAGCAACTGCCCTACACCTGCGACAAACTAGATGACAGGCTTATGACGTATTCTCCGTTTTTTATCCACGGCGCTGATCGCCCGTCGCGCTGGCTGATCACATGCGACCACGCAACCAACACGGTGCCGCCCGAAATCAACGGCGGAGACCTCGGCCTGCCGCGCGAGGATATGGAGCGTCACATCGCCTATGATGTTGGCGCCTATGAGGTGTCCAAGCATCTGGGCGAGGTTCTGAATGCACCGGTAATTGCGGCCAATTTCTCGCGCCTCGTGATCGATCCGAACCGGGGCGAGGATGATCCGACTCTGATGATGAAGCTGTATGACGGTTCGATCATCCCCGGCAATCGCCACGCCGACGCCGCCGAGCGGGACCGGCGCCTGAACATGTGCTATCGCCCCTATCACGACGCGCTGGAGCGGATGGCGGGCCTGCCGCACGCGGTGATCGTGTCGATGCATTCCTTCACTCGCCAATTGCGCGGTCGCGCCCCGCGCCCGTGGCATGTGGGGGTTCTGCACACACCGGACGAACGGTTCTCGCGCCCGCTGATCAACCGGCTTGAGGCCGAGGGCGACCTGTGCGTCGGCGTGAACGAGCCCTATACCGGTTTCCTGCCCGGTGACGCGATTGACCGCCACTGCACCGTCCATGGGCGCCCGAACGCCCTGATCGAGCTGCGCAACGATCTGATTGCCGATCACGCCGGACAACGCGCCTGGGCCGAACGTATGGCCGTGATCCTGCAGGATGCTCTGGCCGACAGCGGCCTTTGATCACACCTTATTGTGAGGCCTGCCGCTGATCCCCATATATTCAGGGGAAAGGAGGCGACCATGACGCAGGAGTTTCTGACCGCCGTCTTTGGCTGGATAGCGGTGCTCAACATTATCGTTCTGTTGTTCACTACCCTGATGATCGTGCTGATGCAGGATTGGATTGCGGGCGTTCATGGCCGGATGTTCCAGATGGAACGCCTAGATGTGAAACGAGCGTATTTCCGCTATCTGGCGAACTATAAAATCCTGACCCTGATCTTCTGCATCATCCCTTGGCTGGCTTTGAAACTGGCCTGAGCCACCGTGTTGAAACATCGCCACCGGACCGCTAGGTCAGAGACAACGATACAGTCATTCGGAGCCACGCCATGGACAAGCAAACCGAAATCGAACTTCAGGCGGCCGCGTTCCGTCGGTTGCAAAAGCACCTGATGGAAGATCGCACCGATGTTCAGAACATCGACATGATGAATCTGGCCGGGTTCTGCCGCAACTGCCTGTCGCGCTGGTATCAGGAAGCCGCCAATGAAAAGGGCATCGAAATGGGCAAGGACGAAGCCCGCGAGGTTTTCTATGGCATGACCATGGATGAGTGGAAGGCCAACTACCAGACCGAGGCCAGCCCCGAAAAACAGGCCGCCTTCAAGGTCGCCTTCGAAGAAAACGTGACGAAAAAGGGCTGACGCCCGAAACGAAAAAGGCCCGCCGGTTTGGCGGGCCTTTACTTTAGATCGCGGCCTTGCGGCTTTCGTCCAGATAAATCTCGCGCAGGCGTTTCGAAATCGGGCCCGGTGTACCGTCGCCCAGCGTCACCCCATCGATCTCGACCACTGGCATGACAAAGGCGCTGGCCGAGGTGGTGAAAGCCTCATCCGCCTCTTTCGCCTCATCAATGGTGAACAGACGCTCTTCGACTTCCATCTGCGCCTCTGCCGCCATGCGCAGCACCGCCTTGCGGGTGATGCCGTGCAGAATGTCGTTCGACAGCGGGCGGGTGACGATCTTGCCGTTCTTGACGAAGTACGCGTTGTTGCTGGTGCCCTCGGTGACATAGCCGTCCTCGACCAGCCACGCATCGTCGCAGCCCGCTTTCTTGGCCATCATCTTGCCCATCGACGGGTAGAGCAGCTGTACGGTCTTGATGTCGCGGCGGCCCCAGCGGATATCCTCGATCGAGATGATCTTGGCGCCTTTCTTGGCCGCAGGGCTGTCAGCCAGTCCCGGCTTGTTCTGAGTGAACAGCACCAGACTGGGCTTGGTATCGGCGGACGGGAACACGAAATCCCGGTCGCCGTCCGAGCCACGGCTGACTTGCAGATAGATCAAACCCTCTTCGATGCCGTTCAGTTCCACCAGCTTGCGGTGAATCTCCAGCAGCTCTTCCTTGGTGCAGGGCTCGGCCATCTCCAGCTCGTCCAACGACCGCTTGAGACGCACGGCGTGGCCTTCGAAATCGATCAGCTTGCCGTCCAGAACACTGGTCACTTCGTAAACAGCGTCCGCGAACAGAAAACCACGGTCAAAGACGGATACCTTGGCCTCGGTCTCGGGCAGGTATTCGCCGTTCACGTAAACGGTGCGGGTCATATATCTCTCCTCAGCCCCAGAGCGCCGCCACGGGCGGGTGCACCCCGGCATCATCAAAAATCAGCGGGTTGTTGCGGTCTTCGGCCAACAGCAGCGGGCCGTCAAGGTCTGTGACCATCGCACCCTGCGCCAACAGCGTCGCGGGGGCCATTGCCAAAGAGCTGCCGACCATGCAGCCAACCATCACGCGATAGCCTTCGGCAAGCGCAGCTTCACGCAAGGCCAGCGCCTCGGTCAGGCCGCCAGTTTTATCCAGCTTAATGTTCACCACATCATATTTGCCCTTCAGCGCAGGCAGGCTGGCGCGGTCATGGCAGGATTCGTCGGCACAGACCGGCACCGGGCGTTCCATTCCGATCAGTGCGTCATCTTCCCCTGCGGGCAGAGGCTGCTCGACCAGTTCAACGCCCAACCGCACCAGATGCGGCGCCAGATCGGCATACACCTCAGCCGACCAGCCTTCGTTTGCATCGACAATGATCTTGGATTTTGGCGCACCGGCGCGCACCGCCTCTAACCGCGGCATGTCGTCCGGGGTGCCCAGCTTGATCTTCAACAAAGGCCGGTGCGCATTCGCCGCCGCCTGCGCCTGCATCGCGTCGGGCGTGTCCAGCGACAGGGTGTAGGCAGTGATCTCCGGCCCCGGCACTGGCAATCCGGCCAGATCCCACGCCCGTTTGCCCGCACGCTTGCATTCCAGATCCCACAGGGCGCAATCCACGGCGTTGCGGGCCGCGCCGGCAGGCAAAAGGTCCATCAGAGACTGACGGGTGAACTCAACAGGCAGACCAGCGATTTCAGCCTCGACCGACTCGAGTGTTTCATCATAGCGCGCATAAGGAACGCATTCGCCCCAGCCCTGATGGGTTCCATCCGAAATCCGGACGGTCAGAACCTTTGCCTCGGTCCGCGACCCGCGCGAAATGGTGAACACCTGCGCCAGTCGAAACACATCACGAGAGACCTCTACCTGCACGCAAACGCTCCTTCATCTTTTTCCAAATACTCCCGCCGGAGGCGGAAATCCCGCCCCCGACGCATCGTTCAGATCACATCGCGGCCAGCGCGTCCACCAGCTTGCCCGAGCCAAAGCGGAACGGGTCGGTCGCGGGCAGGCCCATGTCGGCTTCGACCTTGGCCAGATAGGCCGACGCGTCTTCCTCGGACATATGCTGTGTGTTGACCGAAACGCCCACGACCTAGCAATCCGGGTTGCCGACTTTGGCCAGCGCCAGCGCAGTGTCGCGCAGCGTTTCGAGCGTCGGCAGCTGGTAGGTCGGCAGGCCACGCATATGCTCGCGGGTCGGTTCGTGGCACAGGATCAGCGCGTCGGGCTGACCGCCATGGACTAGCGCCATGGTCACACCTGAATAGGACACGTGGAACAGCGACCCCTGCCCTTCGATCAGGTCCCAGTGGTCGTCGTCATTGTCGGGTGTCAGCCATTCGACCGAACCGGCCATGAAATCGGCAATCACCGCGTCCAGCGGCACACCGTCACCGGTGATCAGAATGCCGGTCTGGCCGGTGGCGCGGAAGGTGGATTTCATACCGCGCTCGCGCATCTCGGCATCCATTGCCAGCGCG
The DNA here is from genome assembly GCF_056542745.1 of Ruegeria sp. AB10. Classification (NCBI taxonomy): domain Bacteria; kingdom Pseudomonadati; phylum Pseudomonadota; class Alphaproteobacteria; order Rhodobacterales; family Roseobacteraceae; genus Ruegeria; species Ruegeria sp. AB10. The sequence goes on along the minus strand of NZ_JBQGAI010000006.1, from coordinate 114,618 downwards.
GTATACATCTTGCCGACCGAGCAGTCGGTGCCGACGGCCAGACACCGTTTGCCCTTGCGCTTGATGCCGTTGGCGATCGGATAATCAACTTCGGGTACGCGCACGTCGTGCAGCTTCTGGCCGGTGGCCTCGGCAACGGCAACCAGATCGGGTTCGTCGCACAGCAGGTTGTGCAGGCCCGAAGCGAGGTCAAACCCTTCCTCCAGCGCCATGACCAGAACCTTTTTCCACTCCTGGCTGATCACGCCCCCGCGGTTGGCCACGCCGATGACGAGGGTCTTGGCCCCGGCCGCTTTCGCCTCGATCAGGGTCATGTCCGTCAGGCCCAGATCAGCCTTGCAGCCCTCCATGCGATATTGGCCGACAGCGTTTTCCGGGCGCCAGTCCTTAATTCCAACTGCCACTTTGGCCGCCAATTGGTCGGGCGCATCGCCCAAAAACAGCAGGTACGGTGTCTCGATCATTGCGGTTACTCCTTTGATTCCGATGCAGGCTAAGGGACGGGCCTTACGAGTGTTTCGCGTTTTCCTCTGAGTTCGGTTGCCAGAGAGGGAAATTTTTGCAGCTACTGCAACCTGTGCGCAATAATCTCCGAAGTTTTCACAGTGATTAATCTTTAATCACCACGCAGACCCCAACTCACGGCAGATGCTGCGATTGCATTGCCGCAGTTGCACAAAGACGCTTGCGAAGCGTTGCGCAATTTAATACCCCATACAGCAAGAAAATCGTAATTTCCTTTCTTGCACGAGGTCCAGATGAGCTTTCGCATTCAACCCGCCGCCCCCGCGCGCCCCAACCGTTGTCAGCTGTTCGGACCGGGATCGAACACAAAGCTGTTCCCGAAAATGGCAGCGTCGGCAGCGGATGTGATCAACCTCGACCTTGAGGACTCGGTTGCGCCGTCGGACAAGGACGTCGCCCGCGCCAACGTGATCGAGGCGCTGAACACCGTCGATTGGGGCAACAAGTACATGTCGGTGCGGATCAACGGGCTGGATACGCCCTATTGGTATCGTGACGTGGTCGACCTGCTGGAACAGGCGGGCGACCGTCTGGACCAGATCATGATCCCCAAGGTTGGCTGCGCGGCGGATGTCTACGCGGTGGACGCCTTGGTCACCGCCATCGAACGCGCCAAGGGTCGTACCAAGCCGGTCAGCTTTGAGGTCATCATCGAATCCGCCGCCGGCATCGCTCATGTCGAAGAGATCGCGGCCTCATCCCCCCGGATGCAGGCGATGAGCCTGGGTGCCGCGGATTTCGCGGCCTCGATGGGGATGCAGACCACAGGCATCGGCGGCACGCAGGAAAACTACTACATGCTGCGCGACGGCGAAAAGCACTGGTCCGATCCGTGGCATTGGGCGCAGGCCGCCATCGTCGCCGCCTGCCGCACCCATGGCGTGCTGCCGGTTGACGGGCCGTTCGGCGACTTCTCGGACGACGAGGGCTATATCGCACAGGCCAAACGTTCGGCCACGCTGGGCATGGTCGGCAAATGGGCGATCCACCCGAAACAGATCGCGCTGGCCAATCAGGTCTTCACCCCGTCGGACGAGGCCGTCGGTGAGGCGCGCGAAATTCTGGCCGCAATGGAGCAGGCCAAGGCCAACGGCGAAGGTGCCACTGTCTACAAAGGGCGTCTGGTCGACATCGCCTCGATCAAACAGGCCGAAGTGATCGTGGCGCAGGCGGAGCTGATCGCCGCAAACGGCTAAACCAAAAAGAAACAAGGGGCGCCGAACTGCGCCCCTACGTTTCACTTGTAGCCGAACACATTGTTTGGCACCCAGCTCAACTTATCGCCCTGTTTCCCCCATTTCATCATAAGGCAGGACGTGCCGTATTTTTGGTAGTAGATCATTTTCAACTCGTACCATCCCGCCTCGGGCACCTCGACTTCAACGCGCTCATTGGCAGAACACGGTTGCGAGAAACTGGCGCCACCAACCATTTGCCCGCCGATCCAAGCCTCGAGACCATCATTGGAATGCGTCTCCAACTCATAAAGACCGGGCTCGTCGAATTTGATGAACCCGCGAATATCTGCGGCAACGTTGTAGTGTTCAGGATGGGTCATAACAGGGTCACCTTTGTTGGTGTCGCTGTAGTCAAGACCCCGAAGCGGCGTTCCCGGCGCTTTCTTTTCGTTCAACAACGCTTTGGCTTCGGTGAGTGAGTCGATCTTGCGCGGCGGCGCTCCCAACCAGGCATAGTCCGTCGCAAGGCCGGTTTTCAGGCCCGAAGGCTGCGGGCTGGCTGGTTTGAGTTTAAGTGGCGCGCCAATGGCGGCACCCGCGATCATCGTTGAAACGATGGCAATTGCACCAATCCGAACAAACTTCATTTTGGTCTCCCTGAGTCTGCGCCGCCTTGCATAAGTTACTTGTTTGGACGCCGTTTTGATGACTCTAGGCGGTTAGAATCTGACCTGCAAGACAGTTGCAGATCACATCATCGGGTCATGCCCGCATGTCCTTAGGCGACCCCATCACCACATAAGAGGTGATCGACGTCACATGCGGCAGGGTGCCAAGCACTTCGGTGTGAAAGGTTTTGTAGGCCGGCAGGTCAGCGCATTCGACGCGCAACAGGTATTCGATCGTGCCTGTGATATTGTGACATTCCACCACCTCTGGCGCGCGTTGAAGGGCGCGTTCGAACCCTTCCTGCGCGGCCTTGGTATGCTCGCCCAGACCAACACCGATATAGGCCACGAAACCGACGCCCAGCGCCGCCGGATTCAACACTGCGCGATAGCCCGAGATCACGCCCGTGCGCTCAAGTTCCTGCACCCGACGCAGACAGGCCGAGGGCGACAGGCCCACCCGGTCAGCCAGTTCCAGATTGCTGATGCGCCCATCGCGTGACAATTCGCGCAATATCTGTTTATTTATTTGATCGACCTTCGTCATTAATTGCGAAGATACCGGAGTCGCGCACGAAAACGCAATTTCATTTGGCCGCTACGCATTAAAATAGCCGCCATGACCTATGACATCCTTTTGGCCCTGATCGCCTTTGCCTTTGTTTCGTCCATCACACCGGGGCCGAACAACCTGATGCTGATGGCGTCGGGCGCCAATTTTGGGTTTCGCCGGACCATCCCGCATATGCTGGGGATCGGGCTGGGTTTTACCGTCATGGTCCTGCTGGTCGGAGCCGGGCTGGTGCAGTTGTTCGACAGGTACCCGGTCAGCTACACGGTTCTGAAAGTCGCCTCGGTCGGGTATCTGTTATATCTGGCTTGGAAAATCGCGCACGCGGCGCCCACCAGAGGCCAGGCGTCCGAGGGCGATCCCATGACCTTCATGCAGGCCGCCGCGTTTCAATGGGTCAACCCCAAGGCCTGGGCCATGGCCCTGACGGCCACCACCGCCTACACGCCGGATCACACGTTGCAGGCTATCGTGATCGTGGCGTTGGTCTTTGGCGCAGTGAACCTGCCCTCGGTCAGCACCTGGACCGTTCTGGGGCAGCAAATGGCGCGAGTCCTCACGAACCCGCGCCGATTGGTGGCGTTCAACTGGACCATGGCCGCTTTGCTGGTTGCATCGCTTTACCCGGTCCTGTGGCCGAATTGAGCTACTTCAGCGGCAAACAGATTTCCGTCAGCAGTTCTTCGGGTGCGGTGTCACGGGGATCGTTCAGATAGATTTCGTAACAGGGCTTATCTGCGGGCTCTTCGCCCGATTCCGGCAGCCAGTTGCCGAACAGGCTGTGATAAGCGGCCTCAAGCCCCGAATACGGGCCCTTGAAGGTCAGAACGGCCGTCTTGCCGCCGGGGATCTGCACGGCCTCCATGCCTTCGGGTGTGTCGGCACCGCAAAATTCGGCCCCGGCATAGCTGCGCAGGTCGTCGACAGGCACGGCGTCGGGGCTATCGAGATAGACGCCGATTACAGGCCCAACCTGCGACCACAACTGGCGGGATTCGCACAAGGCGCTGAAGGCCTCGAAGCTTTTTCCGATCTCGGCATAGGCGCCCTTGTGCGGCAGGCCGACAACGCGGCGGACGGGTTCGGTTCGGGTGGTTACAGGATACATGGGATATTCTCCGGTTCTGAAATGTGGATGGGCGGGCAGAAACTGCCCGGCCTTGCGAAATGCAGAAGGGCTGCGGCTGTAAGCCTCTGAAAAGGCCCGCGCAAAGGAGTTCAGGTTGGGATAACCAACGTCCGACGCGATCCGAGCCACCGGCTTGTCGGACCGAACCAGCGCGATGGCCGCCCGGTGCAGCCGTATCCGACGCACCGCCTGCGCGCAGGTTTCCCCGGTCAGGGCGCGAAACACCCGGTGCCAGTGGAATCGGGACATCGCCGCCACGTCGGCCAGCGCATCCAGCGACAGATCCCCGGCGGGGTGGTCGTGGATGTACTCCAGTACCCGCAGTATGCGGTTTTCATAGCTGGCTGGCATTGACGCCCTTCCTTCTCTTTGCCCATCCGTGGTCGCATATCCCGCATCCACAAATCTTGCTGAGTTGCATCCCGGGCAACCACAGGTCATATAGCAGGGAACTTCCGCGTTGAGAGGCGTCATGACCCAGTATCTGGATTTCGAAAAACCCCTGGCCGAGATCGAAGGCAAGGCCGAGGAACTGCGCGCGCTGGCCCGTGCCAATGAAGAGATGGACGTGGCCGAAGAAGCCGCCGCGCTGGACGCCAAGGCCGCCAAGCTGCTGGAAGAGCTTTATGGCGACCTGACCCCATGGCGGAAATGTCAGGTGGCGCGCCACCCTGAACGCCCGCATTGTCAGGACTATGTCAAAGAGCTGTTCACCGAATTCACTCCGCTGGCCGGGGACCGGAACTTTGCCGACGATCTGGCGGTGATCGGCGGCTTGGCCCGGTTCAACGATCAGCCCGTCATGGTGATCGGCCACGAAAAGGGCTCGGACACCAAATCGCGGATCGAACGTAACTTTGGCATGGCCCGCCCCGAAGGGTATCGCAAGGCCGTGCGCCTGATGGAAATGGCCGGCCGCTTTGGCCTGCCGGTAATCACTCTGATCGACACCGCCGGTGCCTACCCCGGCAAAGGGGCTGAGGAACGCGGACAGTCAGAGGCCATCGCGCGCTCAACCGAGATGTGCCTGAAAATCGGTGTGCCGCTGGTGTCGGTGATCATCGGCGAAGGTGGCTCGGGCGGGGCTGTGGCTTTTGCCACCGCGAACCGCGTCGCGATGCTGGAGCATTCGGTCTATTCGGTGATCTCGCCCGAGGGCTGTGCCTCGATCCTGTGGAAGGATGCCGAAAAGATGCGCGAGGCCGCCGAAGCGCTGCGCCTGACCGCTCAGGACCTGCACAAGCTGGGCGTCTGCGACCGGATCATCACCGAACCCAAGGGTGGTGCCCACCGGGATCGCGAAGCCACCGTTGAATCGGTGCGCACTGCAATTGCCGCCATGCTGCAAGAGCTGGACGGCAAAGATGCAGCGGCCCTGATTCAAGACCGCCGCCAGAAGTTTCTGGATATCGGCTCGAAAGGGTTGGCGGCCTAACCGCCCAACCGCCGCAGCAACTCAACCGAAGGCTTGCCGGTAACGGCCAGCCCGTTGGCGCGCTGGTACGCGCTGATCGCGGATTCGGTATTCTTGCCGATCACCCCGTCCGCCCCCTGCGTGTCATAGCCAGCCGAGGTCAGACGGCGCTGAAGCTCCTTGCGGTCCTCCAGCGTCAGACCCGTGGCATCCGGCCCGAACGAGGCCTGAAACGGCGCACCGCCCGCGATCCGGTCAGACAGGTGCCCGACTCCAATCGCATAGCTGTCCGAGTTGTTGTAGCGTTTGATGACCTGAAAATTGCGGAACACGGCAATGCGCGGCCCCGGTTTTTGCGGCTGCAGCACAGCGACGGGCGTGCCCGAAACCGTACCGGCCTCACCCCCCCAGGGCTGTCCCCGCACCCAACCGGCGCGCGCCAAATAGGCGGCGGTTGAGGCCAGAGAATCCGTCGGATCCTCGGACCAGATATCCCGCCGCCCGTCACCGGTGAAATCCACCGCATAGGCCAGATAGGACGTCGGGATGAACTGCGTATGCCCCATCGCACCGGCCCAGCTGCCGGTCATGTTGGCGGGGCTCGTGTCGCCCTCTTGAATGATCTGAAGCGCCGCGATCAGTTGCTTTTCAAAGAACGCACCCCGACGCCCGTCATAGGCCAACGTGGACACCGCCGAGATCACCGGCACATCCCCGCGCCGCGCGCCATAGCGGCTTTCCAGGCCCCAGACGGCAACGACGACCTCTTTATCGACGCCATACTGCGCCTCGATCTGCGACAGGGTCCCGGCGTGGCGCACCAGCATCTGCTTGCCGGTCGCGATCCGCTCGTCCGAGGCTGCGATGGCCAGATAATCCTCGAGCGAGCGCTTGAATTCGACTTGATTGCGGTCGCGCTCGATCACCTCGGGCAGATAGCCTGCCCCCTGAAAGGCAAGGTTGAGGGTGGTTTGAGAAATCCCCTGCGCCGCCGCCCTGCCCTTGAAGCCTGCAACCCATGCATCCCACCCGGCATTGGGCACCGGGCGCATCCGCGAGGCGGGTGCGCTGGTCGGGGCGCCGGTGGAACAGGCGGTCAACAGGGCCGACCCGAGGCCCAATGAAAAAATCCGTCGATCGATCATGATTGAAATCTGCTCTTGTTGTGATTTGGGTCAGAGTAACCCAGACCCAACTTCCAAACCACAACGACATAGCCAATCAGAGGCAATTTCAGACCTTCGGCAACAAGCCGCTTAACTGACCAGCAACCGCAGGCCCTGTGTCACATCCGAGCGCACCGCCAGCCGCAAACCGGGCTCGTCTCCGGCCTGCAACGCCGCGATGATCAGCTTGTGGTTATGCGGAGGGTCGGTCCGCCGAAGCCGCCCGTAAAGCGCGCGCATGGTGGGGCCAAGCTGTAGCCAGACGGTTTCCGCAATCGCCAGCATCGCCGGGGCCTGTGCCCGCAGATAGAGCGTGCGGTGAAACTCCAGATTGGTGCGGATGTAGCCGACGGCGTCCCGTTTGGTGACCATCTCGGCCACGTTCATATTGATGCTCTGCAACCGGTCGATCAACGCCATATGCGCCCTCGGCAGGGCGCGGCTGGCCAGTTCGACCTCAAGCAAGGCGCGCAAGGCGGCCAGTTCTTCGATCCGGTCATTGGTCAGTTCAGGCGTTGAAACGCGGCCCGATGTAGACAGGAATAACGCACCTTCGGCCGCCAGCCGCCGCACGGCCTCACGCGCGGGGGTCATCGAGACACCGAATTCCTTGCCGATCCCGCGCAGGGTCAGCGCCTGCCCCGGCGCCATCTCGCCATGCATGATTCTGGAACGTAACGCGCGGTACACCCGGTCATGTGTCGCGCTGTGAGAGTCTGAGGGGCGTGTGGTCAGCATTCCCAATTTGTGATCACAAACGGGCGCGGGGTCAACTCACCACGGCATCGAATCTGTACTGGTGCAGCTGCGCCCCGTTGTCGCGCAGCCAACGCCGCTGATCGCGGTAGTCCCCGAAAATCCGTTCGACCTGTGCCCAGAATGCAGGGGAATGGTTCATCTCGGCCAGATGCGCCACCTCATGCGCGGCGACGTAGTGCAGAATCTCGGACGGCGCGAGGATCAGCCGCCAAGAGAACATCAACCCCCCGGCCGAGCTGCACGACCCCCACCGGGATCGGGTATCGCGGATGGTCAGGCTGGAATACGACCGACCCAGCATGGCCGCGTAATCGTCGCAGGCCCCGGTCAGACGGTCCCGCGCCAGTTCCTTGAGAAATCGTGCCAGGCGCCGCGTCTCGGCCCCAGCAGGCACGGCGATTTCATCGTTCTGCAACAGAACACGACGCCCCGTTGCCGGCACGATTCGCCGCTCTATGCCTTCGATGGGGATGGTCTGACCGAACTGAACGATTGCCGGATCGGGGCGATCCTGCAAATGCTGACGAATCCACTCTTCCTTGGTGCGGGCAAAACTCAGCGCCTCGGTCTCCGGCACGCCCTGCGGGTAGGTCAGCGTAACCCGCCCATCCAGTTGGGAAATCCGCAGGCTGATCCGCCTCGCCCGCGCCGATTTGCGCAACGTCAGCGGCACCGGAGGCGTCCCGGGCAGTGCGTGATCTCCCATATGCCTGTTTCTCCTGCTCAAAGGCTTTGACAGTGCCTGCTGCATGTGGCACGTGACCTGAATCATTATTACGACTCACCTGATATCAAGGGGATTTGACATGCCCAAGGAAGAATGGGGCGTAAAGCGCGTTTGCCCGACAACCGGCAAGCGGTTTTACGACCTGAACAAGGACCCGATCATCAGCCCCTACACTGGCGAGATCGTGGAGCTTGAAACCGGCAAAAGCCGGATGATCGCCGCAGATGCGGAAGACGCCGCCTCGGCCAAAGCGCGCAAAGACGCTTCGGATGAGGAACTGGTTCTGGACGATGACGACAATGTCGATGTCGAACTGGACGATGATCTGCTGGACGATGATGACGACGACAATGATAACGTCTCGTTGGACGATATCACCGACATGTCGTCGGAAGACGAAAACTAAGACCGGTCAGAGGCGGCCCACGCCGCCTCATGCCCACCCCGGACGCGGGGCGGAAACTTTTTGGCATTTTCCATTTTTTGGACTTGCGCTCATCGCCACCGTCTCATAAACGTCCGTCCACTGCTTCGGCAGTACCATGATGGGGCCTTAGCTCAGTTGGGAGAGCGCTTGCATGGCATGCAAGAGGTCAGGGGTTCGACTCCCCTAGGCTCCACCATCTCACATTTTTGGTTGCAGAAATCCGCTAACACCTTGAATGGAAAGGTGATTTTAGCGGTTCGATAACCCCTTTCGCGGGAGTATCGTAGGGGTTCCGAAAAGGTCAATCTAAGCACTGTTCGCTTGAGTAGTAAGCTACCGTTTTCATAAAGATTCCAAGGCTTTGACAGAAATTCCAAGACCGGTTCGATAGACTCCTCTCGCCTGCCTTTCGGAGGCATGATTTGGTCAACTCGCTCGGTGAGCAGGATTTTCTCGCGCTCAAGCTTGTCTATACGCGCTTCATATGCGCCAATGACAGAAGGGCTAGTCGCATCCATAATCCTGTCCAGAAGGCCCTGAATCTGTTTATCGAGGTCGGCTATCTGCCGCTTGAGAGCAGCCTTGTCGTTCTTGGCTTCTATGAGGCGCATGTTCCATGCGTCGTTAAACATCTCCCTGACCAGAGCGAAGAGCTGCTTTTGTGGCTGCAACGCCCTCAAAATCTCGGAGAATCCGTTTTCGATCTTTGCTCGCGGAACTGATTTGCGGTTGCTCGTACAGCCCCGCGTGTCGCACAGGTAAGACGATTTCATCGAGACCAGGAAGGGAGCATTCGCGCTCCCCATAGCCGCCGGTCTCCTGATCACCGAACTGCTGATCAAGCCATGGGCGTGCTCAATCGCGATTTCCGACGAGCTGCGATCCCTCGCCGCAAACGGAATGCCGGAGGCCGCATTCGCGTTGGCTGAGCTTTACTCAGATCGAGGCGCAGAGGGCCAGGCAAGACTCTGGATGGCCAAGGCCGCTGACCTTGGCCACCAAACCGCAATCAAACAATTGAAAAGGTACAAACTATGAAGCTGAATCTATTTCTCGCTGCTGCAACCATCGCTCTGGCGCAACCTGCGTTCGCGCAGGGTGTCCCTGTGATCGATGCCACCCAGATTGCGAATGCGAAGCAGCAATTCGCACAAGAAATTGCCCAGATGGTGAAAGAACTGGAAGAGGCCAAACGGCTGTATGATTCCGTCAACGGCATCACTGACATGGCCGATATCGCCAACGCGCTCAACGATCCGAAGGTGCGGGAACTTCTGGGGCCGGAGGCTATCGAGATTGCCAGCTTGCTTGAAGTGGACATCAACGGTCTGGGCGACCTGTCCCACACTGCGGGCCGATACCTGGATCATACGCGCGTCACCTCGGCCGATATCTCCGCAGAAGAGTTCTACCGGCAAGAGCTGGACCGTATCGGCGCGCAATCGGCCCGTGATGCGGCCCTTGGCGACCGCATCGTTCAGTCCGCAGATGACCGCCTGGCCGGTCTGGAACGGCTACGGCAGGCGATTGGCGGGGCCTCGACACAGAAAGAGATCGATGCGCTGTCAGCGCGCCTCCAGGTCGAGACAGCGATGCTCCAGAACGACACCATGGCCGCAATAGGACCGATCTTCATCTGCTTCGCTTTATTTGATGTGACACGCGGCTGGTTCTTCTCCTGGCTGGGGGCAGATATTGAACTTTCTCATCTTCAAGCTGCTGATTTACGTCCTGTCACTGACCATCATTCTGATGCTGGAACGAGCAGTGCTTCAAACTGACGTTCTTCCGGCGACCCTGGCTATGTTCTATTTCGCAGGCGTCACCGTCACTGGCATCATTTTCTTCTTCCTGCTGCCTTCAATTGCCGCCGCGCTATCAGCGGGTGCGCAGGCGTCCACAGGTGCGCTACAAAGAGGTGCGGAGAGATATCTTGGCCGTCGCCTGGCAGGCGGTGGAAGCGGGAACAACCCAGCAGGGAGCGCTAGTAGACGATGACTAAGGAAAACAACCCTAATTTCACCTGAGCTGATATTCACGGACCTGAAGCCAAAACAACGGCCAAAGCCAAAGTTAAAGCGTTGAAAGAAGTCCTTCGTCGCCACGGCAAGACACCAGAAGGCCAAGCTAAGACTCGCGAACTGCTGAAATCGCTCGGCATAGACGTTGAGAATGCTCAGGCAAGCACGGAAAACCGTATGCAGGTTAGTACAGAGCCGGTCTCCGACGAGGAGCTTTGGAAAAATACGCCAGAGCAATGGCGGCACCTGCTGCCCCCTGAAATTGTGGACCGGTTCGAAAAGTAAGTATCGCAACCCTCCGGCACCTCTGACTCTCGAATTGTACTGGCTGTCTGACTACCGAAATACTGTCTTAAGGCGGGGATACATGTCGTTGCACCCCGCCTTGGCTATTCTGAAAAATTGAAGGTAGATTCTTCAAAGAGTCGTGAATGTCGGCAAAGAGCCTCATGCGCCAAAATCAGCTCTTAGTACTTTAAATGGGCAAATCTGCTTTTTTGGACTAGTCATTTTAAGCTCAACAATGTAAAGATCTGAAAAAAGATCCGGGAGCAGTGAATGCCTAAGAAAACTGTAGAACCTTTGCGGCCAGAAGCGCAACCTCCAGCTCTGCCCAAAGTAGTTGGTGGGTTCTCTACCGTGTTAGCGGACCCGCCCTGGCGCTTCACCAACCGCACAGGCAAAGTGGCTCCGGAACACCGTCGTCTCGACCGTTATTCAACTATGGATCTTGAGGCAATCAAAGCTCTCCCCGTTTCGGATGTTTGTGCCAAGAACGCTCATCTATATCTGTGGGTACCTAACGCGCTATTGCCAGATGGCCTCGCTGTTATGGAGGCTTGGGGGTTTCGCTATGTGTCAAACATTATTTGGGCGAAGCGACGCAAAGATGGTGGGCCTGATGGTCGTGGAGTGGGTTTCTATTTCCGAAATGTAACTGAAATTCTCCTATTCGGGGTCAAAGGGTCTATGCGAACTCTCGCTCCAGCCAGGTCGCAGGTGAATATGATTGAAACCCGCAAGCGTGAGCACTCCCGTAAGCCAGATGAACAGTACGACTTAATTACGGCCTGTTCGCCTGGCCCCTACCTGGAGATGTTCGCTCGCCATCCGCAGGAGGGATGGACGCGTTGGGGTGATGAGTCATCCGAGGAAGTGGAACCGCGCGGTCGAGTGCACAAAGGGTATGCCGGCGGTGAGATGTTCCCACCACTACATTCTAGTGAAAAAATCCCTGAAACTGTCGCATCCGAAATTGGGCGCGAGATGGGGGCTCGTTATGAGGCGGGCGCGAGCATCAGGGACCTTGCAGTTGAAACAGGCTATCCGATTCAACGTGTTAGATCACTGCTTGAATTGGCGGAGACGCCATTGAGAAAACGCGGTCGGCCTCCTGCCTCAGAATAGATACTCAATCAGTGGGATAGGGCGTTCCGTCCCATGTGGTTTCATTTGCAGCCACAATTAACACTGGACAAGAACCCATAACTCCGCGCCTCACTCTGATTTGAGCTTTGTCAAATGCAGTGACCGTCGACGTTGTAAGGTCAATTGGGAGCTTTTTGGTGCGTTCTTCTTCGGGTAGCGTCTCTTGATAATCGGCCCATAGCTGTCGCGCCAATCTAAGAAGCGGCAATCGATCTTTCGTTATTATCACGCCAGCTGATATCACCCCTGCTTCATACCATGAGCGATAAGCAGCCAAATCGCGGTCCAAATTTCCATCCTTGGCGTTCCACTCAACATCGAGAACCACCCTGTTCTTGAAGTTGTCGACCAAATAGCCCTTTTGGTATACCTCGGGCAGCTCTCCAATTTTTTCTTCCTCTTTTGAGAACAAAATTCCCTTGGTGGATAGGTCTAATCGAGTTTCCTGCCAGCCTCTATCATGAAAGGCATTGTCGATCTGTTCGGCTATGTCGCCCCTGTTGCCGCCCGCGCGCAGCCAATACCGGGGTTCCAGCCGGTACGTAGAGAGGATGCTTACGATATCATTCCACTCCTCGGGGCACACGGCCTTCATGACAGCGGATGCAGAGTTTGTTTCCATGAACGACCAATGATCTCGTGCCTCGCGCGGCGTTACACCAAGGTCATCATAGGTATAGGTCTCAAACATTCATCTTCCTTAATTCATCCAAGAGAAACCAACGTCGCCAACCAATGAAGGTACGATACGCAGGTTTCCTCCCAGTTCTCTTTCCGTCATTCAGTCTTGATGGGATTGACGACTGCCAAGCCCCTAAATTTATTTACAAAATCCCGGTCGTTGAGTGTGATCAGTGCAACCCCTTTTGTCTTCGCCACAGCGCCGATCATAAAGTCGGGCAAAACACCATCCTTCTTTCCAGTGCCTTTGCTGCGCCGATATTCTTTGAAGACTTGGCCTGCGGAAAAAAGGCTTTCATCATCAGCGCTTAAGTTGGCAATTCCAAGTTCATCAAGGGCCAAGCGGAGCTCTTCCGCCGAGCTCATACCCGCCGACGCTTCGGCAAATACAACCTCGGTGACAAACACCATGCCACTTGATTTGTATTTTTGAAATTCACTTAGTACCGCAGCGTGTGCGTCTTCATCATCATTAAGAAGCGCAATCAAAGCGGACGTGTCCATACATGCAGAGGTTGGTTCCAATTCAGCCTCTCATCAATGACATGAGATCTGACGAACTCATTGTAGGCTTGATACCTCGGTTGCGAATATTTGAGAGCGCACGTACTGAAGCCTCCCTGACGAACATATCGACGTCGAAAGCCTTCAATTCATCATGGTCGAGCAACTCATATGAGGCGTCAAGCCACTCCATCGTGTTCACCACACCCGCCGGAAGAGACTTTGGTGCTCTTGGAAGTTTTTTATCCACCAAGCCATACGGGCGGGGGTCGTTTGTTTTGCCCGAACTAATGGCTTCGGCGGAACGTTCGAATCTGGACGGTCCGCCGACAGACACATACATCTCCAACAGGCGACCGAGAGCGTATGATTTTTCTATGTTTATCCCACCGGTGAGTGAGGCGAACTCGAATTCATCAAGGGCCTCTCTAATCGAAGAAGTCGTCAGACGCCGAGCATAATTAAGGCGGCAGAGCCGATCCGCCGCCAAAAATGAAGCATTCATCCACCAGCGCTCTATTGTTTCAGCCACCATCGAGCGCAATCCGCCAATTTGATAAAGAAAGTTCAAGTTTGTGCTGAGCTTTCGAGATGTCTTCGCTTTGTATCGCTCATCACCGTCCAAAAATGACTGAATGTCATCGGCATTCACTTTGGAAACGTCCCATTGATGCGCGCCAGCTAGCCTTTCTACGATGTATCGGTTGGACCATAGAGCAGGCCGCCGCTGATATTGCCGCGCGCCTTGCCAGGCACCCACCAGAGACAGGTTGAAGGCAAAGAGCGCGAGCCTATCGAAGTGAGCCGAATGATCAAACGATACAGCCTGAAAAACAAGTTCATCGAACGCGATCCTATCCCCGGTTCCATCTGAATAGTTAAAAAGAAAAAAATTTGCGGGGATGTAGAAGTTGATTTTCTCCGCTTCCAACCGCTCACGGAAACCGCTTCGGCTTACATCTGCGTACTCTCCACCGAATCCGACTCTAATGGCTCTGTGTAACTCGGCTAGGCCACGACCGTCTCGTCCCCAACCAAAGTTCTTGGTGAAGCTACCAGGATGCCAGTCTTCTGAATTATCCGGCATGACACTCCTTTTTCACAGCCAATTGAGGATTGCTTCGGCGTCCCTCGGGATTTCATGTTCGATTGTTAAGGCATCATTGCCACTTGGTCTATCAGAACGAACGAATCTAGCGGGCCGAGCTAGGGAGTTTTCAATCCTCACCTTCGGGAAATATCCTCGGGGTCCGGGGCAGACAGCGTCGCAATCAAGTCAAGATTGAGGAGATCGAGGCGGAAGCCCGGCCGCAGCTGGAGCATCAGCAGGTCGTTGAACTCGCCCTTCCGCCTTGAGGATCTGATCGCGGCCACCGAGGCGGCGGCCCGCCCGACGCACGAGGCGTGGGTCCGCGAGCTGAAGACGGCGACCGGCCTGACAGACACTGCAGACGAAACCCGACAGGCCCTGCTGGATTGGCAGACGCGTCTGGTCGATGAAATCCCTTATGCCGAGGCATTGGGGGATGCCTTGGCGCTGGCGGAGTTGGTCGGCCGCGCTGAAGTGCTGGACGAGGACGGCCCGGCGCTGTCCGAGCCTAAGATCGGCACGGTGACATTCAAAGAGGCGCAGGAGTTCCAGCGTCAGAAAGTCAGCCTGCCGAGCCGGGTCTGGACGGACACGTTGCACCAGGCGCACGACCGCGCCTTTGTTGTGGCCGGTGCCGATTCCGTTTCCCTGGTCGAGGATCTGCGGGGCGCGCTGGACAAGGCTATGAATGGCGGTGGCGGTCTGGATGCGTTCCGAAAGGAGTTTGACGAGATCGTCACCCGCCATGGCTGGGACTACAACGGCGGGCGCAACTGGCGCACGCGGGTCATCTACGACACCAACTTGCGCACCGCCCACCAAGCCGGTCGCCTGAAACAGATGCGGGATCCGGACGTGGTCAAAACGCGTCCGTACTGGCTGTACGTCCATGCTGAAACCCGCGAGCCGAAACAGCCACGCGAGCAGCACTTGGTATGGGACGGCAAGGTCTTCATGCACGATAATCCGATTTGGGACCGGATCTACCCGCCCAACGGCTGGAAATGCTCCTGCGGTGTACGTGCTATCAGCGCGGCCGGGTTGCGACGTCTGGGTAAGGACAGCCCGGACACCGCGCCGACGCTCAAGATGCGCAAGGTTCAGGATCCGACCACGGGCGAGCGGATCGAGGTGCCCGAGGGGATTGATTTCGGCTGGGGGTATCAACCTGGCAATACTTGGGAGCGCGGGATCGTGCCGCGTGAGCTGCAGAAACCGTTAAACCTGACCCGGCCGGACCTGCCCTTACCGGTTTCGCCGCCGCTCTCGGATCTGGGCCGCCCATTCTCTGCGCCGGTTTTGCCTGAAGGCCAGGAACCTGAGTTCTATGTTCAGCGGTTCCTGCAGCGCTTTGGCGCAGATATCGACAGGGGCGTGCTGTATCGGGATCGCGCCGGTCAGGCAGTGGTGATTTCCGATCAGCTGTTCCGGAACGCGGATGGCGCATGGAAGGTGCTGAAGTTCGGTCGAGCTGTAGACGCCGAGCGGTTGGCTGAGGCGATCTTTGATCCGGATGAGATTTGGGTGGACTGGGTTGATATGCCGGATGGTGTCCGTCGCCTGGTACGCCGGTACCTGCGCTGGGATCCGGAGACGTCCACCTATTCCTCGTTCAACTGGACGTCTGGCGCGTGGTTCGGGACAACGTCCTTCTCCCCAACCAAAGGTCGGCGCAACAAGCCGGACGTCAAATACCTCGAGCGTCACCGCCGGGGTGCCTTGATCTTCAGGAGGGAAAGCTAAGGCGGCAGAGGTTGGGATCTGCCGCCAGCCAGCGATAGGATCTGATACCCACCCAACGGGTTCCATCGCTGCGCGAACAAAGGGTACTTCACAGCTCTCAACAGTTCAACACTACTTCTGTCTAGCTAGGTTTTCCGCGAACGTGCCCAAAGTAAAGACAATTGTCATGACAAACAGAAGATAAAGAAAAAACACAAATACTAACAACAACGTATGACGAAGCGGGGAACTCTTTGGCTCAGGTACATTGAATGCCTCAAGAAGCTTTAAGAAGCCAGACACTGCGTTCCATATAAGGAGAAGCCCCCCCACTAGCCCAAAAGACAGCCCGAAAAGCACAAGTGCAACGTCATCCCATGGAGAAACAAACTGAAGGCGCCAAGGACCCAAATGCAAACTGTTTTGAAACGCGTCCTTGTTAAAAATGATCGCAATGCCAACAAAGCCGAACGATGCGCCAACGATGTAGTTTCGTAGATGCGCCGATACAGCGTCAACCCGATGGATATTTTCAGAGATTGTCGGCTTTACTTTATTCGAAGGGGTGTTTTCCGAGGTGGTGCTCATTCGTTTCTCTTATGATGGTGGGCAACCTCAAATTGAAGTCACTTCGCAAGAAACAGCTAAATCTTGCATGGAGGTGAGAAAATCAACACTTGCAAGATAAAAAGCACCAAATGGCCCGGGAGCAGAAAATGAAAGTCAAAAACTGGATGATGGCGGGTCTATCCGCTCTTGTATTGAGCTCCTGTCAGATCGAAAATGACAATTCAGCTGATCTGACCGGCAGTGTCACACATATTCGAGACGGTGACACCATTGAGGTCGAGGGTGTTTCGATCCGTTTGGCTGGAGTGACTTGTGACGAACGCGGGACACCCGGAGGAGTGAGCGCCACACGCGCCATGACGCAACTGGTCGACGGACAGACACTGTCCTGCAAATTGACAGGTGAAAAAACCTATGATCGTGAGGTTGGCCGGTGCAGTTTGCCGGATGGCCGCGACATCGGTGGGGAATTGATTCTGGTCCGCGAATGCGGTCGGTGCGCCAGATACGACCCGGCTGGCACCTACATCGCGCAGCAACAACAGGCTGGACCGTATAACGGGGCAATGCCCAGGTATTGTCGCACGTGATTCAGGAGGAAAAGGCAGATGACTGGTGCACGTTTGGAATTCAGCTTCAACGACGAGGCGTTGCGTGCGGATCTGCGTGTGCGCCTGTCTAAACTGGAAAACCCTGAACCATTCCTCAAGTCTATAGGTGAGGAATTCGCCGGTGCCGGGGGTGTGATCAATCTGCGTTTCAAAAATGAGCGCGATCCCGACGGCAAGCCCTGGGCACCGCTTTCGGAATCGCAAAGACGGCGCCGTCAAAAGCGATACGGCAACGCGCCGGCGACCATCCTGCGGATGCGGGGCTATCTGGCTGGGTCGATCAACTATCAGGTCAGCGGCGGCGTTCTGACAATCGGCACCGGCAAGGAGGTTGAAGCCTACGCCGCCATTCATCAATTCGGTGGAAAGGCGGGGCGTGGCCTGAAGGCAGTTATTCCGGGACGCCCGTATCTCGGGTTTTCTGCTGACGACGTAGATCTTATAGAACGAGACCTGTTTGGGTTTTGGGAAAATTGAGTCGTTTGATTTAGGGCTTCGAAACAGACGTGGCTGTACCAAACCCTGTCGGATTTCGTCGCATAGCTCGTTCCTCTTTTGGATTCGCTCAGCTCGTGTATGGCTTATGCACATCCTGAATTTATTGGTGTCGCGCTAAGTTAACGCCTCGGAAGTTCTTCTTTTGCGTGCATTTTCTCTTGCAACCTAGGAGGACGACAAGTGAAAGATAGTCAATCTTAGGGCAATTCTAAGTTCATACGACAGGTTATTTACACAGTGATTGATGAGATCCGATTTTCTAGCGTACTTGTGGCGTGTCAGGCGACACATGTACCGAGCTTTTTCTTTCAAATCGAAGCATTGCCGCCTCGCCTTTGACGTGGTTGTTCCACACGTTTGTCATGCAAGTTCGAGAGTGGCTCAAGGCAATGTCTCTACTACAACGAGGTGGACGTGAAAAAAGAGAAGATTCTGCTAGCGGTTTGCAAAATTCTCACCGCAACAACATTCCTCGTCGCGATCAGATACTTTCTGCTAATAGATCTGCCAAATGTAGATCTACCTGATTTGAACTTCCTCCCTAGCCCATTCGCCGCGCAAAAGTACTGGGTCTGCAATGGCGCGATGATTGCCTTTGCAGTTCTGCTCACAGTGCAGAGACGCTTGCAAGAACGTGTTGAAAAATCTGAATAAGTAGAGGGATAAACAATCGATGGCGTGCGGCGACGACGACATTGGAAAAAA
The DNA here is from genome assembly GCF_056542745.1 of Ruegeria sp. AB10. NCBI lineage: Bacteria > Pseudomonadati > Pseudomonadota > Alphaproteobacteria > Rhodobacterales > Roseobacteraceae > Ruegeria > Ruegeria sp. AB10. Next base: position 96,224 of record NZ_JBQGAI010000006.1, on the reverse strand, counting down.
CTTCCGCAATGATATGTTGCCAAATGAGACGGCCCTCCCTGAACCAGTTCCCTGGTCAGACCTCACGGGTGCAGAGTTGCCAGAGCATAGGAATACCCTGAAAGATTTTACTCAATCTTCCGAGAAATGCCCTTAGCGATAGCAAATCATGAACTTTTCCCGTAAAAGCTGTTGACAGATTTAGATTTTGACGCCTAGCGTTGGGGAGTTCTGGCAGTGTTTTTCTTGGATGTTGGGTTTAGCGGATTGTGGTTGAAGCGGAACTGTGCCCATGATTAAATTTGATGGTTTTGAATCCAAAAACAAAGCAATAGGATTGTTTTCTATCTTCATGTTCTTGGCGGTTTCCATTCTGAAGCAACAGCCGGGGAGCTCTCTAATTTTTGCCCACATTGCATATACTTCACTTATTGGAAGAATAAACTTTGAGGCGAAAATAAATGATAAACATTTGTTCCCAATTCTGGGGATTATGTCGATTTTGTCGGCAGTCTCTATTAACCTCCTCAATAGCATTTATTGGGGGTTAGGTGAATTAATTCTTAATTCATTCGCAATAGCAATTCTGACCAGAGCATATAGAAGGGGTAAGGAATGACTTGTGAACAAAAACCACATCCGAATTTTGGGCAGCTTCATAACGCATTTGAAACCGTGACCAGTGTCTTTGGGCTTTCGGCAGTATCTTTAGGTGCCGCAGCTCTCGGAGCCACTGCTCTTGGCGTGCTTTTTTTTCCAGGAATACTGGGCACAGCTGCCGTTCTCGGGTGGACGGCACTTGGCATGGGGGTATTGAGTGGATTTACGTGGATAACTAGTGAAGCAGTAGATGCCTTGGGAGACTCTATGTATGGTGAGGACGGATTTGACCCCGCACTCAGCCCCTTCCTGGACGATCTTTTTAGTGATCTATTTATGGGCGCTGAATTTGGTAACAAAGACGATTTAAATTGCGATGATGCCTTCAATAGTCCGCCAGTTTCCCCTCTCGTCATTGATTTGGATGGCGATGGAATTGAGCTGACGTCACTTGATGAATCCCCGACTTTCTTCGATTTAAATGTCGATGGCTTTGCCGAGCACACCGGGTGGGTTGCCCCTGACGACGGGTTGCTTGCCATGGATGCAAACGGCAATGGTAACATTGACGACAATTCAGAATTATTTGGCAACGCAACTGGGTACAGTAATGGCTTTGCTCAGTTGGAACAATTGGATTCAAACTCCGATGGAGTAATTGACGAAAATGATGATCAGTTTGCGAATCTCCTCATCTGGCGCGATCTGGATCAGGACGGCAAGTCTGACGACGGTGAACTTCAAAGCCTGAGTGATGTGGGTATAACCTCAATAGATCTTAATGCTACTGAGGTTGATGAAACCAACCAAGAACACTTGGTGTCTCACAGCAGTAACGTGACCTTTTCTGATGGCAGCACTGGATTAGTCGAAGATATTCATTTCCAAAACAACACGGGCATATCAGTCGCAGTTCTTCCCGAAAATTTCGAATACAACGCGGAAGCTTTGGCTATGCCTGTGCTCTGGGGCTACGGGCAAATCAGTTCGACTTGGGTTGCCTTGTCTTTGGACGATGACTTGCGTTCTGAGGCCGCTGACTTAATGGGACTACTGTCGGCGGGTGACATAGCCAGTTTCAAGTCCCAGTTCGAAAGCTTTCTTTTTAACTGGGCTGATGTTGCAGATGTAGACCCAAGTAGCCGTGGCAGCCACATTGACGCTCGCAAATTGGCTTTTCTAGAGAAAGCATATGGCACTGGCTACGTTGACCAATATGGCGGCTCTGACCCGCGCGTTAATGCGGGCAGAGAGATTGGCGAGTCCTTTGATCAACTATTAGAGAAGCTTGCGGGGCGGTTTATGGCGCAATCGGCAACCGCGAGTGCATTTTTTTCGATGAGCAGCTTGGATGATTTTTACACAGAATTCTCAAGTCATCCTCTAAGTGCTCTAGCAATTCTAACAACAAACTATTCGCCGACTAGTCCGGCGTTGAGCGGTGACTTATCTAAAGTCCTTTCTGGGTTGCAAAATTCAATTGGGAATGGAACGATCACTGCGTCTAGCGCAATTGCCGCCGTAGAGCTTCTGCAAGAAGACATGAGTGCTAGCAAAGAAGAATTTACACTCTTACTACAGGTCGCTGCAGTAAAGGCTGGTTTGGACCCGTCTACCGAATTCCTAACCTCCTTAACTTCCTTGGAGGGTCAGCAACTTCTAGACGGCACAACAGGCAACGACACAATTACGGCAAACGGTGCAAGTTACATCAAAGCTGACGCTGGTGATGACATTGTTGCTGGAAGTTCAGAGAGCGACCTAATCTTCGGTGGTGAAGGCAACGACACGCTGAATGGGGGCGCTGGAGGGGATATCTACGCCTACAGTCTTGGCGACGGCAGTGACACGATCCGCGACTATAGCACCAAAGGTAGTGAAAACGACCGCCTTGTTTTCACCGATGTGAATGCCGATGACGTAACCTTCTCGCAGAATTCCGGTAAAGATCTGATCATCACATTGAGCAATGGCGACACGATCACCATCACCGACCACTTCGACAATGGTTGGGAAGATATGGAGTTGATCGAGTTTGCTGACGGTACCGTGCTCGATTTGGCCGGGATTGCCGCAAAAACGATTAGCGATCAGAATGGCGATGGCAACGATGTGGTACGTGGCAGCAACGACGCTGACACGTTCCACGGCGGGGTCGGTAACGACACGCTGATCGGCGGCACTGGCGCCGATACCTACATCTACAGCCTCGGCGATGGCAGTGATACGATCAAAGACTATAGCACCCGGAGCGAGGACGACCGTCTTGTTTTCACCGATGTGAATGCCGACGACGTAACCTTCTCGCAGAATTCCGGTAAAGACCTGATCATCACGTTGAGCAATGGCGACACGATCACCATCACCGACCATTTTGACAATGGTTGGGAAGATATGGAGTTGATCGAGTTTGCTGACGGTACCGTGCTCGATTTGGCAGGGATTGCCGCAAAAGCGATCAGCGACCAAAATGGTGACGGCGACGACGTGGTACGCGGTAGCACCGGCTCTGACACGTTCCACGGCGGCGTTGGTAACGACACGCTGATCGGTGGCACTGGCGCCGACACCTACATCTACAGCCTCGGCGATGGCAGTGATACGATCAAGGACTATAGCACTCGGAGTGAGGACGACCGGCTTGTCTTCACCGATGTGAACGTTGACGACGTGGTGTTTTCGCAAAATTCCGGTGAGGACTTGGTGATCACGCTGAGCAATGGCGACACAGTCACCGTCACCGATCACTTCGACAATACCAGGGAGCAGATGGAACAGATCGAATTTGCGGACGGTACTGTACTAGATCTGGCCGGGATCGCCGCGAAGTCTCTATTGGGTGGCTCCGGTGATGACACCATTGTCGGCTTTTCAACAGACGACTTGATTTCTGGCGGTGCTGGGGATGACGTTCTAACTGGCGGAGCTGGCGCTGATGAGTTCGTATTTGATACCCAGACGGCCAGTGGTGCTGATCGGATCACCGATTTTGAGTTGAATTCAGACCAGATTCATCTCTCCGGAGGCTCCTACGCAGATCTTACATTCGTTGACACCGGGTCCGGTACACGCATCGAGTGGGACAACGGCTCGGTTGAACTCGATGGCATTGCTGTCGCATCGCTGACAGAAGATCAATTCTCGTTCGTATAAAAATCTCTACCCCTGGGCGGCGGCAAATTGCACCGCCCAGGGATAATTTGATTTGAGCCTCTTACAGGGGCACAAACAACCCTACGGGTATCTTCTCACCCGAAACTCTGCCACCTGCGTTAAACCCACCGTTAAAAACGCTGTACGGCGGTCCTGATATCGTTCCCTCGTCTCCGATTTCACAAATCGCTTGCGAACGGCCCGATCTTCGGCATGATCAGGGCAGCGGGTGCATCGCACCTCCCCTGAACTCAGTTCAGGTATTTCCCCTACAATCAGCCAGCTAATTTGCCTCCACGAGTTATTCGATGGAGCAAATTATCCATGTCCACCAAACCCAAGGGGCAGACCAATGTAGCGGCGACACGCAAGGTGGAGGTGTTCCGGCCGGGCACCTTCAAGGCGATGAACGGCCAGGAATACGCGTTCACCGAAGCTGACGTGGCCGCAATGGCATCCGGGTACGATCCCGAGGCCGCGCCAGCTCCGGTTGTTGTTGGCCACCCCAAGCACGACGATCCGGCTTTCGGTTGGGCATTAGGCTTTGAGGTCAACGAGAACGGCACGCTGGTGGCCGAGCTGAACAAGCTGGCCCCCGAGTTCGTCGAGGCCGTTGAAGAAGGCCGCTACCGTAAGGTGTCGATGAAGTTCTTCGCGCCTGATGCCTCGAACAACCCAGTCCCTGGCAACTACTACCCGCGCCATATCGGTTTTCTGGGCGGTGCCGCCCCGGCCGTGAGCGGTCTGGCCCCGGTCGAATTTGCTGACAGTGGCGATGACGATCTGATCGAGGTGGCGTTTTCGCTGCCAGAGATCGCCGAGAGCAGCGGCTCGATCTTCCGCCGCATCCGCGAGTTTTTCATCGAGAAATACGGGATGGATGCCGCAGACCAAGCCGTCCCTGAATATCACATCCGCTGGATCGAGCAGGCAGGCGATGAGCCTGAAACTGCCCCCGGCTTTACCTCACCTGAACCAAAGGAGACCTCAATGGGTGGAGATCCCAAAGACCTCGCGGCCCGCGAGGCTGATCTGGCCAAGCGCGAACGCAAGCTGCTGCATACTGCAAGCGTTGCCTTTGCAGACGATCTGATCGCCAAGGGCAAGCTGCTGCCGGTCCAGAAAGACAGCGTGGCTGCGCTGCTGGATGAACTGGGCGGTCTGTCTGAGACCGAGATCTCGTTCTCGGATGATGGGACCGAGAAAACCACCAACCCGGCCGACCTGCTGAAAGACATCCTGAATGCGCAGCCGGAGATCGTGCCGCAAGGCGAGACCGATCTGGGCGATGAGCCGGGTTCGGCCAATGTGTCCTTTGCCGCACCGGATGGTCTGTCGGTGGATCGCGAAGACCTCGCGCTGCACGGCAAAGCGGTCGCGTTCCAAAAAGCCAACCCCGGCACGGCCTATATCGACGCCGTCGCCGCTGTGCAGGGAGTCTGATCCATGGGACCGCTTTTGTCCTCCATTTCTGTTCTGAGCATTTCCGTCACGCTGACGGGGAATGTCACCGCGCATCGCTTCGTCACGGTCAACGGCACACAAGCCGGTGACGGTGAGGCCGCAATCGGCGTGTCGCATAACGACGAAGTCACCGGTCGCGCCGTTGCCGTCGATATCATCGGCGTGCGCGACATGATCGCCGGTGCCCCCATCGCCAAGGGGGCCGAGGTCCAGTCGGACGCAAACGGGCAGCCGATCACCAAAGCCGCAGGGGTTGCCACCGGGCTGGCCCTGACCGCCGCCGCCAATCCCGGCGACATCGTCAAAATCCTTGTGAAGTAAGGGGCCACTATGACTCGTAACATGAACACTGCTCAGGCCCGTGTAATCGACCCGATCCTGTCAACACACGCGCAGGGCTATCGCAATCTTGAAATGATCGGGCACCTGCTTTTGCCGGTGGTGGATATTCCGACCCGTGGCGTCCGCGTGCTGAAATTCGGCAAGGACAGTTTCCGCAAGATGAACACGCGCCGCGCGCCCGGCGCGGAATACCAGACCGTGCAGTATGGCTACGCCTCCAACCCGGTGGCCCTGCAGCAGGAAGCTCTGGCTGCAAAGGTGCCGTGGGAAAACATGGAAGAAGCCTCCAAGGTGCCCGGCGTTGATCTGGCGCGCGGCAGCGTCGAGATGGTTCTCGACATCATCGCCCTTGGCCGCGAATTCGACATCGCCGGGATTGTTCGGGATCCGAACAACTACGGTGCCAACAACAAGATGTCTCTGACCGGAACTGACAAGTGGTCGGACCCCGACAGTGAACCGGCAAAGGACATCAAGGAAGGCAAAGAACAGATCCGCCGCCGCATCGGTCGTTACCCCAACCAACTGACCATCGGCGCGTCCACGTTCAACGTGTTGAGCGAACATCCCAAGATCAAGGAGCAGTTTAAATACACCAGCTCCGACTCGATCACGGTCGAGATGCTGGCGAAGTATTTTGACGTCAAAAAGGTCATTGTCGGCAAGGCGGTGTTCCTGGACGACGCCGCGCCGGATGACGCGGATGCGCAGGATATCTGGGGCGACGATGCGATCCTGTCGTTCAAGCCGGAGGGCACGAATTACATGGTTCCGTCCTTTGGCTACACCTACCGCCTGCGCGGCCACCCGATGATCATGAAGCCCTATTCGGACGATAGCTGCGACAGCTGGGTCTACAAGATCAAGGAAGAATGGTCGCCTGAGCTGACCGGCGCGGATGCAGGTTTCCTCTTCCAGAACCCGATCTAAGCCATACCCCCCTGAGAGCAGGAGAGCGGGGATCAACCCCGTCACAGGCGTCCTGGGCATGACAGAAAACTGCCAACCCCAATCAACGGAGACCTGAAATGTCCCATATTGCGAACCACCGCATCAAGAAAGACGGCAAGTATTACGCGGCCGGAGATCCCATCGAGCTGACCGACGACGATCTGGCGGACCTGCCGGACGGCGCGGTGCGTGAAGCGGATCCCGAAGACGCGCCTGCAGACGAAACCGGCGATACTGACAAGAACGTCGCCGACGTTGTGAAGGCTGAGGCCGAGACATTCGCCAAGGTGCGCGCGGCCGTGCTGGAGTTGCCCGATGAGGCCTTCAAGAAGGATGGCGATATCCGCGCCGACGCGCTGCGTGAGCTGAACGAAAAGCTCGGGATGCAGCTGACCGCTGAAAACGTCGCCGTTGCCAAGGCATCCAAAGAGTAAACGACGATGGGGCGTTTCCTGACCTCTGACGGCTTTATTGCCCAGTTCGGCGAGGCCGAAGCCCAGCTGATCGCGGGCACCGGAGCCTTCAACAGCCTGGAAGGCAGCCAGATCGACGTGGCGCAGATCGACAAGGAAATCGCCTTTGTTGATGAGCTGATCGCCGGGTTCGTAATCGTGCGCCATGACTGGCTGCGCACGGTCGATGTTCAGGACATGCCCAACCTGCTGCAGGGCTTCGGTTACGACATCGTGCGGTACCGCCTGCGTGACAAGAAAGGCAGTCAGGGTCAGATCACCGACACTGTCGAGGAGCGATACAAGGCCGCCATGAAGGGCCTGCAGGCCATCAGCGAAGGCAAACTGGATCTGCCGCGCGACCGTCTGGACGGCGCTGACCTGGACAGCATCGAAACACCCGACCCCAATCGTGTTTCAGAACGGTCGGCGGCAGCGGCAAAACGTGCAACCGATCTATACACCCGATCCGTCGGCCGCTTGGGTCGCGCACAGGACGCGCTGCGCGCCCGTATGCGCCGCACCAATCAGGTCATCGCCACACAGCGCGCACGGTTGCGATCCTCGGCCGCGATGATGCGCGACGGTGCGATTGGCGTCGGCCGGGCGGCGTTAGTCGCCGGTGGCCTCTGGACCGCCTATAGCGGCACCGTCTCGGCGGCGGGTGCTGCGATGCTAAGCCCGACCCGTCAGTTTGAGCGGTTCCAGACCGTTCTCACCACCACGGAAGGTTCGGCGCTGGCCGCGCAGGAGGCCATGAAGTGGGTCGAGGATTTCGCCGTCAAAACGCCTTATGAGCTGGACCAGGTCATGGCGTCTTTCGTGCAACTGCGCGCCTATGGCCTCGATCCCACCAACGGGATGCTGAAAACGCTGGGCGATGCCTCGGCCGCGATGAACAAACCGCTGATGCAGTCCGTTGAGGCTATGGCCGATGCTGTCACGGGCGAAAACGCAATCTGGCCAAACGCATCTGTGCCATCATCGATGCAGATCCACATCTGACCTATGCCGAGCCGTTTGTTGGCATGGGCGGGATTTTCCTACGCCGTCGCAAACAGGCCCGCGCCGAATTCATCAACGACGCCCAGCAGGACGTCTACAACCTGTTTCGCATCCTGCAGGAGCACTACGTCGCCTTTCTGGATCTGATGCGCTTTCAGCTGACCACACAGGCCAACTTCAATCGCCTGGTCAAAACCGATCCGGCCACACTGACCGACATGCAGCGCGCAGCGCGGTTCCTATACCTGCAGCGCACCGCGTTTGGTGGTAAGGTGTCGGGGCGCAACTTCGGTCTCTCAGCCGACCGTCCGGCCCGCTTCAACCTGACCACTCTGGAGTCTGATCTCGAGGCGCTGCACACCCGCTTGTCCGGCGTCACCGTGACTTGCATGGACTATGCGGAATTCATCCGCCGCGTTGAGCGGCCGAGCGCGTTCTTCTATCTCGATCCGCCCTATTGGGGCTGTGAGACAGACTATGGCAAGGCGCTGTTTGAGCGTGCTGATTTTGAGCGGATGGCCGTTCACCTGAAGGACATCCGGGGCAAGTTCCTGCTGTCGATCAACGACGTACCCGAGATCCGCGAAATCTTCTCGGAGTTCCGGATCACACCCGTCGAGACCACCTACACCATCGGCAAAACCAATGACTCGCGCGGGACAGCGCGGGCCGAACTGCTGATCAGCAATTTCTGGTGGGGGGAATGATGGGTGACCGCCTGGTAAAACGAAATCGACCCCTACGCGGCCGAGTGGCTGCGCTATTTAGCTGCAAATCTTCGTATCGCGCTGTACGTTCCACTTCAAAACCAATGCAGAGAACAAATAATGAACGAAATTGCCACTTTACTCAATCTACCCCTAGATACTTTGGCTGTCCTCGGGACGGGATATGTTTGTTACAAACTTGCTTATACCGGGCAATCAAGTCACCTCACAGGGATCGACGTAACATTTATTTCTCTGGCATTCGGTCTGGTTGTAAAGTTGATGATCATCTTCATAGAACAGTGCATCAACACGCATGAGATGGCAGTGATCGTTGCCAGCATCGTTACAATTTGTATGTCACTTGTTTGGAGGAAATGGGGGGTTCAAGCAGTTCAGGCTGTTTTGCGCCTGACGAACGTGTCTTACTCAGACGGAAAGTCCAGTGCTTGGGACACACTCAGAATATCGACATCAGATCGCCCCACTCAATTGATCGTTAGAACAAACTCTGGTCAGGCGTTGATGTGCGATTACCTCAAAAGTTTCGAAGATCTACCGCATGGGCCGTGCCTTTACGGGCAGGACGGTTCAGTCTCACTTTATGCTACGCACGTTCGAATGCCATCGGAAAACGAATGGATCAAAGCGACCTGGACCAAGACCGAACTGGGTGCACAAATGACCTACATACCAAAGGATAATGTGGCGTCTATAGAAGTCAGGTACCTTACCACTTAGGCTTTTCTGACTTCGCAACAGCTGTTTCAGTCGCCTCACCTGCCTTGGGCTTTTCCGAGTTTAATTCGGTATAAAACTCCGGTCCAGCATCACCCGACTTGGGGTTTTCGGAGAATGGAGCATCATGTGAGGTGTTCCGTTTTTCTTTATCGCTCATCAATCAACTCCAAGCAATTCAACGTGTAAGTTACTCATAGATTTAGGGTTCGCAATAACAACCCAGTCGCGGCAATTGCGTTCTTGTGGCCCAAATCTAGCATCCAGCAGTAGATTGCCACGCAAGTGTGTGGCAGCGGCATTTGTGGAAACCGAAACCTTGGAAAAAATTGCAGTCTGCCTAATTGGATTTTAGAATTCTTGCCAAGTCGCCTAAAGCGGCACCCAATGCCAGTCTAGTGCGTTCTGGGTTCTCCTCGATTTCTTCCCTTTGAGCGAGCCCCAAACTTAAGGACAAGATGCCGCTGCTCCCCCCATCTCTCTTAATAATCCTCCGTCTTCCGGGAGTTTCTTCAAACTCGATAGCTTCGAGAGTAGAGACCTTTTCCTGAACATGTCGAACGGAAGCTCTGCCGCGAACAATCTCCAGTTGCCCCAAAGATTCACCAGTTTCAGGATCAGTTAATTCAGGGCCAAGTGCGTATACAAGGTACGTGTCGCCTTTCTTCACACCCTGTTCTGAGCCTTTGTTGATTGCTACACTGAACTCGTTCAGAACGTGTACAACTACTGCTGGCTTCTTGTGTTCTTCACTCATGCATGTGCCCCGGTTTTATGAGGAGTTTTTCCTTCATTTCTTTTAGTTTTCCTACGTCAAAGTCTACTTCTGCTGACGAGATCGGCACAAGCTGGACAAGCTTATTCGATTGGATGTTGAAGACGTATGCCGAAAAAACGAACTGCTCAACATCATCTTGAAACTTGAAGACAGAGACCGCAGTCCGATATGCCATCCACTCACAGGGTTCGGTGATAATCTTGCCATCTTCAAGGATCACCTTCACTTTCGGAGACCGGAAACCAAATTGAGCTGCGGGACGAAAGCGCACCATCCAGACAAGCGGTGGAATCAATAACCAGTACACGCCATTCACAAAAACGAACATGGCGTTCGTATCGATCCAATCCTGACCGAGAGTGAGCGATAGTCCAATGTATATTACACCTAGAACACCAGTCGTACCCACCAAGACAGTTAAGAATTCCTTTAGTGGTGTGGGCATAGAGTTTCTGATCTCGAGATGTCGTAGTTAGCACAACAATGGCAACAACTTAGTGGGGAAGCAAGTAAGTTCCGGTACTCACTAAAGGTGTTTGGTTCAATATCCGAAGAAGCTGCAACTTTCACGGCGCTCCAATAGGCAGCTCGTCAATCATATCGGCGCGGCAACGCTGTATCTTAACCGCACAATCGGTTGAAGTGTTGGTGAAACGGGAGCTGGTCTTGGTGGAGGCAGTCCAATCCGGCGCGCCACTATTACCGCTCAGTGCTGATTTCTGTCCGGATTAACTGCCAATAGCCGCGCCTGTGCCTGCCAATAGCCGCGCCGCGCTATACACTGGCCCGAAAGAACCGAAAGACTATGCAGGTCTGGGAAGGGGAGTATGAACGCAAGGCCCAAAAGGCAAAGTTGTCAAACCCACACAAAAAACCGTCAAACCCTGATAAGGAGATCGAGTCAGATGAATGAAAACCGCTTATTTTTCATTAAGTTAAATGGTGCCCGGGGGCGGAATCGAACCACCGACACGAGGATTTTCAATCCACTGCTCTACCCCTGAGCTACCCGGGCACGGGAACGATGTTTATCGTTGGGTGGAGGCCTTCTATGACTTGCCACAGGCGGTGTCCAGAGGCTTTTTGACATTTTTTCAATGTGGGCGCGATTGCTCGGTTTCGCCTTCGGGGAGATCTGCGTCCAGGTCCTCTTCGCGCTGCGAAGGGACCGCATATGACCCGTTCAGCCACTTGGCCAAATCGACGTCAGCGCAGCGTTTGGAGCAGAACGGACGGAATCTGATCACCGTGTCTTCGCCACAGATCGGACAGCTCATTTCAGCCCCTCAGTCAGGGGAATACGGCCACGTTTGCGCTGCAGCTCATAGTGACCCAGCGGGGTCCAGCCGGCCAAAGTGGTCTCGATCCCATCCGCCTTGAACGCAGCGCGCAGGGCCGATTCAAATCCCCGGCGGTCTTTCTTAGGCATGGGGGCAAGATCCAGGGTGATTTGCCCGCCGAGACCGCGCACGCGCAGCGCGCGGGGCAGCGCCTTGGCGCAGGCAAAATTAACCTTGGTACCGGCGGCCAGAGATGTATCGGAGCCGGTATTCACATCCACGGCGACCAGCGCGCGTGTGGGCTGGATATAGAGATGCCCTCCGCCCGGCAGCGGCTCGGAAATTCCGCGCGCAACGTCCAGAGCATCCAGTACACCATGCGACTCGAACCCTCCGGCTTGAGTCACGACCTCAGCCGGGTCGGTCCAGTCGCGCCAGGCCAACACATGCGGGCCGTCCCCTTCCAGCAGCAGTTCGGGCTCGGTTCCGTGGTCGTTGATAACCTGATCGGCATGGGCCAGCATGGCGCTGATATCTTCAGCGATCTCGCCTGCGTCCTCTCCCGCGCAACAGGACCGCAGGATCAGGCCATAATCGCTGCCCTCCATGCACTCATGCGCGATCTCGAGCAGGCGGTCGCGTTCATCCTCGTCACGGATGGAACGTGAAATATTCAGGCCCGGCGCATCGGGTGTGACAATCGCATAGCGACTTTTGAACAGGATGCGGTCGGTTACAGGCAGCGCCTTGCCCGGCTCGGCGTAACCCGTCACCTGCACCAGCATCAGCGCACCGGGGGCAAGCCCCTTGACCTGCCGCAAAAAGGCCGGGCCATCGGGTGTTGTCAGGAACATGCCGCCCTGCCCTTTGACCGGACGGTCGGCGCGGGCGCGATAGATCGTACCCGGCGCAGGGGCATCTGCGGCGATCAGGAAATCGTCTAGCTTGCCGTCCACCATCAAAGCGGCGGCTTCGCGGTTGTCGATGTGGTCCAGAACGATGGTGCGACCCTTCATGATGCCTCACGATACAGGGGATAGCCGATGCCTTGCAAAAGGGCGGCTGTTTCGGAAAGGGGTAGACCGACGATGCCGGTGAACGACCCCGAAATCCACGGGATAAACGCGCCAGCGGGGCCTTGGATGGCATAGGCCCCAGCCTTGCCCTGCCAATCTCCGGTTGCCAGATAGGCATTGATTTCGACATCGGACAGCCGCTTGACCTTGACCTGAGAAACCACGTCGCGCTGCAGCACCCGGTCCCCGCGCCGCACAGCGACCGAGGTGATCACACGGTGCCGCCGACCGGACAGAGCGTGCAGAAACTCAGCCGCTTGCCCTGCATCTTCGGGTTTGCCCAGAATGCGGCGGCCCAGCGCGACAGTGGTATCTGCACAGAGAGTGATATCGTCATTATCCGCCTGAACCGCCTGCACTTTTTCCCGCGTGATGCGGCTGCAATAGGGCACGGGCAACTCGCCCTTCAAAGGCGTCTCGTCAATGTCGGGGGCGCGGATGGCATCGGGCTGCACGCCAAGCTGGGACAGCAGGTCCAGCCGCCTTGGGCTGCCCGATCCTAAGATAAACGCCATTGCGGCAGGCGTTACTTGAAGCGGTAGTTGATCCGACCCTTGGTCAGATCATAGGGGGTCATCTCGACCTGAACCTTGTCGCCGGCCAGAACGCGGATGCGGTTCTTACGCATCTTGCCTGCCGTATGTGCGATGATCTCATGGCCGTTTTCCAGCTCGACCCGAAACGTCGCATTAGGCAGGAGTTCCTTCACGACACCGGGAAATTCGAGCGTATCTTCCTTGGCCATGTTGTCTCCATCATTACGTTGCACTCGCAGAATCTGCGAGGATGTGCGCTTAAATGAGCCTATTTTGGGCTTATTTCAAGGGCGGAATCACCTAAAGGGGGGATATTGTGACTGAATCGACTCGGGGCGCCTGCTCTTCCCAGTGGGTGCGGTTCAGTACATTTCCGTCGGCGCGGACCTCGGCAATGGCTGACAGGTCAACCTCAGCATAGGTCCAGCCGGGCTGGTTCAGGGTGCCCTCGGACAGCACGCCGGTCGCCGGAAAGCCCTTGTCCGGCGGGCCGAAAATGCCGCCGGTGCCGGTGTTCATGTCCACCGTCTCGGACCAGTCATTGCTGCCGACCAGCGAAGCCATTGCCGTAACGCATTGATTTTCCAGCGCCCGCGACATCGCGCCGATCCGTACACGCCAATAGCCTGCCAGTGCCTCGGTGCAGGATGGAACGAGGATCAGGTCGGCTTCCTGCAGGGCGCGGCCCAGCAGGGGAAACTCGCTGTCATAGCAGATCAGAACGCCGATCTTGCCCAAGGCGGTATCGAACAGCTTGAGCGGGCCGCCGGGTGCGATATCCCAATCCTCGCGCTCGAACCGGGTCATGATCTGCTTGTCCTGATGACCCTGCTGACCATCGGGGGCATAGATCACGGCACGGTTCACCGGACGGCCCGGACCGTCGACGACCGGAGCCGATGCACCCAGAATGTACGTATTGTATTCCCGCGCAAGACGCTGGTGCAGGGCCTGAGCGTCTTCCATCCGATCCGACACTGCCCGGATCGAACGCTCCAAGTCACCGGCCACTTCGGTGCCATCGAGCGTTGAAAGCTCCATCGCGCCGTATTCGGGGAAGACCAGCAATTCGGCCCTCTGTTTGGCCGCGTCAGAAACCCAGTGATCCAGCTTGTCCTCATACTGCGCCCAACTGTCGAGCCAATCGAGGTTATAGGCAGCAGTTGCGACTTTCATGGGTGGCATCCATTCAACAGGTCAGAGGTTTTGACATCCGATTTCCCGGCCCAGCATTGCAGAGCTTTCTCACATGGGAAAGAAATGTGCTCAATTCCGAAAACAACCTTTTCACCTGTTCAGGCGACATCCTGAGGTTTCGATGAAAACACTCTTTCCGACCAGCCTTGCTTGTGCTCTGCTCGTAGCCTGCACTGCGCCAACGGCCTATCAAACAGCCAGCACCTCGGACCTTTGGGTTCAGCATAGCGCAGCACAATCGCCGTTAGAACTGGCTTATATCGAAGCTGAACTGGCCAGCCGGGGGCAGCGCAGCTCTGGGGTGTCCTATCTGGGCCAGCGCACGGCTGTTGCTTATGGAAAGCCCCGGTACCAACGGGACGCCGAGCGATCCGGTGATCTGGATTGCAGCGACTTTGCCTCAGCCGCCGAGGCGCAAAAGGCGTTTCTGGCCGCAGGCGGTCCGCTGTCAGATCCCAACAATCTGGATGCGGACGGAGACGGGTTGGCCTGTGAGTGGGGTAGAACCCTTACAGAAAACGCCAAGCGATACCGCGCGCCGGTGCAACGCTCGGCATCGCGCACGTGCTATATCGGTCCGCGCGGCGGGACATATACGATCACGCCAAGCGGAAATAAGAATTACAGCGGATGCTGAAAAACGCGCTTACAGATCCCTGATCCAGAATTGCAACGGTTTCTGGGTCTCATCCTCTTGACCGACATCCTTCCACGAAAACTGCGCCACCGCGCCGGGCAGCGGTTCATATCCCCGCGCGCGCCAGAAGCCATCCAGTGGGCGGTAGCTTTCCGGCCGCATCGGATGATCTGCCGGGCGCTGCACGCTACAGAAGGCGCATTTGCTGAACCCCATCGCGCGAGCGTGGGTCTCGCGCAGGTCAAAGAATTTGTGGCCAACACCCTGCCCCCGATAGTCAGACAGCAAAACGGATTCGGCGCAGTAGAAGATTTCGGACAGATCCAGCCCGGACCCATCGAAGGCCGCGGCGAAATCGTCGGCGTGTTCATTCAGAGGCGCCCCGGTCGAGGCTCCGATCAGGCGGTCGCCGTCAAAGGCGCCGACCACGATGGCCTTGTCGCTGTCGCGGTAGGATTGCAGGTACCTGCGTTCATAGTCCAGATCACCGTCATACAGGTACGGCCACGCCCGAAACACTTCGATCCGCAGACGCGCCACGTCGTCCAGAGCGGCCTCAAGCGCCGCTCCGATCAGAGGGCGGACGGCGGTGACCTCAGCCATTCGAGACCTGCTTGGTCCAGTCGGCGAGGTTGTAGAAGGTGGTAACGCGGGTGATCTTGCCATCCTTCAGGTCAAAGAACGACCCGGCGGGCAGACGATAGGTCTGGCCATGTGCTTCGGGCAGGCCCTCATCGGTCTCCAGATAGGTGCCGTTCACGATGAATTCGGCTGCGGCGCGAGTACCGCCTTGGGCGTCGAACACCACGATATCGGTCAGGTTCTCGCGGTAGCAGCGGTTCATGTGATCGCAGAAGGCGGCGAATTTCTCTTTGCCGACACGGATCTGGCCTTCGTTTACATGATGGGCCACGTCATCAGACAGGCAGGCCAGCATGCCGTCCACATCGCCAGCGTTGAATGCCTCGAAATAGGTTTTGACGGTCTGGTTCATTATCACTCCGTAGGTTCGCCCCAGCGTTCTTTCAGATGCCCGATGATCTGATCGCGGGTCTGTCGGTAGTGATGTAGCTTTTCTTCGCGATTCTCGCCCAGCCCGGTAGGGTCCATTATTGGCCAATAATCGACATCCAGGTGAAAAATCCGGGTCAGTTCCAGCGCTTTTCGCTGACTGGCGGGCGACAGGGCAACCACGAGGTCAAAGGAACTGAGGTCATCGCCCCATTCCTGCATCTCGTCGAACGAGCGCGTCCGGTGGCGGGACAGTTCGACCCCGATCTCCTGGCAGACAGAAATGCAGAACCCGTCAATCTCAAGATCATTGCGCACTCCGGCAGATTGCACATAGGTGCCGGTGCCATAGAACTTCTTCATGATGCCTTCGGCCATCGGAGACCGGACCGAGTTATGGTCGCAACAGAACAGGACCGACTGCGGCAGAGGCGTCACCCGTCAGCCCCCGAAGTGCAGCACGCAGATCAGCGTGAACAGGCGACGGGCGGTGTCGGTGTCGATATCCGCTTTTCCTTCCAGCCGTTCCTGCAGCACGCGACTGCCTTCATTGTGGATGCCCCGCCGGGCCATATCGATGGTTTCAATCTGGCTGGGCGGCAGGGTCTTGACCGCGTTGAAATAGCTTTCGCAGATCTGAAAATAGTCTTTGACCACCTGTTTGAACGGCCCCAGCGACAGGTGGAATTCGGCCGCTTTTTCCTCGGCCTCGGTGGCGACATCGAACACCAGCCGCTTGTCCCGGATCGACAGCTGGACGTGATACGGCCCTTCAGGCACCTCGCGCCCGTCCCGCTGGGGCAGCGCAAAGCGATTTTCTTCCAGCAGGTCATAAATGGCAACCTTGCGCTCCTGCTCGATCTCGGGGGTCGGCGGGGGCAGGTTACGGTCATCCAGTTCGATATGCGAAATGCGGGTCATCTGCGTCAGGTCCGTTCGGGTCGAGACAGACTTATCGCAACTGAAAACCATGAACAACGCGGGAATAAACTAAATCGGGTGCATATTCGGATCGATCTGGTGCTTTCGCAACAAATGGTCCACCAGCGCGCCACGGTTCAGGCTTTGAGCATCAGCAAATATTTTCCGAAACCACGATCCATGAAAGTGGATCGACATCTTGTTCTGCCAATCCAGGAAATCCAGCTTGGACATGTCCGGGTCATTCCAAAGATGCCGGAATCGTGGAGGCAAAGCATACAATTCCGCGCGTGGGACCCCTCGTGACATTTCACCACTCTGGCTAATGAAATAATACAGCATAGGCGGCCCCAGACTAAACAGAGGCAAGCTCCAATACGTGGATTTTCCATATAGTTTCAGATAGGCCTGTTTGTGCGCGTCCGTCCACCAAGGTGGCACCAGATCACTGTCAAATGCGAAATCGCACATGGTCTGGAGGGACGGGCTGTCGTTTGGAAAGGCCATGACGCTGTTGATCAGCCGCTGGTTTTTTTTGTTTCCAAGAGGGAAAAGGTAGCCGTCCTTTGCTGTCAGTGGGCGAAGGGCATAGATATCCGCATCCACCCAGATATAGTCGGTTTTCTGAAGCAGTTTCAGCCGGAACAAGTCTGCGTGTACCGCCACGGATCGGTGGATCGGATCGCGGTAAATCTCTGGCGCATCGTATATTTCTCGGGCATCCCGGACTTCGATATAGTCCGGAATGTCCTCAAGGTCTCCATAGTGGTAGACGATCAGCTTTTGATCGACATCGGCAAAGGACTTCAGGCACAGGTGTTCAAGGAAACTGAACCTCTTGCCGATCCAGAGGGTAGCGACGCGCTCCAAATTCAACTCCTTCCACCAGATTGCCGCTGCGACTGCGCCGCAGGTCGGCAATCCGGTTCAAGCCTTTTCGGCTTGCCGGACATCAGATTGAATGACGCTGTGGCCGGCAGGCCATATAAGGTTCAGCCATTCAAACGTTTAAGCCGCGCGGTGACCGACAGGCCGTGCGCCTCCAGGCTTTCTGACTGTGCCAGTTGCTCGGCCGCGGGGCCAATTGCCCGCAACGCTTCCGGTGTCATCTGGCTGAGCGTGGTGCGTTTGAGGAAATCCATCACGCTGAGGCCCGAGGAAAACCGCGCCGACCGCGCCGTCGGTAGCACATGATTGGGGCCACCGACGTAATCGCCAATCGCTTCGGGTGTGTACTGGCCCAGGAAAATCGCGCCCGCGTGGACGGTTTTCTGGCTGAGCGCAACCGGGTCGGCGACGCACAGCTCAAGGTGTTCCGGGGCAATGCGGTTGGACAACGCCGCGGCCTCGTCCAGATCGCGCACGGTGATAACCGCGCCAAAGTCACGCCAGCTGGCCCCGGCGATCACGCGGCGTTGCAGGGTTTCCAGACGTATTTTGACGGCCTCTGCCACCGCCTGCCCAAATCCGGCATCATCGGTGATCAGGATCGATTGCGCGCTTTCGTCATGCTCGGCCTGGCTCAGCAGGTCCAGCGCGATCCAGTCGGGATCATTGTCCTTGTCCGCGATCACCAGGATTTCGGACGGCCCGGCAATCATATCGATGCCCACCTTGCCGAAAACCCGGCGCTTGGCGGCTGCCACAAAAGCGTTCCCGGGGCCAGTGATCTTGTCCACCGGCGCGACGGACTCAGTACCATAGGCCAGCGCCGCAATCGCCTGCGCACCGCCGATGCGATAGATCGTATCCACACCCGACAACTGCGCCGCCAGCAGGACCAGCGGGTTCACCTGCCCGTCCGGCGTCGGCACCGCAATGGCCAGCCGCTCGACCCCCGCCACCTTGGCCGGGATCGCGTTCATCAAGACCGATGACGGGTAAGAGGCCAAACCACCCGGCACATAAAGCCCCGCCGCCGAGACCGCCGACCAGCGCCAGCCCAGGGTCGCTCCGGTGGCCTCGGTCCATTGGTGATCTTCGGGCATCTGCTTTTCGTGATAGGCCCGGATACGTTCGGCCGCCAGTTCCAGCGCCGCACGGTCCGCGTCCGAGACCTGCGCCACCGCATCCGCGATCTCAACAGCGGAAAAGGCCAGCGTTTCGGGCGTCAGGTCCAGCCGGTCGAATTTGGCGGTCAGTTCAATCACTGCCGCGTCACCGCGCGCACGAACATCCTCGATGATCTGCGCCACGGTGGCGTCCACATCCGGGCTGTCTTCTCGCTTGGCCGACAACAGCGCCTGAAAGGCGGTTTCGAACTCGGGCGATGAGGAATCGAGGAAAACGGGCATGGTCAGGCTCTCCGGGGCGTTTGACCGGGACATATCGCCGGGATGGGCCGGCCTCAACCCTTCTCGGCAGGGTGCAGCGATTTGCGCATGGCGAAACAGGAAACATCGCCACGCGCACCGCATTGTCCGGTGGGTTGCCAGCCGTGCTGCCGGTAAAACACCTGCGCCGTTTGCGTTGCCTCAAGCCGAGCTTCTGTATGGCCCGAAGCGATCAATTCCTGTTCCATCTGATGCAGCAACGCCGACCCGATGCCATGCCCGGCGTGATCCGGATCGATATAGAGCAGCGTGATCTCATCGTCGCGCAGGCCACCAACGGCAGCGACCTGCCCCACGCGCTCGGCCAACCAGATCTGCGCGCCATCCCTAATCCAGCCCCGGATCGTCTCCGGGTCCTTGTTCGCCGTCCATTTCGCGATGGCCTGCGGGTCACCCCGGTGATCGGCCTGACACAGCTGTGTGATTGAGCGGATCAGAACCCGGCTCAGATCGAACACGTCGAACACGGTCGCGCGACGCACTTCCAGACCCGTCGGCGGCCCCGAGAACGCTTGCGATATGCCGCGCTTATTCCGGATGGTGCGGGGCCTGCCCCGATGGGGCCTGATAGGGCCGCGTCACATCCTTGAGGGTTGCGTCAATCGCCTCGACCGACAAACGGATCGCGCCGTCACCGGCCAGCGTCAGGATGATCTGACCCGCGCCGTCCTCACCCGGCTCGAAATCGACCGACAGCAGGGACATCACCATGTCCTTGTCGCTGCGATCCACACCCTGGCTTGCCACCGAAAGCACTGAATCGAAGACCAGAACCGACTGCACCCGCTCGAACGCACGCCTCCGGCGGGTGGCGGCGTCCTTGTCCTCCCAGCGAAAGCGGTTCAGCAGCAGGCCGAAACGGCGCTGCGACGGTTGCCATGTCATCTCGGTCACCGGGAATACGGCATCCTGCGTCAGGGTCGAGATGACCTGCAGGTCATCGCCATCCTCCGCGCCCAGGTTCAGCGGGGCCTCGCGCCCGTCGTGGAAACTTGCGTCTGTCATTCGCCCTTGATCCGTTCGATTTTGGCGCCCACGCCTTCCAGCTTGCGCACTACATGTTCATATCCGCGATCCAGATGATAGACCCGGCTGACCGTGGTTTCCCCTTCGGCCGCCAGCCCCGCCAGGATCAGCGATACCGAGGCCCGCAGATCCGTCGCCATGACCGGCGCACCCTTCAATTGCTCGACACCGGTGACCGTAGCCGTCCCGCCATGCACTTCGATTTCCGCACCCATACGCACCAGTTCAGGGGCATGCATGAAGCGGTTCTCGAATATGCGCTCTTCCAGAACAGAGGTGCCCTCGGCCGTGCACATCAGCGCCATCATCTGCGCCTGCAGGTCGGTCGGGAAACCCGGGAACGGTTCGGTGATCACATCCACCGCGCGTACGCGCCCATTCTTGCGGGCCACTTTCAGACCCTCGTTGGTTTCAGAAACGCTGATCCCTGCCGCATACAGTTTTTCAGCGAAGGATTCGACAAGGCGCATCCGCCCGCCCAGCAGCTCAACCTCACCGCCACAGATGGCCGGAGCCAGCATATATGTGCCCAACTCTATCCGGTCGGTCACAACCTGATGAGTCGCGCCGTGCAGACGATCAACGCCCTGAATTTCGATGGTCGAGGTGCCCTCGCCCGATATCTGCGCGCCCATCTTGCGCAGGCATTCGACCAGATCGACGATCTCGGGCTCACGCGCGGCGTTCTTCAGCACCGTGGTGCCTTTGGCCAGCGTCGCCGCCATGACGATGTTCTCGGTCGCACCGACAGAGGCAAAGCGCATCTCATGCACCGCACCTTTCAGACCACCCGGCGCCTTGGCGTGCAGGTAACCGTCCTCAAGCTCTATCTCGGCGCCCAGCGCCTCGAGCCCTTCCACATGCAGGTCCATCGGCCGCGCGCCAATCGCACAGCCACCGGGCAACGACACGACCGCCTCACCGAACCGGGCCAGCAACGGGCCAAGCACCAGGTTCGAGGCCCGCATCTTGCGCACGATCTCATAATCCGCAGTGTGGCTGGTCAGGTCGTGACTGGACATCGCCAGCACCTGCCCATCCTGCAGCGAAGACACCTCGGCCCCCAAAGACTGCAGCAGGGCTGTCATGGTTTTGATGTCGCTCAGCCGCGGCGCATTGGTCAGCGTCAGCGGTTCTTCGCTCAGCAAGGTCGCGGGCATCAGCGTCAGACACGCGTTCTTGGCCCCCGCAATCGGTATCTGACCGTTCAGCGGCCCGTTACCCGTCACCAGAATCGAATCCATCTGCTCTTATCCCTCGTCCTTGTCGGCTTTGTCGGTTTGGGTTGCACGCGCCTTGGCCTGCGCCTTGCGCCGCGCCATATTTGCCTTCAGCGCCGCCTTCAGCCGCTCTTCGCGCGCATCCCCGGATTTGCCGTGTTTTTTGGGTGTATTTCTATCTGCCATAATCTTTCTCTACAGGAGGCGAAAAAAACCGTCCAGACACCCTTGCGCCCCGTTTCGTTTGAGTCTAATCACCCGCCCACAGCGCTGCTGTAGCTCAGAGGTAGAGCACTCCCTTGGTAAGGGAGAGGTCGAGAGTTCAATTCTCTCCAGCAGCACCAGGATTTCCCCTAGGTTCTGACTTCGCTTGACCACTAGGGTGCATTGTCCCCGCTACCACCACATGGGCACGCGTAAAATGCACGCCGAACCCTTGCTGTGAATTTGACCAAGCGAGGCAAGCTACATTGTTTGCACCTGCTCTGCCGCGTTATTTAACCTTGATTTCAATGTGTCTGTAGGATTGGTAGTTTCAGGAATACGCTTGGTGATCCAGGGTGCCACTAGCAAATGCTGCAGTGAGATTCGGCAGAACTTTTGCAACGTCAGATCTGGAAATAGTTGCGGTCCCCCACCGGCCAGGCTCGATCCATAGGTCACCGATCAAGAAGCGGTTCTCGGGAATTGTGACTGTGCGCCCCGGTGTATATTTTGTCCGTGGCATCGCAAATTCACGGACTCCGGGTTGATCTACGGTCGAGTTGATGTTCACGGAAACCGAAGTGACAATCTGATCCGGTGTCGTATTCTCCACACTTATAGTAACCACTGGCGGATCAAGCCGCATCGTGCCACCCAACTGGTAATTACCAGTCGTAGATAACTCATAGGCGCATCGGTTTCGGATGGTGATCGGATCGACCAGTGACGTCTGGTTTTCCGCACTATCAAGTGATTTCCTTCACAAATGGCGAATCCTTTATTTCCTTCAGGATAAACGACTCAAAGTCCTCATGCGTGGAGCATAGATATTTGAAGGTCGCCTTTGCCACCTGGGCCAGCGCTAGGCAATGCCGCCGGTAAAGGCCACCATAACCAACGGTCTTCAGAAAGGCCTCACCGAATTCCTCTTCTTTCCAAGCTTGTTTCGCGTGCTGCTCGTCAGTCCAAGAAGATGTTCGGTTTCGATCCCAACCTGCTTTGATCAACTCACAGTGTTCCGGGTTTTCAATGATCGAATGGGCATAAGAGATAAGCACAGACAAAGGTAATGCAGCCAGCTTCATTTCAGCATCATTTCGAGGGAAGCCAACGTACTCAGACACCAATTCTCTCCACGTTGCCTCTTTAACACCCGAATGGACCCCGAAACGCTGATCCGGGATCATTTTTCCGACGGATCGCTTTCGGCATAGTCCCGCAGGCGTTCGATATCGGCAATCTCGGCGTGGTTGCGGTTGATCTTCACACCAACGGTCTTGAGCCGCGAGAAGGCGCGGCTCAGACTTTCCGGTTTCATCCCCAGACGCCCGGCGATCAGCATCTTGTCATAGGGCAGTTCCACGTCGCAGGCGTCAGCATCGGCATCGCACAGGCCCAGCAGAAACTCGGCCACCCGCTGTGCACCCGTCTGCGCCTTGAGCTGTTCCAACTGCGCCACCAGCGCGTGCAGATGAGTAAAGGTCGAGGCCAGGATCGACACGCCGATCTCGGGGTCTTCCTTCATCAGCGACAGCAGCACCGGGCTGGGGATATGCATGATCTCGCAGGCGGACACAGCCTCGGCAGAGACCGGGTACGGGACATTCCGCAGGGCGACCGCCTCGCCAAAGCTTTCGCCGCGTGTAAATACGCTGACCACAGCCTCGGATCCGGTGGGGGACATGCGGAACAGCTTGACCCAGCCGGCCAGTACCACGTGCACGGCCTTGGCCTCTTCTTCCTGCAGGAAAATCGTCTCACCGCGATCATAGCTGCGCCAGATCGCGTGGCTGAGCAGAGTATCAACATGCTGTTCCGGCAAGCTCTTGAGCAGGAGCGATTGCCGAGCGATTGCTTTTTGCGCTTCGTGGGCCAAGAAGGTTCCCCTTTTCCCTAGTCGATCTTCTGACCGGTACATCCTTCAAGCTCAGGCTATGCCAAAGCTCAGCCCAACGCACCAGTCTTTTCCCGGGTCAACTTGACTATTGTCATGTTGCGGCGGCGTCAACGCGCATACCTTCACCCCAAAGCCAGTATTCCGGGGAGCTAGAAAGATGGACTACGAGCGATTTTTCAGCCAGAGCCTCGATAGTTTGCGGGAAGAAGGAAACTATCGTGTCTTCATCGACTTGCAACGTCGCTGCGGGTCTTTCCCGAACGCGCGCCAAACCGATGGTCAGGTCCAGCGGGACGTGCGCATCTGGTGCTCGAACGATTATCTAGGCATGGGGCAGCACCCTGCAGTGATCTCGGCCATGCATGATGCGCTGGACCGCTGCGGCGCAGGCGCGGGCGGCACGCGGAACATCTCGGGCACCACCCACGATCACGTGCTGCTAGAGACCGAACTGGCCGATCTGCACGGCAAAGAGGCCGCGCTGTTGTTCACTTCGGGTTATGTTTCGAACTGGGCCGCTCTTGGCACGCTGGCTTCGAAAATCCCCGGTCTGATCGTGTTTTCAGACGCCTTGAACCACGCCTCGATGATCGAAGGCATCCGCCACTCACGCGCCCAAAAGGTCATCTGGAAACACAACGACCTTGAGGAACTCGAGGCGAAACTGGCCGCCGCTGACCCCGATGCGCCGAAGATGATCGCTTTCGAATCGGTCTATTCGATGGACGGCGATATCGCCCCGATCAAAGAGATTTGCGATCTGGCCGACAAATACGGTGCCATGACCTATCTGGACGAGGTCCACGCCGTTGGCCTCTATGGCCCGCGCGGCGGCGGCATTGCCGAACGCGAAGGCCTGATGGATCGCCTGACCGTGATCGAGGGTACGCTGGGCAAGGCCTTTGGCGTTGTCGGCGGCTACATCGCCGCTTCGGCCGCGCTGTGCGATTTTGTGCGCAGCTTTGCCAGCGGGTTCATCTTTACCACCGCCCTGCCCCCGTCGATCGCGGCAGGTGCTGCGGCCTCGATCCGGCACCTGAAACAGTCGAACGCCGAGCGCGACCTGCAAAAGGCCCGCGTGGCGCAGGTGCGCGCCCGTCTGGACGCCGAGGGCATTCCGCATCTGCCGAACCCCAGCCATATCATCCCGGTGATGGTGGGTGATCCGGTGAAATGCAAATTCATCTCGGACACGCTGCTGGAAGAGTTCGGCATCTACATCCAGCCGATCAACTACCCGACCGTCCCCAAAGGCACCGAGCGTCTGCGGATCACACCGTCACCGGTTCACACCGATGCCGATATCGACCATCTGGTCAATGCGCTGTCAGCCCTGTGGCAACGGTGCCAGATCGCACGGATGCCGATGGCCGCCCAATAACCAAAGCGCCCCTTGCTTGGAAGACTGCCGCCCTCATGGGCGGCTTTTTTCTTTCTCAGATCAGGTAGAGGCCGAAAATCAGCACCGCAAACGCGGTCAGAACCATGGTGAACCCCCGCAGCCAACCCGGGCTGTGGGAAAGGTCCAGATATTGGGCAAGGATTATGCGGGATTTGGTCAACGCAAGGATCAGAATCCCGGCGCCCAATAGCTTCGGTGGTATGGGTATCAATGTCAGCAAGGCGGATGCGACGCTGAGCGCCAGCAGGGCAAACCAGGCGCGGGTGATTGGGCTTGGGAGCCTCCGGCGGGAGTATTTGGGAAAAGATGAAGAAACGCGCATCGCTTTCATCCCAGCAGGTAGATCACGGGGAACAACATGATCCAGACCAGATCGACCATATGCCAAAACTGGGCGCCTGCCTCGATATTGCGAGGATCATCCTTCCAGGAGACCAGCAGAAGGATGCCGACCCCGGCCAGCACATGTGCAGCGTGAAAGCCCGTCAGCAGGTAGTAGAACAGAAAGAACGGATGCGTTTCGAATCCAATCCCCTGCGCCGCCTTGTCTGCGTATTCCGTGCCCTTGATGATCAGGAACACCACGCCCAGCAGAGCCGCCCCGATCAGGGCCAGACGCGCCGCCCCACGTCGGGCAGCCTGGCGCCAATGCAGGGCCTGTGCGGCCAGATAGCCGGACGTGACCAGAACGGCGGTGTTGAACGCGGCCCCCGTGCGGTGCAGATGCGACTGTGCCTCGGCAAAGCCCGCCGGGTCGGTGAGCCGCACCCCCATGAAGGCGATCATCCCGGCGCCGAAGACCAGCAGTTCCGAGATGATCAGGACCCACATCAGCAACTCGCCCGGAAGCTCGTCGATCAGAGAGGTTTCGCTCATGCGCCGACCAGTTGGCGGTAGATCTGCGGCAGAGCCATTGTCAGGCGGTGCGGGTCGGGGATGACGGCAAAGCCGCCCTGCCCGAACATACGCGGGAACCAGCTTTTGCCGGTTTTGTCGATGGTGACGCCAAAGACCGATTGCCCAGCCCGACGGGCCTCGCGTACAGCCATGCAGGTGTCTTCGATGCCGTGGCGGCCCTCGTAATGGTCCAGGTCGTTGGGCTTGCCGTCGGTGATCACCAGCAGCAACCGGCGTTTGCGGGATTGCTCTGCCAGATCAGACGAACAATGCCGGATCGCGGCCCCAAGGCGGGTGTAGTGGCCGGGGCGGAGCGATGCGATGCGTTGTTCGACCCTTGTGCCCATCGGCTCATCAAACCGCTTGCAACGTTGCACATAGACCCGCTGACGCTTCAGAGAGCTGAAGGCATGGACCGCGAAATCATCGCCACAGGCGTTCAGACCCCAGGCCAGCGCGGCCAGTGCTTCGCGCTCGATGTCGATCACCGCGCGGCCCGTGACGGCGCTTTCGGTAGAACGGCTGACATCCAGCAGAATCGACACCGCCAGATCACGCGCCACGGGGCGGGATTGCATCCAGACGCGTTCGTTGCCTTCGCCGCTGGCCATTCGGTCGGTCTCAGCGCGTACCGCGGCTTCGATGTCCAGCTGATCGCCGTCAAGATGGCCACGCGTCATGACGCGGCCCGGGCGCAGGGCCTCAAACTGGCGTTTGACAGCACGGATGCGACGGGCGGTGGCCGGATCTTTACCAAACTCGGCGGCGTCTTCGCGGATATCGGCATCCGACAGCAGAACGTTCACGTGATCCGGCAGGTACTGCCCGGTGCGCACGTCCCATTCAGGATAGAGGATACGGCCTGACAAACGCTCGCGGTTCACATCCTCGGGCGCAAGGTCCAGATGCAGTTTCAGCTTGGTCGGCGGTGCTTTGGATATTTGACCCAGCCCGATCTCTTCCTGATCGTCCGCAGCCTTTTTGGCGTTGTCGGGGTCGTCATCATCGACCCGGCGGTTGAGGTTCAGGAACTCAGCCCAGCTGAGGATCGCTTCGAACTTGTGCAGGATCAGGCTGTCTTTCCGCTCGGCTTGGTCGGATTTGCGGCGGCGGGCGCGGTGGGTCTTTTCACCGGACTCCTCGGGCTCGCCCTCGGTTTCCGGATTTTCGACCTCGTTATGCTCGGAAAAGCCGACAGCGCGCAGCTCGGGCCATAGCGGCACCGGGCGAAATGGCTGATAGCCGCGTGGGGCCGTGATCTCAGCGTCCATCTCCAAGAACGTCCTCGCGCGGTCGGACAACGGCTCGGGATCGCCCAGCATATGGCGCACGATACCTTCCACCGCGGCCTCGACCGGCGGCAGATCGGGAACGCTGCGCTGGTGCAGCACCCCCTTGCACAATTCGGTGTAAAGGGGACGCAGGCCCGGGGCGTCGTCCAGTGTGGCCTCGACCATCGCCTGCGCTGCCGCCAGAGCGCGCAGATCGGCGCGCAGCGGGTCATCTTCGTCAATTCGGGTTCCGGCATGAGCCGCCGCAGCGGCCAGCCAGACATAAAGCGCGCCATTCGCCTCGCGCGCAGGAAAAACAGTCAACCGATCCGGCAGGCGCAATACCTCGCCATCGAACGAGGCGCGCGGCATCAGTTCGACTTCGGTCGCCAGCTTGCGGCGCCAGCTTAGGCGGTGACGTGAAACCTCGGGCGAGACCGGGCGCAATTCAACGCCCGGACTACCCCCAAGCCCTCGGAAGAGGACTGCCAGCCGCCCCGCGACCTCTGAGAGGTCGACCGCGGCTCCAACATGCACCTCAGGTGCATCGAGGCGGCTGGCAAGGGTGTGCCACAGTTTCCCGATCGTTTCTTCGGGTTCCCATGGCTCAAATTCGATCCTGACCATCGGCCGGCCTCACCCAAAGACGGCCGTGACAAGATCGAGGAGCCCGCGTTTGATGTCCTCGTCATCAGTCAGAGGTTCGATCATAGCGGCAAGGATGGCGCGGTCGGTCGACATGCCCTGTGCGATTAGTGTCGCGGCATAGACAACCAGACGGGTGGAAACGCCTTCCTCAAGGTCCTGACCCTTGAGCCCGCGCAGCTTGTTCGCCAGCCGGATCAGCGGCTTGCAGCGCTCCAGCGCCAGCCCGCTTTCCTGGGCGACAACTTCGGCTTCCATCTCGGGCGACGGGAAGTCGAACTCGAGCGAGATGAACCGTTGCCGGGTCGAGGGTTTCAGGGTTTTCAGGATATTCTGGTAACCGGGGTTGTACGACGCCACCAGCATGAAGCCGGGGGCGGCTTCAAGTTCTTCGCCGGTGCGGTCGATCGGCAGGATGCGCCGGTCGTCGGTCAGCGGGTGCAGCACCACGGTGACGTCCTTGCGGGCTTCGACCACCTCGTCAAGGTAGCAGATCGCGCCTTCGCGCACCGCGCGGGTCAGGGGGCCATCGACCCAGACGGTCTCGCCACCTTTCAGCAGGTAGCGCCCGATCAGATCGGCAGCGGCCAGATCGTCGTGGCAGGCCACGGTATAAAGCGGGCGCCCAAGTTTGGCGGCCATATGGGCCACGAACCGGGTCTTGCCGCAGCCTGTCGGTCCTTTCAGCAGAACCGGCAGATCGTTGTTGTAAGCAGCGGTGAACACATCGCATTCATCGCTTTGGGGCAGGTAGAAGGGGGCGTTAGCCGCCCCCTCATTCAGTTTTATGGAGCCGTCCATATCCATTACTCCGCAGGGGTTTCAGCTGCGCCGGATTCAATGACCTCTTTCCGGGGAACCCAGATCGAGTAGATGAACAGCAGCGCACCGAGGACAACGACGACACCCGAACCAAGACGCATCCAGTAGAAGATCGCGATCTGGTCTTGCACGTCCATGAAGTAGTCACCGACCACACGTTGCATGTGTGTCTGCACGGTACCGCCGAACGTCAGCACGAAGGTCATGAAGACCATGCCGCTGGTCATCAGCCAGAACGAACCCATGTTCAGAACCTGATTATAGGGATCGCGGTTCTTGAGGATCGGCATCGCATAGCTGAAGATCGCCAGGTTGAGGCAGACATAGGCACCGTAGAAGGCCAGGTGACCGTGTGCGGCGGTGATCTGCGTGCCGTGGGTATAGTAGTTCACCCCGTGCAGCGTGTGCAGGAAGCCCCAGACACCGGCGCCGAAGAAGGCGAGCGTGGCACAGCCCAGCGACCACAGCAGTGCGGCCTTGTTGGGGTGGTCACGACGGCCTTTCCAGACCATGACGAAGGCAAAGGCCATCATCGCGAAGAACGGGATCACCTCGAGGCTCGAGAAGATCGAACCGATCCACTGCCAGTACGCAGGCGTACCGATCCAGTAGTAGTGGTGACCTGTCCCAAGGATGCCCGAGAACAGCGCGGCGGCGACGATGACATAGAGCCATTTTTCAACGATCTCACGGTCGACACCGGTCAGCTTCAGCATCAGGTAGGCCAGGATCGAGGCCATGATCAGTTCCCACACGCCTTCAACCCACAGGTGGACGACATACCACCAGTATTGTTTGTCCAGGGCCAGGTTGCCCGGGTTGTAGAAGGCAAACAGGAACAGCAGCGCCAGACCCCACAGACCCAACAGAAGGATGTTGGTGATGGCGGTCTTCTTGCCCTTCAGAACGGTCATCGACACGTTATAAAGGAAGATCAGCGCGGCCACGACGATGCCCGCCTTGACCCATTTGGGCTGTTCAAGGAACTCGCGGCCCTCTTTACCCAGCAGCCAGTTGCCTTCGAACAGGTTGAAGACATAGGTCACAACCACGCCCAAAGTACCGACCACAAGAATGATCAGCTGCAGATAGGCCAGCTTGGTCGAGTGGATCTCGCGCTCGGATTCTTCCGGGATCAGGAAGTAGGCGGCGCCGAAGAAGCCCAGGATCAGCCAGACGATCAGCGAGTTGGTGTGCAGCATCCGTACGATGTTGAACGGCAGAAGCTCACTCAGGAAGTTTGGGAACACATAGATCAGACCGGCCAGCAGGCCGCCGATCACCTGGATCGCAAACAGGGCCATTGCTACCGCAAAGTAGGCATAGGCGATTTTTTGGGATTCGTATTTCATTGCTCCGTTCCCTTTCTCAGCCTGCCTCGTTGGGCGGCCAGCCCTGAGCGTCGATATTGTCCGTCCAGATCAGGAAGTTGGTCAGGTCGCGGAGTTCTTCGTCGCTGAGGTTGAATTGCGGCATCTGCCGACGACCGGGAATGCCGGTCGGCTGCGCCTCCATCCAGCCTTTAAGGGATTCAAAGGCCGATTCCGGGTCGTCGAGGACACCCCAGCGGGTCATTACGTTCGCGACTTCGGGCGCAAAGTAGGCACCTTCACCCAGGATCGTATGACAGTTGATACAGGCGTGTTTTTCCCAGACATGCTTGCCCCGAACCACACTTTCATCGAGCTTTGCCGAGTTCTCGGAATTCACGATATACCAGTGGGAATGGGCCGACAGGGCCAGGAAGATGAGGATAAAGAACAGTGACCCGCCATAAAATATGTTGCGGGCCATGCTCTTGGTCATGACTTCTCGCATTGCGCTCTCCTTTGCGCAGATTAGCTAGTCTGGACAACATGACGGTTGGGCCATGGTGTCTCCTTAACGAAAGTCAAGACCAGCGGAAGTAATTAGAATTCATCCTGCCCGCTGCGCCCTGGGCCCCGTCAGGGCGGGCCACATGGCGATCAGATACAGGGCAAAGGCACAGACCCACAGGCCGTCAGACAGCAACATTGCCACCATGTAGCCTGCGTTCAGCTCGGCACCGATCCAGCGCGACAGGGCGGCCACGGCCATCAGCCCATATGCAACCACCATCGGGGCAGGCGCGATCAGCGCACGACCGCTGTGGCCCAGCGCAGCGCGACTCATGACAGCCAGGGTCATGCCTCCGACGCAGCCGATTCCCAGAACATGCAGGGCGGCGACCTCATTGCCGATGCCCAGCACCGAAAATCCCCAGAGAATCAGGCCCACCGCCAGCATTCCAAGCCCCAGATGCAGCGCCAGAAGAATCGGCTGCCGTGCGGCCCAGCGTGTGCGCCAGCGGGCCATGCGCAGAATCTGCACCGCGCCCAATGCCAGCGCCCCTGCCCCGGCCACCGGCCCGGCGCCGAACAACAGGGCGCTTAGCGGCAGAATCAGGGCCAGAATCATGCCTGCCTTGTCCAGGGCTGCAACCGACACTGGCCAATCCGCCTCGGGCACGCCCTCGCGCTTCATCGCATTGCGGGTGAAAGCCGGCGTGATCCGACCGCCCAGGATGGCGATCATCGCACACAAGCTCAGCAACCCGGCGCGCAGCCCGGTTTGCAGCGTGTCAGCGGTGATTCCCATCCATTCCAGATGCGTCAGCAGGTCCGCGACCCAGATCAGGCTGAGCAACAGCAGGAAAATCATGTTCTGCGGCTTCGGGCGACGGATCAGCTGAGTCAGGATTTTGGCTGCCAGAACAGGCACAAAGGCCAGATCGACCACCGCAACGAACACCGGTGGCAGCATCCCGGAAAACCACATGGCCATCCGCCCCGCCAGCCACAGCGCAGCGGCCAGAGTAATAAAGCGTGCCCGCGCCTCGGGCGCGCCGGTCCAGTTGGGCACAGCTGTCAGAAAGAACCCGCCCAGCGCGGCAGTGGCATAGCCAAAGATCATTTCATGCGCGTGCCACATCGGTGGCGTCATGCCATAGTCCGGCGCCATATACGGCACCGCCAGCCACAGCCCCCAGACCACGCCGACAAACAGGCCATAGAGACCGGCGGACAGAAAGAAAACACGGAAACCCTCACCAAGAACACGGGTGATCATTGCGGGCATGGCTGCTCTCCTCGACGGTTTTCCAAATCCTAGCAGCGCAACCGAACCGGCGACTTAACCAAAATCAAAACACCGGAAAACATGCCCCTAAGACTCAGAATTTCCCGAGGTTTTTTTGGCGTTTTTTCCGGTTGCCGCCCGAATTGCTTCCTTTGTGTTGACTTTCGTCAAGGAGCGCTACCGCGCGATGTCCCACCCTTGGAGGTGCCTCACCACGCAAATGGAGAGTGATCATGTCACTTGGAATCAGCTACAACAAAACTGGCCGCGCCTTTGGGGCCGGTTTGGCGATGCTGCTGGGCAGCGTCGCTGCACCAGCCTTCGCCGAAGAGCCAACCCTCAGCGAGGAAGCGTTTGAATCATCCAAACAGCTTTATTTCGAACAATGCGCAGGCTGTCACGGCGTTCTGCGCAAAGGCGCCACAGGCAAGAGCCTTGAGCCGCATTGGAAGAAAACCGCAGCCGACGGCACCGTGACCGAAGGCGGAACCCTTGCGCTTGGGCAGGAACGTCTCGAGAAAATCATCGCCTGGGGTACCGAAGGCGGGATGAACAACTTCTCGGACATCATGACCGAGCAGGAAATCAAGGATATGGCG
The DNA here is from genome assembly GCF_056542745.1 of Ruegeria sp. AB10. NCBI lineage: Bacteria > Pseudomonadati > Pseudomonadota > Alphaproteobacteria > Rhodobacterales > Roseobacteraceae > Ruegeria > Ruegeria sp. AB10. The sequence continues at coordinate 63,982 of NZ_JBQGAI010000006.1, read as the reverse complement.
ACCTACATCCAGATGGAGGCTCCCAAGCCGCCGGAGATGTCGCTGGAGCAGATGAAAGAGACCCGCAAGGTCTATGTCGAAGAAGCCGACTACCCGACCGAGCCGCTTCACGGCCGCAACTGGGAAAACTTCTTCGTCGTCATCGAGCGTGACGTAGGTAAGGTGGCCGTTATCGACGGTGACACCAAAGAAGTGCTGACCCACATCCCGACCGGTTACGCCGTGCACGTTCTGAAAGCATCGGAACACCACAGCATTACCGAGCCTGAACACCCCGGCCGCTTCTGGTACACCATGGGCCGCGACGGCAAGATGACCAAGATCGACCTCTGGCAGAAGCCTGAGAACATGTTGGTTTCGGAAGTCAAGATCGCCTATGACGCACGTGACGTGGCCGTTTCCGGCGACGGCAAATACGTCATCGGTGGTGGTTACTGGCCGCCGCATTTCGCAATCGTTGATGCCCAGACAATGGAACCGGTCAAGGTTGTTTCGACCCGCGGCGTGAACGTGGACGGCGACTATGTGGAAGAGGCCCGCGTGGCCGCAATCTACACAACGCCGAACGAGCCGACCTGGATCGTCGCGATCAAGGAATTGGGCCAGCTGTGGCAGGTTGATTATACCGACCTGGACAACCTGCGGATCGACAAGATCGACTCGGCCAAGTTCCTGCATGACGGGTTCTTTGACCCGACAGGCCGGTACTTCCAGATCGCCGCAAACGCGTCGAACAAGATGGTCGTCGTCGACACCGAGACCCACAAGCTGGAAGCGATGATCGACACCGCTGCCCTGCCGCACCCCGGACCGGGCGCGAACTGGATCGACCCGAACTGTGGTCCTGTGGCCGGTACAACCCACCTTGGCGTGGGCACCGTAACCGTCTGGGGTAACGACCCGGAAGGCCATCCGGATCAGGCTTGGAAAACCTGCTACGAAGTGGAAACCGACGGCCCCGGCCTGTTTGTTCGGACCCACCCGAACTCGGATTACATCTGGGCGGACCAGACCAAGCACCCCGAGCCTGAAATTCAGCAATCGGTGCAGGTCATCTCGAAAGAGACCGGCGAGATCGTGAAAACCATCCAGATCACCGAAGATGAAGGCAGCGCTGCCGTTCACTTCGAGTTCAACGCGGATGGTACCGAGGTCTGGGTCTCCAAGTGGAACCTGTCGGACTCGAAAGAACCCAACGGTCAGATCGTGATCTTCGACGCCAAGACGCTGGAAGAAATCGGCCGCATCGAAGGGCTGTATGCCCCGACCGGCAAGTTCAACGTCTACAACCGCTCGAACCACGTCACCTGACGGGTTTGATACAAGAACCGGAAAGGGCGGGCCCCTCGCCCGCCCTTTTCCTCGTTTGACAATTCAGCCAAACACGCCCGCCCGACATACCGGGCCAGTCAATACAGCCATAACGGAGCCCGGATATGACCTCCGAACCGGATAAAAAACCACCAATCTGGCGCCGGTATTTCCTGTGGGGAATGCCCGTGGCCGGAATCGCCGCGGCCTTTGTCGGCGGCATCATCTTCTGGGGCGGGTTCAACACCGCCATGGAAGCCACAAACACCAAGGATTTCTGCATCTCGTGCCACGAGATGCGCGATTTCGTCTATGAGGAATACACCGGCACGATCCACGACGTGAACCGTTCCGGCGTGGGCGCGGTCTGTTCCGACTGCCACGTGCCCAAGGACTGGACCCACAAGATCATCCGCAAGATCAAGGCGTCCAAAGAGCTTTATGGCAAGATGGTCGGTACTATCAACACCCGCGAAAAGTTCGAAGCCAAGCGCGTACATCTGGCCATGAACGAGTGGGAGCGGATGAAGTCCTCGGACTCGCGCGAATGCCGCAACTGTCACGATTTCGAATCGATGATGCCGGAATTCCAGAAACCCCGCGCACGTCAGCAGCACCTGAACGCGATGACCGTTGGTCAGACCTGTATCGACTGCCACAAGGGGATTGCGCACTCGGATGCCCGTGACCGGGCCGACGAAGAGTATCTGGAAGAGCTTGAAGCCCCGAATCCGGCCTTCATCCGCCCGATCCCGCCGGAATACCTGGCAAGCCTTGCCAAGATCGAAGCCAAGGAAGCCGCCGACGCAGAGGCTGAAAAAGCCGCCAAGACTGCGCAGCAAGAGGCCGTTCAGGCCCAGATCGCAGCCGCTGTTGACGCAGCTGTTGCCGAAGAGCGCGCCAAGGCAAGCGGAGAAGAGGCCGCAGCGCCCGCAGGCGGCGGTGGCAGTGATGTCGGTGGCGACGTCGACTGGAACGCCGTAGCAAGCGCGGATTTGAAACTGTTCTACCCCGGTCAGGCTTCGTTTGAATGGGTGCAGAACGGCAAATTCCACGGTGGGGCCCGTCCGCTGACCAAAGGCGGCGATCAGTGCTCGACCTGTCACGCCAAGGAACTGGACACGATCGGCAACAAGATTGTCGCCGGTGGTGAGCTGGAACCGACGCCGATCCCTGGCAAACGTGGTGTGATCGACGCAACCGTTCAGGCCGCACATGACGACGAGAACCTGTATATCCGCCTGCAATGGCCGGATGCAGGCCACAACCCGGCACCGTTCGTGGACGGTGGCAAGATGGACCCCGACAACCAGATCAAGGTTGCCATGATGATCACCGGCACCGGTATCGAGCTGGGCGATCAGGTGGGCTGCTGGGCCTCGTGCCACGCAGACAATACCTATATGCCCTTCGCGCCCGAGGCGGATGCAATTGCCGCCAATGGTGACGTCTCGGGTCGTCTAGCCGCACAGGACACGGTGACCAAATACATCAGCGAAAGCCGCACCGAGGTTGATACCAAGGGCCGCCGCGGCAAGCCGATGGGTGGTTGGGACAAACTGCATACCGCCGAGCAGATCGAGCAGTATCTGGCCGACGGCACCTATCTTGACCTGATGCGTGTCTATGCGGACGGCAGCGCCACCAACGGCTATCTGCTGGAACAGCGCGTGGTCAATGACGGCGAGATCGCCGCCTCGGCCGAGCTGTCCGGTGGTATGTGGACGGTGGTCTTCAGCCGCCCGCTGAACTCTGGCGCGCCCGGCGACGTGCCGCTGGAGGCCGGCAAGACCTACACGGTCGGCTTTGCTATCCACGACGACTTTGCCGCCGCGCGGTTCCACCATGTGACGCTGAACACCAGCCTTGCGTTGGACGACGACTCGGCTAACATCAACGTGGTAAAACAATAAATGAGGGGGCCGGATGATCCGGCCCCTTCCCCTTTGGAAAGGAGACATGGACGATGAAACCCCACCGCCTTCTTCCCGCGCTGCTGCTTCTGGCCGCGCCCGCCTGGGCCGATGAAGCCGCCGATATCTGCGCCGAGGCCGAAGAGCGTTATGCCGAGCAGTTCGGTCAGCCTTCTTCCGCCGTCGAGGACGCCGAGGTGGTGCTGATGTACAAATACAACTTCTGCCCCGGTGAGTTGACCGTCAAGGCGGGCACCACCGTGCGCTGGGTGAATGTGGACAAACGCACCAGCCATTCGGTTTTGCTGAAAGACGGCAGCGAACCGGAAAGCGACCGGTTGTTCCCCGAGGAATCGGTGGACATGACCTTCCTCACGCCTGGGCCGCAGGAATATCTGTGCGGGCCGCATTGGGAAACGCAGAACATGATCGGCATGATCACCGTCGAACCCTGAGCCGAGGCAATAATACAGGCAAGTTCAAAGGAGCGCGGGCGCAAATCCCGCGCTCCTTAACTTATGTCAAGGAGGTTGGTTTACGATTGCGCCAACTTGCACTCATGACACGCCCGGTCCCCCCAGCAACGTCCCCTATTCGCGCGTGGAAGCTGCCGGAAGGTCCGGGTTCCGAAGACATTCAGAACAAGCGAGTTTGCACATGAGCGGTAAGGTTTTTCTGATTGGCGCCGGCCCCGGCGACCCCGAGCTGATGACCCTGCGCGCCCTGCGTATGCTGCAAGAGGCCGACGTGGTAGTCTATGACCGGCTGGTCTCGGACGACATCCTCGAGCTCCATGCCGACGGTGCGCGGCTGATCCCGGTGGGCAAGGCCCCCCAATGCCACACCGTACCGCAGGACCGTATCAACGAAATCCTGAAAGAAGAGGCCTTGGCCGGGCACACCGTCGCGCGCCTGAAGGGCGGCGATCCCATGATCTTTGGCCGTGGCTCGGAAGAAGCGGCCTATCTGATGGCCCACGGTGTCACCGTTGAATACGCGCCGGGCATCACGGCGGCACAGGGGGCCTCGTGCTCGACCGGCGTGCCGCTGACCCATCGCGGGCTGGCGACCTCGGTGCAATATGTCACCGGCCACCGTCAGGCCGACAAGGTGCTGGACCTGGACTGGAAACGGCTGGCCGATCCCGATTCGACCCTGGTGGTTTATATGGGCGTGGCCAATATCGGCCAGATCGCCGTGGGGCTGATGACCGAGAACCTGCCCGGTTCGACCCCCGTTCTGGCCGTGGGCAAAGCCACCACGCCCGAAGAGAGCCGACTGGTCTCCCGCCTTGATCAGCTGGCGGCGGATGTGCGCAAGGCAGAGCTGAAAGCGCCGACCTTGTTCATCATCGGCAAGGTGGTGTCACTTTATGCAGAACGACCGCTGGCGGACCTGCTGGAACAGGCTCATGGCTAGGCTCGGTCAAAAGAATACGGGGCATCGCCCGGCCCAACGTCCGGGCTGGATGGTGCACGCCGTGCTGACGACCGCCGTGGTTCTGGCCACGTCCGCCTTTGCCGCCGATGCGATTGACCCCAACGCGTTGAAACGGCTTGTCCACCAGGATTGCGGCTCGTGCCACGGGCTGTCGCTGAAAGGTGGCCTTGGTCCTGATCTGCGATCTGAGACGCTGGAACACTATGACCCTGACGTTCTGACCGGCGTCATCCTCGATGGCATTCCCGACACTGCGATGCCCCCATGGCGGCCTCTGATCAGCGAAGAAGAGGCCGAATGGATCGCCCGTTACCTGCTGGAACAGGAGGCACAATGAAACATCTCGTCCTCGGCCTTGCAGCCGCACTGATGATGACAACGGCACATGCCGAACCGACCGCAACCGGAGACCTGGGCCTGGTGATTGAACGCGCCAAGGGGTCGGTTCTGTTGGTCGACCAATCCGACCGGGCCGCGCTCGCGCGGATTGAGGGGCTGGGCGATCTGTCCCATGCCTCGCTGGTCTACTCGCCCGATGAACGCTTTGCCTATGTGTTTGGGCGTGACGGTGGCCTGACCAAGGTCGATATCGTCACCCGCCAGATCGTGAACCGCGTCGTGCAGGCAGGCAACGCCATCGGTGGCGCGATCTCGGACGATGGCAAACTGGTCGCCGTGTCGAACTATGAACCCGGTGGCGTGCGTGTCTTTGATGCCGAGACGCTGGAGATGGTTGCCGACATCCCCACCGACAGCAAGACCATCGGTCTGGTCGACGCGCCGGGCCGTCGCTTTGTGTTCACCATGTGGGATACGGGCGAGACCTGGATTGCCGATTTTGCCAAGGGCGACCCCGCGATCACCAAGATCACCGACATGGGCAAAAACCCCTATGACGCGCTGATCACAGCCAACGGCCGCACCTATATCACTGGCTTGTTCGGTGAGGATGGCCTGACCGCGCTGGACCTCTGGGCCGATAATCCCGAACCCATCCGCGTGCTGCCCGACTATGGGCGCGGGCAAGAGGAAATGCCGGTCTACAAGATGCCCCATCTGGAAGGCTGGGCTCTGACCGGGCGCGAGTTTGTTCTGCCCGCCGTTGGCCATCACGAGGTTCTGTGGATCGACTCTGACACCCTGACCGAAACCGGGCGCACCAAGACGCATGGCCAGCCGGTCTTTGCCATGGCCCGGCCCGATGGGCGTCAGGTCTGGGTGAATTTCGCCCACCCGCTGAACGACACGATTCAGGTCATCGACAGCGTCAGCAAAGAGATCATCCACGAATTCAAACCGGGGCCGGCTGTGCTGCACATGGAGTTCACGCCCCGCGGGCATGAGGTCTGGCTCAGCGTGCGCGATGCAAACAAGGTCATGGTCTACGACACGCAGACCTTCGAAAAACTGCGCGAGATCGATGCGGACAGCCCCTCGGGCATCTTCTTCACCGCACGCGCGCACAGAACGGGGCTGTGACCGATGGATCATATCACCGACCCCATCGACCGCCGCCTGCTGGATGAGTTTCAGCGCGATTTTCCCATCACCGACCGTCCGTTTCAGGTTCTGGGCACTGCGCTGGGCCTGGATGAGGCCGAAGTGATCGACCGCCTGACCCGGATGCGCGCAACCGGCCGCATCACGCGGGTAGGGGCGACAATCGCGCCCGGCGCGGTTTCCGCCAGCACTCTGGCCGCCGTCGCCGCACCCGATGAGCGCCTGGAAGAGGTCGCCGCAATGATCGACGCGGAACCCGGCGTGAACCACAATTACCAGCGCGAGGATGACTGGAACCTGTGGTTCGTCGCCACCGGTCCGGACCGCGCACATGTCAACGACACGTTGGCCCGGATCAGCCATCGCACCGGGCTGCGAGTGCTGGATCTGCGGCTGGTCCGTCCGTTCAACGTCGATCTGGGGTTCCGCATGTCGGGCAAAACCCGCAACGTGCCGGGGCCCCGCAAAGTCGACAGCTCGGCCATGCGAGACGGCGACCGGCCGTTGCTGCAGGCGCTCAGTTCAGGCCTGCAGCTGGTCACCGAACCTTTTACCGAACTGGCCCGGTCACTGGGTCGAACGACGCCGGACGTGATGGCGCGCATCAAGGCACTGCATGATGCGGGCATCATCTCGCGTCTGGGCGTGATCGTTCGGCACCGCGCGCTTGGCTGGTCGGCCAATGCGATGGTGGTCTGGGACATGCCCGCCGATCAGGTCGGCACCGCCGGTCCCGCCCTTGCCGCGCATCCCGGTGTGACTCTTTGTTATGAACGCAACCCGGTCGAGGATGTCTGGCCCTATCGCCTCTATTCCATGATCCACGCCCGGTCGCGCAACGAAGCGTTGGAGACCCTTTCGGGTGCCGCCGCCCTGCCGGAACTGGCCGGTGCGCGCCACAAAGTGCTGTTCTCGACCCGCTGCTTCAAACAGACCGGCGCACTTATCCAAGCCAGAGAGGCCGCCGCATGACGCTGGACACAACCGACCGCGCGATTCTGAACCGGATGCAGGATGACCTGCCGCTGACCACGCATCCCTATGCTGACATTGCCATCGAACTGGACATTTCGGAAACCGAGTTGCTGAGCCGCCTGACACGCATGAAAGACGAGCGGGTAATCACCCGCTTTGGCCCGTTTTTCGACGCCGCTGCCATGGGCGGCGCGTTCTGCCTGTGCGCAATGGCCGTCCCGCCCGAGAATTTCGAAACCGTCCTGACCAAAGTCAATGCGCATCCCGAGGTTGCCCATAATTATGAACGCACGCACCGGCTGAACATGTGGTTCGTGCTGGCCACCGAAACCCCCGAGGGGATCGAGGCCACCGCCGAGGCGATCGAACGGGAAACGGGGATCGAAGTTCTTTGTTTTCCCAAATTGCAGGAATTTTTCATCGGCTTCCGGGTGGCGGCATGATCGACGCGAAAGACAGAGAGATTATCGAGGCGCTGCAAGGTGGCCTGCCCCTGGTGCCCGCGCCCTATGCGCGGGTTGCGGCGGGTCTGGGCCTGGACGAAGACGAGTTGCTGCTTCGTCTGGCCGACCTGAAATCGAGCGGTGTGATCCGCCGCATCGCTGCTGCACCCAATCACTACAAACTGGGCATGACCTCGAACGGTATGACCGTTTGGGATGTGCAGGACGACCGCGTGACCGAACTGGGCACTCAGATCGGCGCTCTGCCCTTTGTCACCCACTGCTACGAACGCCCCCGCGCCCTGCCCGACTGGCCCTATAACCTGTTTGCCATGGTCCACGGCACGGACCCCGACGAGGTCGAAGAAAAACGCGCCGAGATCACCGCCATACTGGGCGATGCCTGCCGGGCCAAAGATATCCTCTATTCCACGCGCATCCTGAAAAAGACCGGGCTGCGCCTGAAAACGAAAGGCTGAGACATGTTCCGCCTGACAGAATACATGCATCAACTCGTCACCCCGACACCAGTGCGCAAACGCCGCCCCGGACCGGTGAAACCGGTGGTGATCTGGAACCTGACGCGACGCTGCAACCTGAAATGCCGCCATTGCTACACCGTTTCGGCGGATGTGGCCTTCCCCGGTGAGCTCAGTCACGAGCAAGCCATGGTAACCCTTGAGGATCTGGGCCAATTTCGCGTCCCGGCCCTGATCCTCTCGGGTGGGGAACCGCTGGACCGGTTCGATTTCTTCGATATCGCCAAGCGCGCGCGCGATCTGGTACCGATGCTGGCGCTGTCCACAAACGGCACCCGGATTTACGACGAAACCGCCGATATGATCGCCGATGTAGGGTTCAACTATGTCGGCATCTCGCTGGACGGGATCGGCGCCACGAATGACTGGTTCCGCGGCGTTGAAGGCGCCTTTGCCGACGCCCTGCGCGGCGTGCGTGAATGCAAGAAACGCGGCATCAAGGTGGGCCTGCGCTTCTGCCTGACCGAAGGCACCCAGCACCATTTGCCGGACCTGCTGCAACTGTGTGATGACGAGGGCGTCGACAAGTTCTATCTGTCTCATCTTGTCTATGCTGGCCGCGGCGACAAGAACCGGGGCGAGGATGCCGAACATCTGCGCACCCGCAACGGGCTCGATCTGTTGCTGGAACGCGCGTGGGAGGCCGCCTCGGGCGGACGCCAGCTGGACATTGTGACAGGCAACAACGACGCCGATGCCGGGTATTTCCTGAACTGGGTCCGCGCGCGCTTTGATGCCGACAAGGCCGCCCATGTGCGTGAACATCTGGCCGCATGGGGTGGCAACTCCAGCGGTTTGGGTGTTGCCAATATCGACAATCTGGGCCGGGTCCATCCCGACACCTACTGGTCCGACTACACGGTCGGCAATGTGAAGACCAAACCGTTTTCCGAGCTTTGGACCAGCGATGATCCGATGCTCGCCATGCTGCGCACCCGCCCGCGCCCGCTGAAGGGGCGCTGCGGGGCTTGTCAGCTCAAGGACGTCTGCGGCGGCAATACCCGGATTCGTGCGTTGCAGCTGACCGGCGACCCCTGGGCCGAAGATCCGGCGTGTTATCTGACAAATCAAGAAATCGGCGTCGAAGATGCGGGCGAGCGCCTGCAGGTGACGCCGTTCCGAGGAAAAAGCAATGACCCGGCGCATCAGTTCTTTTGACACTCTGAAAATCGGCACATTCTGTTCGCTGCTGCTGGCGGGCACCGCATGGGCCGACGCCCCGGCCGACTATGCCGAACACTGCGCATCCTGCCATGGTGAAAACCGTCTGGGCGGGGTTGGCCCTGCGCTGATCCCCGAGACGCTGAAGCGTATGCGTGGGCCACGTATTGCCGCAGTGATTGCCGAAGGCCGTACCGCTACGCAGATGCCCGCCTTTTCCCATGAATTGGATGCTCTGCAGATCGAGGAACTGGCCGGCTGGCTGAAGTCGCCTTTGGAAACCAACCCGGAATGGGGTGAGGCCGAAATCATGGCCAGCCGCACTCTGGATGAGGATTACAGCCCGGTTGACGCGCCCGTGTGGGACAGCGACCCGATGAACATCACGCTGGCGGTTGAGACCGGCGATCACCATGTCAGCGTTCTGGACGGCGACACGTTCGAGGTTCTGGACCGGTTCGAGACGCCTTTTGCCGTGCACGGAGGCCCCAAATTCAGCCCCGATGGCCGCTATGTGTTCATAATGTCCCGCGATGGCTGGGTGCAGAAATACGACATCTGGGCGCTGAAACAGGTGGGTCGCGTGCGCGCGGGTCTGAACAGCCGCAACATCGCCATGTCAGGCGATGGCAAATGGGTGGCCGTGGCGAATTACCTGCCCAACAGCCTGACCCTGCTGTCGACCGAGGACCTGTCGGTCGCCAAGGTCGTCGAGGTCAAGAGCAAGAAGGGCGTTCCCAGCCGTGTCTCGGCTGTCTATCAGGCCCCGCCGCGCGAAAGCTTCGTTCTGGCGCTGAAAGACGTGCCCGAGATCTGGGAGGTCTTCTACGGTGCCAACCCTCCGCAATCCGGGTTGGGGCATGATTTCCGCATCGAGGGGCAATTCAAGAACCCTGACCCGTTCCCGGTGCGCAAGATAACCACGCCGGATTATCTGGACGATTTCTTTTTTGACCAGAGCTATGAATACGTCATGGGGGCCTCGCGCGATGGCAATGGCGGTCAGGTGATCGATCTGGTGATCGGGCAGAAAGTGGCCGATCTGGACCTGCCGGGGATGCCGCATCTGGGCTCGGGCATCACGTGGCAGCATGGCAACACGACCGTGATGGCCACGCCGCACCTGACTGATGGTACGGTGTCGGTGATCGACATGGAAACCTGGGAAACCGTCAAGCGGATCAAGACCGAGGGGCCCGGTTTCTTCATGCGCAGCCATGAAAATTCGCCTTATGTCTGGGCCGATGTGTTCTTTGGGCCGAACAAGGACGCGATGCATGTGATCGACAAGCAAAGCCTTGAGATCGTTAAGACTCTGCGTCCGGCCCCGGGTAAAACCGTGGCTCATGTGGAGTTTACCAAGGACGGCAGTCACGCGCTGGTCTCGATCTGGGAAGATGACGGCGCTGTGATCGTCTATGACGCGCAGACGCTGGAAGAGGTCCGCCGCCTGCCGATGCGCAAACCTTCAGGGAAATACAATGTCTGGAACAAGATCACCTTCTCGGAAGGCACCAGCCACTGAAGGCAAATGGCCGGTCTGGAAGCTGGCCATTCTGCTCTATCCGGCCACGGCACTGACCGTGGCCATCAACCTGTTTCTGGCAGGTCTGATCGCCAACAGCGCCGGGTTTGGCATAATCGAGCCGGTCACCGCAATCCTGTGGTCAATCCCCTTGGGTGTACCCGCATCCTGGCTGGCCGGGCGCTGGGTGCGTGGCCTGATGGATGAGGCGGACGACCAAGGCTAAATCTCCGGCGCCTAACCGAAGTCAAGTATGGCCGCGAGAGAATCCCTTACGACTCAGGAAAGATTGCCGAGTTGGATTCTCCATGCCCGCCCTCAACCCTCTGCACATGTCAGCTGTTTGCGCGTCCCGCGCGGCTTGTGCTTTGGCGGGCATCTTCCTTCTGCTGTTGCAGCTGCTTGGCCCGGCGCTGGCGAGTCCCGGGGAAAGCATGTGGGTGGAGATCTGCTCGGAGGCAGGGGCGGTCTGGGTTCAGGTGGACCTCGAAGAGGACACCACGGACCCAACCGCGCCCTGTCCGAAATGCGCCGACTGCGCCCTGTGTGCCGTCACCTCGGCAGCTCCGGTGCCGGAGTTGCCCGTTCTGCAACGGGACGGTCTTGTTCACGCCGCATATTGCGAAAATCGCGATCTGGTCAATGTCACCAGCGTAAAACGCCTGTGGCCTGAATCCCGAGGCCCCCCGCACGCGGCCCAAGAAATAACTGAACGCGCCCTGCGCGCGTCCATGGCGTCCACCCAAGTCATCGGAGGTGCGCCGTGGTCGTAAGTCGCGCAATCCATAGCCTGCTGGCCTTTACCCTGTCCTGCCTGATGGCGATCAGCGCCCATGCCGACAGCCTCGCCAGCTTCCTGCCTGACATTGAGCCCGCCGATCTGGCCCCCGGTGCCGATGCCTTTGGCCCGGTGCGCGATGACGTGCCCGTCGCCCCCGTGCTGAAGGGCGGGGAAACTGTCGCCTGGGCTTTCCTGACATCCGATTTCGTGGGCACCACAGGATATTCCGGCAAACCCATCCACGTGGTGGCCGCCATCGACGGCGATGCGGTGCTGACCGGGGTGAAGCTGGTCAAGCACTCGGAACCCATCGTTCTGATCGGCATCCCCAATTCCCGCATGGTCGAACTGACTGAAGGCTATACCGGCCTCGACCTCAAGCATGAGGCCGCAACGGGTGGTGAAGGGCATGACCTCGACATCATCTCGGGCGCGACGGTCACGATCATGGTGATCGACGACAGCCTTGTGCGCGGCGGTATCAAGGTCGCCCGCGCACTGGGTCTGGGCGGGCTGTCCCCGCTGCAGGCTGACGGGCCAAAACGCGAAGTCGATATGGCGCAGGATGCGACCTATGACTGGACGACGCTTTCGGGCGACGGCTCGGTGCGGCGTCTGACGCTGGATATCGGCCAGGTCAACGCCGCGTTCGAGGCCACCGGCGATCAGCGCGCCATCAAACGCCCTGAACGGGGTGAACCGGATGACACTTTCATCGACATGCACGTGGCGCTGGTCTCGGTGCCGTCGATCGGGAAATCCCTGCTGGGTGAGGCCGAATACAATAACCTGACCAAGTGGCTGGACGAAGGCGAACAGGCCATTCTGGTGTTGGGTCGCGGGACCTACAGCTTCAAGGGCTCGGGCTATGTTCGGGGCGGTATTTTCGACCGTATCCAGCTGATCCAGGGCGACAGTTCGGTCCGGTTCTTCGATAAGCAACAACGCCGTCTGGGTCAGGTCGCGGCCCCCGATGCGCCCAGCTTTACCGAACTGGATATCTTCAAGATCCCCGCTGATGCCGAGTTTGACCCGGCCGAACCCTTCCGCCTGCAACTGTTGGTGCAACGGGCCGTGGGCGCGGTCGAGAAGACCTTTCTGACCTTCGATCTGGGCTACAAGCTGCCGGAACAGTACCTTCTGCCGGCCGCGGCCCCCGCGGTCGTCGACGATGCCACCGGAGAAGCCGCCGCCAAGGCGGCCCTTTGGCAGCGCATTTGGAAGGACCGCACCGTCGAGATCGGCGTTCTGGGCGTCATGCTGCTGGTGCTGACCGCCACATTCTTCTTCCAGTTCCACGCCACCATGAATGCCCGCGTCTTCTACTGGTTCCGCATCGGCTACCTGACGATGACCCTGTTCTTCATCGGCTGGTACGCCAATGCACAGCTGAGCGTAGTGAATCTGATGGCGCTGGCAGGCAGCCTGCGCACCGGGTTCTCGTGGGACGCTTTCCTGCTGGATCCGCTGGTCTTTATCCAGTGGTTCGCCGTTGCTGCCGCCCTGCTGTTCTGGGGACGTGGGGCCTATTGCGGCTGGCTGTGTCCTTTTGGCGCGCTGCAGGAACTGACCAACAAGATCGCGCGGGCCTGCCGTATTCCGCAATGGACCCTGCCCTGGGGACTGAACGAACGGCTTTGGCCTGCAAAATACATGATCTTCCTCGTGCTCTTCGGCATCAGCTTTGTCTCGATCCCGCTGGCAGAAAAATACGCCGAAATCGAGCCGTTCAAGACCGCGATCATCCTGAAATTCATGCGCGACTGGCCGTTTGTTGTCTTTGCGCTTCTCCTGCTGGGGATTGGGCTGTTCATTGAACGGTTCTACTGCCGCTATCTCTGCCCGCTGGGCGGAGCGCTGGCGATCCCTGCCCGTATTCGCATGTTCGACTGGCTGCGCCGCTACAAGGATTGCGGCACCCCCTGTCAGACCTGCGCCAACGAATGCCCCGTTCAGGCCATCCACCCCACTGGTGAGATCAACCCGAACGAGTGCGTCACCTGCCTGCATTGTCAGGTGCTCTACCAGTCCGAGGACAAATGTCCCGTCGTTATCCGCCAGCTTAAACGGCGGGCCAAGACAGGGTCGGTCAGCCCTAAGACCCCCCTCGGACAACCACCGGCGAACCATCCGAACGCCAAACCGCAATCCGTTTCCTAAAAAGGAGGAACGATCATGTCGGACAACGAAAACAAACTGAACATCACCCGCCGCGGGATGCTGGGGGCCACCGCCACCGGTGCTGTGCTGGCCGGGACCGGTCTGGGCTCGACCCTGATGACCGCGCGCGAAGCCAGCGCTGCGGCCAAGTACAATCTCGAACCCGGCGAGCTGGATGAATATTACGGCTTCTGGTCTTCGGGTCAGACTGGCGAACTGCGCATCCTGGGCTTCCCGTCCATGCGCGAATTGATGCGCGTGCCGGTCTTCAACCGCTGCTCGGCCACCGGCTGGGGTCAGACCAACGAGTCGCTGAAGATCATGTCCGACGGCCTGCTGCCGGAAACCAAAGAGTTCCTGGCTAAGCGCGGCATGAAAACCTATGACAACGGCGACCTGCACCACCCGCACATGTCGTTCACTGACGGCACCTATGACGGCCGTTACCTGTTCATGAACGACAAGGCCAACACCCGCGTCGCTCGTGTGCGCTGCGACGTGATGAAATGCGACAAGATCACCGAGATCCCCAACGCCAAGGCGATCCACGGTCTGCGTCCGCAGAAATTCCCGCGCACCGGCTATGTCTTTGCCAATGGTGAAGATGAAACACCGCTGGTCAATGACGGCACAGTGCTGGACGATCCGTCGCAATACGTGAACATCTTCACCGCGCTGGACGGTGACACGATGGAAGTGGCATGGCAGGTGATCGTGTCGGGCAACCTCGACAACACCGACTGCGACTATCAGGGCAAATACGCCTATTCGACCTCGTACAACTCGGAAATGGGTATGAACTTGGCCGAGATGACCGAGAACGAGCTGGACCACGTCGTTGTCTTCAACCTGGCCGAGATCGAAAAGGGTATCGAAGCCGGTGACTATCAGGAGCTGAAAGGCGTCAAGGTTCTGGACGGCCGTAAGGGTCAGAACAAGAAATACACCCGTTACATCCCGATCCCGAACTCGCCGCACGGCATCAACACCGCGCCGGACGGCAAGCACGTTTGCATCAACGGCAAGCTGTCGCCCACCGTCTCGATCATGGACGTGACCAAGCTGGACGCCCTGTTCGAAAGCGACGCCGACCCGCGGTCGTGCATCGTGGGTGAGCCGCAGCTGGGTCTTGGCCCGCTTCACACCGCCTATGATGGTCAGGGCAACGCGTTCACCACGCTGTTCCTGGACAGCCAGGTCGTGAAGTGGAACATCGACAAGGCGATCAAGGCCTATAACGGCGAAGACGTCGATCCGATCATCTCGAAGGTCGACGTGCATTATCAGCCGGGCCACAACTCGACCTCGATGGGTGAGACCAAAGACGCTGACGGTAAATGGCTGATTTCGATGAACAAGTTCTCGAAAGACCGTTTCCTGAACGTCGGCCCGCTGAAGCCCGAGAACGAGCAGCTGATCGACATCTCGACCGACGAGATGAAGGTGGTCCACGATGGCCCGACCTTTGCCGAGCCGCATGACTCGATCATCGTCCGCCGTGACATCGTCAACCCGGTCAACGTGTGGGACCGCAACGATGTGACCTGGGAAGACGCCCGCAAACAGGCCGAAGCCGATGGCATCGATCTGGAAGAAGGCGCCGAAGAGCCCATCCGCGATGGCAACAAGGTGCGCGTCTACATGACCTCGCAGGCGCCGACCTTCAGCCTTGAGAAGTTCACGGTCAAACAGGGCGACGAGGTGACGGTCTACATCACCAACCTCGACGACGTGGATGACGTGACCCATGGCTTCTGCCTGGGCAACTACGGCATCGCGATGGAGATTGGGCCGCTGGCAACCGCCTCGGTCACCTTCACCGCCGACCGTCCGGGCGTGCACTGGTTCTATTGCCAGTGGTTCTGCCATGCGCTGCACATGGAAATGCGTGGCCGGATGCTGGTCGAGCCGGCAGGAGCCTAAACCATGCGTTGGCCCCTGCTCATACCGCTCCTGCTTGGCTCGCCCCTTTGGGCGGCGGACTGGGACGTGCCCAACCAGGCGGGGGCCATCACTGAAACACTGGCGCAGGCGGCGGATGGAGACACCCTCCGCCTGAGCCCCGGTGTCTACACCGAAACACTGGTTCTGGACCGGCCCGTCACCATCGACGGGCAGGGACAGGCCACCATTGACGGACAAGGTGTTGGCAGCGTCATCACTGTAACCGGGCCGGGCGTGACCGTGCGCGGGCTGACGGTGATCGGCTCAGGCTCGGACCATGACGGGATCGACAGTGGTATCCAGTTGACCAAAACGGCCAAGGCCCCCGTGGTCGAGAACAACGTGCTGTTGGGCAATCTCTACGGTGTCGACATTCATGGTGCCAAGGACAGCATCGTACGCGGCAACCGGATCGAAGGGCGACAGGACCAGCGGATGAACGACCGCGGAAATGGCATCTATGTCTGGAACGCGCCGGGTGCGGTGGTTGATGGCAATGACATCAAGTACGGGCGCGACGGGATATTTGTGAACTCGTCCAAGAAAAACACCTTCACCAACAACCTGTTTCGCGACCTGCGTTTCGCCGTGCATTACATGTATGCCGACGACTCGGTCGTCAGCGACAATGTCTCGATCGGCAATGATCTGGGCTATGCGGTGATGTTCACGACCAATGTGACCGTGGCCAACAACGTCTCGATTGACGACCGCGAACATGGCGTGATGTTGAACTACGCCAACAAGAGCACCATCACCGGCAACGTGGTGAAAGGCGCCAAGGAAAAATGCACCTTCCTGTATAATTCGAACAAGAACGACTTCACCGATAACTGGTTCCAGGGTTGCGGCATCGGCATCCACTTTACCGCCGGCTCCGAGCGCAACCGGATCGTCGGCAACGCCTTTGTCGGCAACCGGACGCAGGTGAAATACGTCTCGACCAAATGGGTCGAGTGGTCTGAAGAAGGGCGCGGCAATTATTGGTCCGATTTTGCCGCCTATGATGTGGATGGCAACGGTATCGCCGACGCCCCCTATCGCCCCAATGACTCGATGGACCATGTGCTGTGGACCCAACCCTCAGCCAAATTGTTGCTCGGCTCGCCAGCCGTGCAACTGGTGCGCTGGTCGCAATCGGCCTTCCCGGCGCTGCTGCCGGGTGGTGTGATGGACAGCAACCCATTGATGCAAGCCCCTGAACCCCCAGCTATGAAAAAGGTGCCTCATGACGGATAAGGCCCTGACTATCGACCATGTCAACAAGGACCGTGGAAAGATCCGCGTTCTTGACGATATCACCCTGTCTCTTGCCCCCGGCCAGCGCGTGGCGCTGCTGGGCCATAACGGCGCGGGCAAGTCGACCCTGATCAAATCCATCCTCGGCCTGACGCCGATCAATGGCGGAGCCATCCGGATCGGCAACACCACCCCCGGCAGCGCACAGGCGCGGCGGGACACGGCCTATCTGCCCGAAGCGGTGTCGTTTCATCCCGCGCTGACCGGCCGCGAGCAACTGACCCTGTTCGCAAAGCTATCCGGGACCAAGGCCAACGTGCCCGGCCTGTTGGACCGTGTCGGCCTGAGCGACGCACTGGACCGCCGGATCGGAGCCTATTCCAAAGGGATGCGGCAACGTCTGGGTCTGGCGCAGGTGCTGCTGGGCCAGCCGAAAGTTGCCCTGCTGGATGAACCAACCTCTGGCTTGGACCCGATTTCCCGGCAGGATCTCTATGCCATTATCGACGAACTGGCCGCACAGGGCACCGCCGTCCTGATCGCCAGCCACGCCCTGACCGAGGTCGAGGCCCGCACCGACCGCATCGCCATCATGCGCAAAGGCCGGATGGTTGCCGACGACACGCTGAGCAATCTGTCTGCTCTGGCCGGTCTGCCGATCCGCCTGCGCGTACGAGCCAGTGCCAACCCCGATGCGCTGGCCGCCGAATTGGGCGGCAACCGGATCAATGGAGCGTCGGTGGAACTGCTCTGTTCCCCCGATGACAAGATGGAGGCCCTGCGCCGCATCGCCGGGCTGGGCGAGGCCGTGGCGGATGTCGAGATGACACCGCCCAAGCTGGAAGACCTCTATCGCCACTATGCTCAGGAGGAAATGCAATGACCCGCTTCCTCGCCATCACCCGCACCGAAATGCTGATCCTGCGCCGCAACCGCTGGCTGCTGGTCGCCACGCTGATCATGGTGCTGTTCGCGCTGGCGCTGACCTTTGCAGGCAGCGCCCCCACCGGCACGCTGGGCGTCGACATGCTGACCGTTTCGGTCGCCTCGATGACCACACTGTCGGTCTACCTTGCGCCCCTTTTGGCGCTGATGATCTCGTTCGACGCTATCGCAGGCGACGTGGATCGGGGCAGCCTGTCGCTGCTGCTGTCCTACCCGGCAGGGCGCGGAGAAATCCTGTTGGGCAAATTCACCGCCCATCTGGCCGCTTTGGCCTTTGCCATGACCGTCGGCTTCGGCACCGCAGGTGCGGTAGCCGCGTTCTTTGGCGGCGCGGGGCCGGAAAGCCTGATGGCGCTGATCCGCCTCATCCTCACTTCCATCCTGCTGGGCGCCGTTTTTCTGGCGCTGGGTTACCTGCTGTCCGCCCTGGCAAAGGGGGCTACGGCGGCGGCAGGTCTGTCGGCCGGGCTCTGGCTGGTTTTTGTCGTCCTTTATGATCTGGGCTTGTTGGGAGCCGTCGTCATGGACAAGGGCGGCACCTTCACCCAATCCGTCTTTCCATGGGTGATGGTAGCCAACCCGGCCGACGCATTCCGTCTTTGGAACATCGCCGCAACCGAAGGCGTCGCCATGGCCTCGGGCATGACCGGAGCCGCACAGGCCCTGCCCGTCTGGGCCGCGCCCGCCTCGCTGCTGATCTGGCCGGTGCTGGGCTTTGCCCTCGCCCGCCTCGCATTCCGGAGGGTCGAGCCATGAAACGTCTTGCCCTGATCGCTCTGGTCGCTTTGACCGCCTGCAAGGAAGAGGTTGCCGAAGCCCCCGACCCGGTTGATCTGACCCCGGATGCGCTCAGCTATTTCTGTCAGATGAACATCGCCGAACATGGCGGGCCAAAAGGGCAGATTCATCTGGAAGGATATCCCGCACCGCTGTTCTTTGCTCAGGTACGCGACATGCTGGCCTATCTGAAAAGCCCCGAACGCGATGCCGAAATCACCGCTGTTTACGTCAGTGACATGGGGGTTGCACAAAACTGGCGGCAGCCGGGCATTTCCAACTGGATCGCGGCGGATGATGCCAGCTTTGTCGTGGGTGCCAACGTTGCAGGAGGCATGGGCGCACCCGAGGTTGTCCCCTTTGCCGATCCCGCCGCTGCTGATGTCTTCATCACCCAATATGGTGGCGCGCAGATGCCGCTGTCCGACATTCCCGCTGCGCAGGTTCTCGGCCCCGTCGATCTGGACCTGAAACTGGAGACCCCCTCATGACCCCCCTCTCCCGCCGCCGGTTTCTGACCATGTCCGCCGCCTGTGCAGCCTTTCCAGCCGTTGCCAAACCCGCCTCGGCAGCCCATTGGCGCGGGGTTGCGCTGGGGGCCGAGGCCAGCTTGCGGCTGGAGGGGCTGACCGATGCCCAGGCCGCGCCGATCATCGCCGCCGTCGAGGCCGAGATGGCCCGCCTGGAAAACATCTTCAGCCTGTACCGCCCCCAATCCGAACTCAGCCGCCTGAACCGCGACGGCTATCTGTCGGGCCCCGCGCCGGAACTGCTGAACGTTCTCAGCCTCTGCACGGCGCTGCACGAGGCCACGGACGGTGCGTTCGACCCCACCGTGCAACCGCTCTGGTCCGCGCTGGCAACCGGTAAGAGCCCCGAGAAGATCGACGCGGCCCGACGCTCGGTCGGATGGTCCGGCGTGACCATTCAGCCGGACATGATCCGCCTGCCCCAGCCCGGAGTTTCGGCACTGACCCTGAACGGCATTGCACAGGGCGCCATCACCGACCGTATCAGCGCGCTTTTGACTGCACATGGTTTGCGGGACGTGCTGGTGAACATGGGGGAAATCTCGGCCTTGGGCCAACGCGCAGACGGGCACCCCTGGCAGGTCGGGCTGGCCGGACCCGGAGGTCAGGTTCACAAATCCATAGAACTGCGGGACCGAGCCGTCGCCACGTCGGACGCGCGCAGCTTCATGCTGACTGGTGATCAAGGACATATCCTGAACCCTACGGGCGAAGTGCGCCCGGCGCATGTCGTCTCGGTCTCAGCCCCCAGCGCAGCCATTGCCGACGGGTTGTCGACGGCTTTGTGCGCTCTGCCGACGATAGGCTTTGAAACCGTGCTTCAGGCTTTTCCCGAGGTGCGGCTGGAAATGCATATCTAACCACAGGACCAGCTCTGCCCGCAAATCGCACTATGAGCGTGCCTCAATAGTCCAAAGTCGGGACATGGGCCTGCCAACGGCTTACAAGGCCAGCCTTTGTTCTCGCTCAATCTACAATAATGGTAGATGGCGGAGACGAAGGGATTCACTGACGTGATTTAATTTGAGCCTTGCAGCTAAGGAAATATGGTGAAATAGACACCTAACGTGTGGTGATAACGTGTGGTGACGTGATGGCAAGACTCGAGAAACGACGGCGACTTTACTATGCCGTTAGGGACATACCACTAGACGCTCAAAAGCGCATCGGAAAGTCGCGCTTCCTTAGATCCACAGGCACCGGAGACCATGCGGCAGCCAAACTGGTAGCAGCCACTTTTGACGTAAGCTGGCTGGAGATGATTAGGAATGCCACCCGTCCAGAGAACGACTCCGCCCCCAAAGAAACCGCCGAAGACAGGATGCACCGCAGGGCGAACCACTGGCGACAGCGGATTGCTAACGCGGCACCGTCATCAAGGGACATAATCATTGAACAGATGAAGGAAGAGGCCAGTCAGGAAGCAGACCCTTCTGACCATGACGATTTCCACGGTATCCGTCGAGGCGAGCTATTCGTTGAAATCGCCTTAGGAGAACACGCGCAAACAGACGAGCATCTGGATAGTTTCCTTGAGGCCAAAGCCCGAGACACGAAGCCAAAAACGATAGACCTGTACAGGGGTAGCCTAGTTCGCTTCTGTCAGCACTTTCCCAAGACCTCCGATGTTAACCACCAGTCAGTAAAAGATTGGGTGGCGCAGTTGAGGGACGAAGGGACAAAAGACAACACCCTACAGAGAACATTTTCTGCGGTGCGTGGGTATTGGAGACACTTACAGGACCGTGGGGTGGTCACGGGGGACAACGATCCGTTTGCCAACGTCCTGAAAGTCGGGTCCCAGAGCAAGAACCGAAGGGGAAAGGCGACACCCTATGTTCCGTTTGAGCCGGTGGACGTGGTAAAGCTGTTGAACTCAGCGGTCACCAGCGGAGACGATGCTCTGGCCAATCTAGTCACGCTTGGCATGTGGACAGGCTGCCGGATAGAGTCACTGTGCTCACTCAAAGTCGAAGACGTGAAAGACGACACCTTGCGGGTCAGTGACAAGACCGATGCCGGGGATCGCATCGTCCCCGTCCACGAAAAACTCAAAGGCACTCTGTCTGAGCTTTGTGCGAATAGCGCCGACGGGTATGTCCTTTCCGGTTTGTCCTCGAACAAATACGGTGACAGGTCCAATGCCATCGGTAAACGGTTCGGTCGGCTCAAGGAACGAATGGGCTTCGAAGGGCGGCAATGGGGCTTCCACAGCATCCGCAAGACAGTCGTTACACAACTCCAGCACTCGAATGTCCCAGAAGAGATCACGATGTCGATTGTGGGCCACGAGAACCGGTCAATCACCTACGGTTTGTACAGCGCAGGACCCAGCCTCAACCAGAAGCGCGCGGCCATCGCGAAACTGAGCTACCCGACGATATGAATGAGCCACACAGCGCGCCTGTGTGAGTCCCACAGCGGCCAAGTGGAGTCCCCGCACCCCACCCCAGCCAAAGCAAGTTTTCGTCGCTCCAACCAGCACCTCGATGAAGAAACTTAGTTCGGAAGACGCCTCAATGTCCTTGACCCATAAGTCAGGGTAATACCTCGCGTAATTCCCGGCAATGAACAGAGCAACATAGAAGTAGCCGAACTCGTTTAGGGGCAGTTCGCTAGGTTGGAAGTAATTTTGGCCATCTTCGTCGACCATGACGTGAGGAATCCTACAACCAGATGGATAGCCTACCTTAAGTTTGAGGCGAATAACTGCTGTGGTGCTCGCTCCTTGTTGCACATCTATTGACGGGACAAGCGCTGGAGGAACCAAGTAGTTCTCTAAGTACTCGTTGAGCAGAGCTTCTCTAGTGGGATGGATGGTCGTCACCGACTCAAAGTCATCCCCATTTACAATAGCATCCGACCTACCGCGCACTAGCTCAACGTCTATTCCCTTCTGATCCAAGGAATAAAGAAGACAAGGTATCCGCTTCATGCAGTCGAGCAGGGTCATCCCTGAGGAAGGAAACTCTTCCATTTCCCCCCCGTAAACAATTGACAAACAGCGCTTAGACGTGATCCCGCGATTGGTGTCGTTCAGCAAACCATACGCGGGTAGATGACCGGCCGACCTATGCCACAATTCAAAAGTACCAAACCTACCAGAACGGGAATGGTCATACATCGGCTTAGCCGTCAACAGGCTCCCAGATACTTCAAACGCTTGGTTAGGCTGGACTGCACCCACAGTAGACTGAAGGCCATGATGCCGGTGTTCTGCTCTTGCCTTGTCTATACTGCTGTCCCCAGATTGCTTGAATAGGATTTCAGCCAATGCGAGGTGCATGACAGAGTAATAGAGCAACACTGGTCGGGTCCCGAGAGAAACACCTTGAGCTGCCTGGAAGTAGTCTCTTGCCAGTGACAGACAAAGTCGCAACTGTTCCGCTTGTTTCATCACGTTAGGGCGGTGCTTTGCAGGAACTCCATGCAATTCCATGAGTGACTTCGTCACTGCATCAGTGTTTTGGAAATGCCGCATCTCCCTCCAAGCGTAATCCGCTGGCGAAGCAGCCTTGGACACAACTACGTCTCTAATCTGCAATATACTACCTGTGATCGAACGGTTTCAACAAACTCGCTTCAATCCAACAGATGGCATCTTCCATTGTCCAGCCGGTATTTGGAAAGTGGCACCGAACGATAGAATCTTTGTGTGGTGATGGCGTGTGGTGATGCGGGAAATACCTATCCGCTAAGGCATTGAAAATTAACACCATATCTTTCGCCAAGATTGGTGGCGGAGACGAAGGGATTCGAACCCTCGAGACGGTTTCCCGCCTACTCCCTTAGCAGGGGAGCGCCTTCGACCACTCGGCCACGTCTCCGCCGACGGGTATATCCTTGCAAACGCTGGAAATACAAGGCCGATTCTGAACAGATCGGCAGTTTTCTTCGATATCCCGGAACTTCTTGAAATCGTTCCAAATAGAGCTGTTTTGCACCGAATTCAGGCAGTGTCCGGCCAGCCGATTTCAACGGCATAGCCCCGGATCGGGCTTCAGATTCGCAAAACGCACCGTCAGTTTTTCAGAAGGCCCATGACCAACCGCCCTTGTGTCGTTTCCCAAAAGCCTTCCCGGCCAAGAACCCAATATCCGAAATCCGACCGCGCGTGGTGGGGTGACATGGGAACCAGGCTCTTTCCGTCGATCAGGTCCTGAATGATCCCCATCCATCCAAGCGCGACCCCGACCCCGGACAGGGCCAGATGCAGCGCCATTCCGTGATCGTTGACCACGACGCGGTTGTCGGACAAACGCCAATCGTCCTCAGAGCGATCCAGCCATGCCTCCCAACTCAGCCAACGCCGTTCCGGATCGTCCTGCTCGATCAGCGGAATGTTGGAGACATCAATGCTGCCATCCAGCTTGCGGTATCGCTCGATCAGGCTGGGGGACGCGACGGGGCAAACGGCCTCGTCAATCAGCTTTCGGGCCTCAAATCCCGGCCAGTGACCCTGCCCAAAGAGAATCCAGCAATCCGCCGGTTCCCGGAACAAGTCCGCGTCTTTGACCAGAGTGATCACCTTCACCTGCGCGCCCAGCTGTTCCGACAGATCCGGCAGGCGCGATGACAACCAGTAGGTTCCGATTCCCGGATAGGTCGCGACAGTGAAAACCCCGTCACCGTCTTTCGCCCGAATCCGGGCCGCCGTCGTTCTAATGTTTCGAAAAGCCCGGGACACGGTTTCATACAGCTCGCTTGCGTCCGGGGTAGGTACCAGGCGACCATGTTTTTTTTCGAAAAGAACGACACCCAGATCCTGCTCTAGCTGTTTGATCTGATAGCTTATTGCAGGCTGCTGCACATTCAGTGCCTTGGCTGCCAGCGTAAAGCTGCCATGCCAATAGGCCTCTTCGAATGCCCTTAGGCCCTTGAGTGTCGGCAGGCTGGCTGTCATTGAAAAATTCAATCCCTCACTCAGAATTTTCCACATACTCTAGAAGGAAAAACTCGCTTAGACAGGAAAAATAACTCAGGTGCCGGAATTTGGGAGGTCCCGCTTGTCTGCCGATATCGAAAAAATTTTGAATGCGGCGCGCGAACACGCCGCCACTGAGGTTGCCCCGAATGTTGATGCCTGGAACCAGTCAGGGGCTTGGCCCCGCTCTGCGTCAGACAAGGCAGGGGCTGCAGGTCTTACGGGTCTTTATGCGCCCGAGGAGTTTGGCGGTCAGGGGCTTTCGCTTGGCGACGGCATCCGCGTTTACGAGGAACTGGGAACCGCCGACGGGGCCTATGCTTTTGCCCTGTCGATGCACAATATCTGCACCTTTGCCGGATGCGGCTATGGCACCGAAGCCTTCAAGGACCAGTGGGCGCGCGATCTGACATCCGGCCGGAAGCTGGCGAATTTCGCGTTGACGGAACCGCAATCGGGCTCTGACGCGACCAACATGTACAGCCGCGCAGTGATCAATTCGGACGGAACCTGGACCATCAATGGCGCCAAAGCCTGGGTCAGCCTTGCGGGTGAGGCCGATATCTATTTCACCGTCGTAAAGACAACCGACCAACCCGGGCATCAGGATATGGCGATGATTGCCATCCCTGCCGACACTCCGGGCCTGAGCTTTGGGCCGCGCTATGAAACGCCCAGCTACAGCTTCCTGCCCCTGTCCGAGATGTACATGAAGGACGTTGTGGTTTCGGAAGACAACATCATTCTGCCGGTCGGGCAAGGGCTGCAGGGGTCACTGATGGCCATCGACATCGCCCGTGTATCGATTGCATCGGGTTGCTGCGGATTGATGCAGGCCGCGCTGGACACGGCGCTGAGCTATTCCAAGAACCGCAAGATGTTCGGCGGCAAGAACCTGGATCTGGACGGCATTCAGTGGATGCTGGGCGATGTGGCAACCGAGTTGGAGGCCTCGCGCCTGTTGTATCGGGCGGCGGCCAATGCGCTCGGAACCCCTGAAGGTCCGGTGATGGCTGCGCATGCCAAGCGGTTTGTCCCGGATGCGGCGGTCAAGGCGGCCAACACCTGCACACAGGTGCTTGGGGGGATGGGGTTGCTCAAACCCTATGGTTTGGACCGCCTGTCGCGGCTCAGCCAGATGCTGCGTATCGTGGACGGCACAACCGAGATCAGCCGGGTCGTGATCGGGCGTAGTCTGGCGAAACGGGCGAAAACCTTGCCGGATCTGCCGGTTCCGAAGGGTTTTGGGGAAACCTGAGCCACCTCACGCTGGTCTGTTTGGGAGGGTTGACCATGCAAAAACACTTTGAAGCGATGGAAAAGACAGCGGCCAACCATGTGCCGCTGTCCCCGTTGTCATTCCTGAACCGCGCGGCGGCGCTGCATGGAGACCGCACGGCCGTTATCTACGGAGACCTTCGGCGCGATTGGGCCGAGGTCGTCCGGCGCTCGCACGCCGTTGCGCGGGGGTTGGCTGAAATGGGCATCGCCAAGGGCGACACGGTTTCCGTGCTCTGCCCCAACATTCCCGAGCTGTTCGAACTCCATTTCGCAGTGCCCCTGTCCGGTGCCGTTCTGAACACGCTGAACACGCGGCTGGAACCCGAGACGATTGCTTATATTCTGGACCACGCCGACACCAGATTGGTGATTGTCGACCGTGAGTTGGTGCCGCTTCTGTCGAAAGCCTTTGATCTGCTTGGCCGTGAAATCCCGGTTGTGGAAATCTCCGACCCAAATGCGGCGGACGGGGACAGCCTTGGCAGGCAGGACTATTCCGAGCTTTTGAGCAAAGGTGAACACACAGGCCCTGCCCTGCCCGACGACGAATGGGATGCGATTGCGCTGAACTATACATCGGGTACGTCCGGGCGCCCGAAAGGCGTGGTGTATCACCACCGCGGCGCGTACTTGATGGCGCTTGGCACCGTTGCCGCGTGGCAGATGCCCAGCTATCCGGTCTACCTGTCCGTTGTACCGATGTTCCATTGCAACGGCTGGGGGCACCCGTGGGTGATGGCGCTGCAGGGTGGCACCATGGTGTTCACCCGAGTTCCGGCGGCAGAAAAGATCATGGCTGCAATCCACGAACATGGCGTGACCCATTTGGGTGCGGCACCAATTGTGCTGCAGATGCTGGCCGAACTGGACAGCCGCGAAAGCGCCCCTTTCGCCCCGGCGATCAAAGTGATGACCGCTGGCGCACCGCCACCGCCTTCGGTGCTTGAGAAAACAAAGGCGATGGGGCTGGATGTCATGCAGGTCTACGGCCTGACGGAAACCTACGGCCACATCTCTCAGTGCCTGTGGCAAGAGGCGTGGGACGCCGAAAGCCCTGCCGAACAAGCCCGTCTGCAAGCGCAACAGGGCATTGCCTTTCCAATGGTCGACTCCGTTGCCGTCATTGACCGCGACAGCGGGGATACGGTCCCCCGGGATGGTGAAACTCAGGGCGAGATCGCCATTCGCGGCAATACGGTCATGAAGGGCTATTACAAGGACCCCGACGCCACAGCCGAAGCTTTCGACAACGGGCGTTTCTGGTCCGGAGACGCCGCTGTGGTCAATTCGGATGGCTACATGCAGATCCGAGACCGGCTGAAGGACGTCGTCATCTCGGGCGGCGAAAACATCTCGTCAGTTGAGGTCGAGGCGGTTCTTTACCGTCACCCCGCCGTTCTGGCCGCCGCCGTCGTGGCCAAGCCCGACCCCAAATGGGGCGAGGTGCCCTGTGCCTTTGTCGAATTGCGACCGGACCACCACGCAGAGGGCGATGAAATCATGACGTTCTGCCGGGAACATCTGGCCGGTTTCAAGGTGCCCAAGGCCGTGGTGTTTACGGACCTGCCCAAGACATCAACCGGGAAAATCCAGAAATTCCAGCTCAGGGAAAAAATGAAAACGGCGAAGATCTGAAAAGCCCGATCACCAAGCAGAAAACCTGCGACGCACGCAGCAAGAGCGTTGCCAAAGATACATGGCTCGGTATCCTGCAGCGCCGGTCGGAGGGCTCCTTGATTGCGCCCCCCTTTGCCCGCAACTTACTGACCCCGGAGCCTGACCATGTCTGTCGAAACGTTTGATTACATCGTCATAGGGGCCGGCACCGCAGGCTGCCTGCTGGCCAATCGCCTCAGCAAGGATCCGTCCAAACGGGTGCTGCTGCTGGAAGCCGGTAAAAAGGACACCTACCCGTGGATTCACATCCCTGTCGGGTATCTGTACTGCATCGGCAACCCGCGCACCGATTGGTTGTATCAGACCGAGCCCGACAAGGGCCTGAACGGCCGTACCCTGCGCTATCCGCGCGGCAAGACACTGGGCGGCTGTTCCTCGATCAACGGCATGATCTACATGCGCGGTCAGGCGCGGGATTATGACAACTGGGCCAGACTGAGCGGTGAAGAGGACTGGAGCTGGGACAACTCGGTCCCGGACTTCAAGGCGCATGAAAACCACTACAAGCTGGACAATGGTGCCGATCCGAGAACCGGCGACAACGGCCGGTTCTCGGACCTGCATGGGCATGGCGGCGAATGGCGCGTGGAAAAACAGCGCCTGCGCTGGGACGTGCTGGATTCCTTTGCCGAGGCTGCCAGAGAGGCCGGAATCGAATCCACCGACGACTTCAACGCGGGCGACAATGCCGGGGTTGGCTATTTCGACGTGAACCAGAAATCGGGCTGGCGCTGGAGCACCTCGAAAGGCTTCCTGCGCCCGGCGAAAGAGCGTCAGAACCTGACTATCTGGACTGAAGCACAGGTCGAGCGTCTGACCTTCGACACCACCCCTGATGGCGCGACCCGATGTTCCGGCGCAGTTGTGCGCCGTGCGGGGCAACCGGTGACCGTGAACGCCTCGGCCGAGGTCATTTTGTCCGCGGGTGCCATCAACTCACCGCAGATCCTGCAATTGTCGGGCATCGGCAACGGCGCGTTTTTGAAATCCCACGGTATCGACGTGGTGCTGGACGCACCCGCCGTTGGGGAAAACCTGCAAGACCACCTGCAAATCCGCGCGGTATTCAAGGTGGACGGGACCAGGACGCTGAACACGCTGGCCAACAGCTTTTTGGGCAAGGCCAGGATCGGCCTGCAATACGCGCTGCAACGCTCTGGCCCGATGAGCATGTCGCCCAGCCAGTTGGGGGCCTTCACCCGATCCGATCCAAGCCGTGCCCATGCAAACCTGGAATACCACGTCCAGCCGCTGAGCCTTGAGGCATTCGGTGAAGACCTGCACGAGTTCCCCGCCATCACCGTCAGCGTCTGCAACCTGAACCCGAGCAGCCGTGGCCATGTACGCATCCGGTCGAACCAGTACACCGACGCGCCGATGATCGCACCGAACTATCTGGACACGGACGACGACCGCCAGGTCGCCGCCGACAGTCTGCGCCAGGTGCGCGAAATCATGTCCAAACCGGCGATGCAGAAATACAACCCGCAGGAATGGAAACCGGGCGTTCAGTTCCAGACCGATGAGGAACTGGCCAAGCTGGCGGGCGACATCGCCAGCACCATCTTCCACCCTGTCGGCACTGCAAAGATGGGGCACGAGGATGATCCGACCGCGGTGGTCGATCCCTATCTGAGGGTCAAGGGCATCAAGGGTCTGCGTGTGGTCGATGCCAGCATCATGCCCGAGATTACCAGCGGCAACACCAACGCTCCGACCCTGATGATCGCGGAAAAAGCCGCACGCTGGATTCGGGAAGGTCGGTAAGCCAGCCGACACACCGGATTCGGGCCTTTTTCTTCAGGTCGGGCCGCCAGCGCCCGTAGAACTGCAGGGATAATGCACGAGAATATCTGCCAAGCTGATCCTGAAACTGGACAGGCCGACACCCGTTCAATCGGGTATAGATCCATCTCGCACAGAAAACTTGCCAGATACGCAGGTTTTAAGGCATATTTGTATGGATTTAATAATTTCAAATTCATGTAATTGAATTTTATGAGGCCAAACCGAGCACGGGTGCAATACGCCCGGGACCACCTGTGGGGGAAGGAAGCTGGTTTTGTTCTGGTTGAGATCGTTACTTGTTGTTTGCTGTGTTTTGCTACTGCCATCGCAGGTTTTAGCTGAAATCGGGAAAGTCATCGGCGTCAAACAAGGCGCGCAAATCACGCGCGCGGGGAAAACCCAGCCGTTGCGGACCGGTATGGAGGTTGCCTCGGGCGACTCCATATCAACCGACCGCAGCGGTGTGGTTCAACTTGTCTTCGTTGACGAAACCAAAATCGCCATCGGCCCGAACGCGCGGATGATGCTGGACGTGACAATGCTGCGCGGCAATCGAAAGGCCAAGAGTTTCGCGGTTCAGGCATTGGGCGGCAGCTTCCGGTTTATTTCCGGAAAAAGCAAAAAGCGCGCCTATTCCATCAACACGCCGACCGCAACCATGGCCGTGCGGGGCACAACTTTTGACCTTTGGGTCGTACCCGGCACGCAAAGCGCCATGCTGGTTCTGCAAGGTCGGGTAGAAATGTGCGGCCAAAGCGGCAATTGCCGCGAAGCCGCGCGCCAGTGCAGCCTGCTGGCAACGACGCAAGCTGGCAATGTAGGACGCCCTATCGATCAGGAAAGCTATGACGAGGCGCTGAAAAACGGGTTCCCGTTTGTTCAGTCGCAGGAACAGTTGCTGGTGCCTCTGCAAGTCGATTTCAGAGGCTGCGGGACGGAGTCCCCGCCTCTGCCACAACGGTCAGAGGCGCGTGACACCCGCCCTGATCCTGAATCAGGCAGCGTCCAGAGCGCCGCAGCACCAGAACCGCGCAGCGCCCCCCCTTCGGGGCAAAGCGTCGGTCAGGGCAATGGCGGCAACATTGGCAGCGGCACCGGCAGTGACAACGGCACTGGCGGCAATATCGGAGCCAGCAGCGGCAGCGGGGATGGGCGCGGCGGCTCGATCGGTGGCGGCTCGGGCAGTGGCGGTCCGGGAAGCGGCGGCACAATCGGTGGCGACACCGGAGGATTCGGGGGCACCCCCGGCGGCGGAGGAGCTGACGGGAATGGCGGTAACAGCGGCGGCTAAAGACATGCAGGCCCCGCTAGATGACACCAGTTCAGGCGATGCCGTGACAACGCCCGCACGTTCAGGGCTGACCACGGCATTCGGAGGCTAACGTGACCGGAAAGCCCAGGGAAAGAACGGGGCGACGACGAGCCTTTCAGCTTGTGGGGCTTGGACTGATCCTGTTCGGGTGCTTCATAAGGGTCCTTGACCCTTACCCGGTGCGGATGACCCGGTTGATCTATTTTGATCTGCTGCAGCGCATTTCACCGCGCGAATACAACCCGGACCTTCCGGTGCGCGTGGTGGATATCGACGAACAGTCGCTGGCCAACTGGGGGCAATGGCCCTGGCCCAGAACCCTGCTGGCGCAGATGGTCAGGAATCTGGGCGAATACGGCGCCGCCTCGATCGCCTTTGACATGCTGTTCATAGAACCCGACAGATTCTCACCCGCGCGGCTGCTGAATGATCCGGCGCTTGCTGGTGTGGTGTCGGTGGACCACCACGCCTCGAAACTGGACAATGACGTGCTGTTCGCGCTGGAAATCGCAAATTGGCCAGTTGTTCTGGGGGCAGCCGCCCGGCAATCCGGTGACGGACGGGCCGTCACGCCCCACGCCGGGATCATCGAAATCGGGGAAACGCCAACTGCGGGGCTGGTCTCGGTCCCGCATTGGACACCCCCTGCCCCGCCGCTGGATCGCAGCGCGGCGGGCATCGGCGGGGTCAATGTTTCGCCGCTGGGCGGCATGGGCATCATACGCCGCGTTCCCGTCCTTTGGGGTGGCCCGGACGGGGCGCTGCCGGGGCTGGGCATCGAAGCGCTCAGGGTCGCGCTGGACGAATCCATCGTCATTGCCGAGGGCACGCCGGACGAAGCCGGCATCATGCTGGCGGTCGAGATCGGAGAATTTCGGCTGCCGACCACGGAAAACGGCGAAGTCTGGGTTCGGTACAGGCGCGACAATCCGGATCTGTACCTGTCGGCCGACGATATCATGCAGATGCAGGACGATCCCGCCATACGCGCCGAAATCGAGGGCCGGATCATTCTGGTCGGCACCTCGGCCGCAGGGCTGTTCGACATGCACCAGACGGCGCTGGGTGAATCGGTTCCGGGCGTGACGATCCACGCGCAAATCCTGGAACAGATCCTGACCGGGGAAATGCTGAGCCGGTCGGATGTAACCGCCGCCCTTGAGCTGCTGTCTTTCGTCACTCTGGGCGTCGTGGTCACGGCTGTCATGGCCCGGTTCGGCGCGGTGGCCTCGTTCGTGGCGGGCGGCGCCTCGGCAGCGGTTGTTCTTGCCATCAGTTGGCTGGCGTTTCAGAACCAGCTGGTTCTGTTCGATGTCACCTTTCCGCTGGCGGGAGGCATGGCCAATTTCGGCCTTCTCGCAGGATATCTGTTCATTTCGACCGAGCGGGAAAAGCGGGTGATCCGGCAGATCTTTTCGCATTATGTCGCGCCCGAAATCCTGGATGAGATGGAGGGGACGGGCCATCAGCTGCAATTGGGCGGTGAAACACAGGAAATCACGGTCATGTTCTCCGATATCCGGGGGTTTACCCCACTTTCCGAGTCGGTGTCGGCCACAGATCTTGTCACCCTGCTGAACCAGTTGTTTTCACAGATCGGAGATCAGATTCTGTTGGAACGGGGCACCATCGACAAATTCATCGGCGATGCGGTGATGGCCTTCTGGAACGCGCCGCTTCCGGTCGAGGATCACCCTTGCCGCGCGGCGCAAGCGGCGCTGTTGATGCGGCAGGCGCTGACCGATTTCAATGCCTCGGACGTCATGGCGGGGCGGCCACCGATTGCCCTGGCCACGGGCTGTGCGACCGGTCGGGCCTGCGTCGGCAATATCGGGTCCAAACGCCGGTTCAACTACACCGTGATTGGGGATGTGGTGAACGTCGCCGCGCGGATCGAACAAAGTTGCCGCCATGTCGACTATGACATCCTGGTTTCCTGTTCGGTATACGAAAAAACCATGCACGACATGGCCATGCTCGAAGCCGGGTATGTCGACCTCAAGGGCCGCACCGATCTGGAGCCTGTCTTTGTTCTGGTAGGCGACAAGGCCATGCTGGACACGCCCGCATTTCAAAAGCTGGACGCAACCCACAGGAAACTGATTGAGGCCATTCGGGGTCGTCAGCCACCGGATCAGGTCGAGGCGATCTGCCAAGATTGCATTGCGCAGGCGCGTCACATCGAACCCGGCCTGCTGAAATTCTACGGCGCGCTGTCCGGCCGAACGGCGGACTTCAGGTCCGAGTTCCAGTCCAGCCAGTTGATTTTCAGCCACCACGAACGCGAAAGCACGCCCTCAGCGTGACGCGCTTCGAACAGGCGGCAAGCTTACTCGCCGGGCAAGGCGAGTGCGCGTTCCCAGGGCCAGATGCATTCCTGCTTTTCAACGTTGCCCTATTCGGCGGCACAGTTCCCCGGCAGCCTTCATCCTTCGGCAGATGCACAGGACCCCAGATAGCGGTGGACAGTTTCGGCCATCCCGAATGTTAGCGCATCGCAGAACAGCGCATGGCCGATAGAGACCTCTGCAATCGACGGGATGCGGTTAATCAGCTTGCGCGTCCCGTTAACCGTAAGATCGTGACCCGCATTGACCTGCAGGCCCTGCCGCTTGGCTGCGGCTGCTGCTTCGGCCAGACGCTCAAGCTCCCGATCTTCAGCAACGGGATCGCTGTGGGCACCACCAAACGGGCCAGTGTAAAGCTCGACCCGATCCGCCCCTGTCTGGGCCGCATGATCCATATGCGCCGCGTCCGGGTCGCTGAACAGCGATACGCGATGGCCGTTTCTCTTAAGCCCGGCAACCACCTCTGCCAGCATCGCGCCCTGCGTTTCGAAATCCCAGCCATGATCGCTTGTCGCCTGCGCGGGATCATCCGGCACAAGCGTCACCTGATCGGCGCGAACCTCGTGAACAAGCGACAGGAACCGGGGATCAGGATAACCTTCGACATTCAGCTCCCGATCCGGAAACTCTGCATCAAGCAGCACCCGCAGCGCCCGCACATCGCCGGGCCGGGTATGGCGTTCGTCTGGCCGGGGATGCACCGTCACACCAGCAGCACCCGCTGCAAGGGCGATCCGGGCCAGATCCACCACATCCGGCCACGGGTGTTCGCGCCGGTTTCGAAGCAAGGCAGCAACGTTCAGATTTACCGAAAGGTCTGTCATGTCACTGCCCTACAACTGAAAAGACTGCACATGCGCGGGCACCGGGACACCCTCGATGTTGCGGGGATCGGGGATAGGATCTCCGACTGTGGTGCTGACGGGAATGACCCCGGCCCAGATCGGCAGGCCATAATCCTCTTCGTCATCCTTGGGCCCGCCGGTGCGAATCTTGGCGCTGCCTTCGGAAATCTCCATGCCCAACACCATGGTCGCCTTCAAATCCTGCGCGTAATCCGGCCGCAGACCTTCATAGCGCCCCGGAAACAGGCCGTTCACGAACCTGGCAAGCCTTTGCAGTTTTTCCTCAGGGTCTTCGACCTTGAATGCCGATCCGAACAGCGTGACCGAGCGCGAATTGACGGAATGGTGCATACCCGACCGGGCCAAAACGAAACCATCCAGGATCGCCACCGACAGGCACACCTGTGCATCGCGCGCATTGCGCAGGGCGCGACTGGCCGAGGAGCCGTGCCAATAGACGTGATTGCCCTCGCGCCATTGCAGGGTTGGCGTGACAAAAGGCCTGCCATCGATCACATATCCCACGCTGCACATGGGCTGCGCGTCCAGAATTTGGTTGATCGTGGCGCGGTCGAAATGCCCTCGCTCGTGCGATCTGCGCAGGCGCGTTCTGTCGGTGATATCCAGTGTCTCGTTCATAGTCATAGCTCGGGTTTGTTCTTGCTATGACCGTAATGCCCGGATATTGGATGTCAGCAAATGTCCAATTTTGAAACTTTTTCTAAGGCCAATTTGGATCGAGACCTGTTTGCGATCTCACTGGATACGTCGCTGAAGACGTCATTGCAGGCGCAGTTGCTGGATGCGTTGCGGTCCATTGTCTCAAAGTCTCCGAATCTGGTCGGTGCGCGCCTGCCCGCCAGTCGAACGCTGGCGTCCGAGCTTTCGATCTCGCGCACGACGGTGCAGGCGGTCTATGATCAGATGATCAGCGAAGGGTATCTGGTCACCCGGCAGGGCAGTGGCACTTTTGTCGCCAGCGAAATCACCCATCTGTCGCAGCCACAGCCGATCCCCCGGCCGGCCGGTCCGGTGGCCGAGGAATGGCGCCCCTTTCAAACCGGGTTGCCCGATCAAACCCTGCTGCCGCACCGGCAGTGGGCTCGCTACCTTGAGCGCGCCTGGCGCAGCCCGTCGCCGGCGCTTCTGACCCGCCCGGACCCTTTGGGCTGGTATCCGTTACGTCAGGCGATCTCGGACCACCTGACCGCGTGGCGTCACCTGTCCTGCGATCCCGGTCAGGTGGTGATCACTTCGGGTGCACGCGAAGCATTTGAGGTGATTTTCCACGGCCTGCTTGGCGCAGGCATACAGGTCGCGGTTGAAGACCCCTGCTGGCCCAAACTGCACACAATCCTTGCCGACACGGGCAACAGCGCCCATCCCGTCCGCATCGATCAGGACGGAATGGATATCGAGCGCATTCCAAGCGGCATACGCGCCACGATCATCACCCCATCGCGGCATTATCCTACGGGCGTAAGCCTGCCCCTGTCCCGTCGGGTCGCCCTGTTGGATTGGGCACAGCAGACCGGCGCCGTCGTAATCGAAGACGATTACGACAGTGAATTCCGATATCGAGGGCACCCCCTGCCCTCGCTCTCGGGGCTGGACGGTCTGAACAACACGATTTACCTCGGCAGCTTTTCAAAGCTGGTAAGTCCGGCGCTGAGGATCGGGTATCTGGTGGTTCCCAAACGCTTTCTGCGCAGCACGGTGGCCTATCTTCGCCGCGCCGGCCCGCGCGCCTCCTTGATCCCGCAACCGGCTTTGGCTGCGTTCATGAACAGCGGTGAGTTCGCCATGCACCTGCGGCGAATGCGGCGAGTCTATGCCCGACGTCAGAGCCATTTGCTAAACGCACTGGCCCCGGTCGCGGACCTTCTGGACCTTCAGCCAGACGCGTCCGGAATGCACTTATGCGTGCCGCCAACGGCATCGCTGGTTGATCAGATGTCCGATCTTGAGATCAGCAAGCGGGCCGAGCGGGACGGCCTGCGCATCAGCGCCTTGTCAGCGCATTGCGTATTGCCTGAAAAACTGCAGGGGCTGTTGCTCGGATACGCGGCCTTTGACGAGGACACGCTCTCGGACGCGACGGAACGGTTGATTGCCATCCTTCGCGCGCAAGCCTGAACTGCGCTTGGGGACGTTTTCTACACCTGCGGCAAGCACCAAGGCATCCCCAAAAGGACATGTTTTTCATCACGGAATGGAATCGCGGTGTCTGTGAAGGGGAGCATATGCCGCGAATGTCCTTCTGTTTCTTCACTTTGGCATCCCGCCTCCAATGAAAAAGCAGCGCCAACGACCCTAATGTGTCTGACGCTGCACCGGGGATTTGGACAAGCCAAACGCCCCGGTTTTCCGGCCGGGAGACGGGATCGAATGAAACAAGCGATTTCAAAGATGAAAAGCGACTTATACCAAATCAGGAAAGGTTCTGGCCCAAATGGAAAAACTATGTGTCGCCTCAGGGGAAATGTGGAACGTCACAGATTCTTGGCTCAATCGACTACCGAAACATCAAGAAATGCAGAGATCGCATCATTTATTTCTGACCCAAACGCCAAGCGTTTCCAACCCAATATGCAGAGCAGCCATTCATCAACGCTACGGTAAAGGTCTTAATTGAGCCCGTTTTGGCGGGTATGCCACTTCGAGCGAATGACGGCTCACACAAACTCAAAGAACAGCCACGCAATTGCCTTCTGGCAAACGTGCAAACAAAGTTCGGATAATTGACAACCCCTTGAAACGCTCAAATAGGCTTGTGAAATAGTCGGCACTATACATTCCCTAGCCCGACGTCGTTCAGCCTGGAGCTGAATTCTGCGGCACCGCCTTGGGTGCCGCAGAGATGATTTGTTTAGAACGACCAGCGAAGCCCGGCCCGCAGGAAGGGGCCTTGGGCGTCGTCGCCAATTTCCTGTTCGGCATTCAGTTCAAGCTGAATATCCTCAACAAGATCTTGCGCGTAGCCAACCGCAACGCGAGCGCCGGTGAAATCGGTAGATGCAAAGATCAGCGACTGTGTCGAGGAGAACACGGTCACATCCGCATCTGTTGCTCCCAGATCGCGCCGCAGAATACCGCTGAGCTGCCCGCTCAGGATACCGCCATTGCCGAACTGCTTTTCAGCTTCGACACCCAGTTGGGCTTCGATGACTTCGGTGGTGACATCACCCACCGTAGCGTTGGCACTTGAGCGTGTTTCGGTATAGCCATCGTCCTTCTGGTTGGTATAGCGCGCGTTTGCAAATCCGATCAGCCCGAAATCACCGCTGACGTCAAAGCCGCGTTCGACCGCGATATGCGCTGTCAACAGCCTGCTGTCATAGTCGGCATGTGCGTCATCGCTGCCATTGATTTGGCGAGTGCGGTCTGTCGAGAGCCAGCCATAACCAAACCCTGCTTCAAGCGTATAGGCCCCAATCTGCCGCCCCAAAGCGGCGTCGAGATAAAAGCCGGTCGTGTCAAAATCTGCGGATTCGTTGTCTCCATCCGCCGAAAACACGCCCATGCCGACAGCCAACGCAACGCCGTTGTCCATCTGACCGGCAATCCCTGCGCTGCCACTGAAAAGCGAAACGTCCAGGTCACTGCCGGTTTCAGGATCGAACTCACGGTACTGTGCGTCGATCATCGCAAAGGGCCTGAAGCCCGCAAAGGTGAACCCCTGCGCAACCTGTTCTGACGGCTCATAGTTCAGAGCGTTGCCACTGCTGCCCACGACGCTTCCGTAAAAGGCAACGACGTCGCCTGAAACCGCAAAGTCATCAACATCAACAGCGGCATATACCGGTGCCGCTCCACCCTCATCCTGTACGAACCAGGCTGAGCCCTCTTCGGACACTGTGGTCGTGAAAGCGCCCGCACCCGGCGTGGCGTCTTCAAAGTGGAACACAGAGCTGCCGCCCTGCGCGTCGAGATTTACGCTATGTGCGTCGACCCTTATGACGCCTTCAACATCGTCTTGGGTATCAGCGTTGAGCGTACCCGAACCCGTCCCGAGATATACGGCATAAACCTCGTCATTGCCCGAAACCCGGATGGTTCCCAGGTCGTCGATCGTGCCATCAAAGTTGTCGAATTGAATACCTGCAGCACGTGTTCCGGCAGAGCCGGTCGCATGGACGGTGATCTCTCCTGTATTCGAGAATGATCCCTGCATGTCGTTGGCGTAAACACCGATTGCCGCTGACTGGTCCGGTGACAGCCCGTCACCATCCATCCCGCCTTGGGCAGTGACCGTGATATTGCCCGAGTTTGCGATGTCTCCGGTTGCGATTTCGTCGACGTATACGCCGTAAGCTTCGGCCTCGGTATCCCTTGAGATGGCGGTGGCCGTGATATTGCCCGTGTTTGTGATGGTACCGCTCAGGTTGTCGGTCAGATAAAAGCCGGCGGCTGTTGCAGAATCCTCGGCGGCCTCGGCGCGCAAGGTCATGGTCCCCGAGTTGGTGACCGTTCCCGAAACGTCATCGCCAATATAGATGCCCGAAGCTGTCGCCTCGTCACCAGTGTTAAGAGAAAGCGCCGTCCCGGTGATCGTGCCCGAGTTGATTACGGTACCTTCTACCAGATCTTCGAGGTAAAAACCGCCGGCGTAAGCTTCATCATCAGTATCGGCACTTGCGAATGCAGTGATCGTGCCGCTGTTGATGATGGTTGCGCCCTCCAGCATATCATCATCGACGAAGATACCATATGCCGAAGCGTCGGACTCAACCGCCAAGGCAGTTACTTTGATTGTACCGCTGTTTTCAATTCGGCCGGACAGATCGCTATCGACGGCTATGCCATAAGCGATTGCCTCGTAGGTCGATGGAGCGGATGCGAAAATGTCCAGCGTGCCCGTGTTCAC
Organism: Ruegeria sp. AB10; assembly: GCF_056542745.1. Lineage (NCBI taxonomy): Bacteria > Pseudomonadati > Pseudomonadota > Alphaproteobacteria > Rhodobacterales > Roseobacteraceae > Ruegeria > Ruegeria sp. AB10. The sequence continues at coordinate 25,757 of NZ_JBQGAI010000006.1, read as the reverse complement.
GATCACACCAGACGCATCGCCGTCAACGAAAATCCCGGATGCAGATGCAGTGCTGTCGCTGGTGGTGATGGCAACCGATTTTATTGTGCCCGAGTTCACAATCTCACCGGTCTCTAGCAGATCATCCTCGACATAGATGCCCCAAGCATAGGCGTAATCGTCGGCGAAGGATCTGGCGCGAACATCGATTGTGCCCGTATTTCTGATGGAACCTCCAGCATCGCCATCAACGACAATACCGTAGATTGATGCGGTGCTTCCCGCGGACGTGTTGATAAGCCCATCGACCTTTATCGTGCCGGTGTTGAGGATTTCACCGGTCTCCGTAAGGTCTCCGTTGACGTAGATACCCCAGGCTTCGATGTCCCCATCGGTTGACGACACATCAACTTCGATGGTGCCGTTGTTCACGATCGAACCAGCGACATCACCATTGACCTGCACTGCATAAATATCTTCGGGATCAGAGCCCGTAATATCCAGCGAGATGGTGCCGTTATTCACCAGTTCACCGCCCTCAAGCAGACCGCCATCCAGCCGCAGGCCCGTCGCTGTATCCGTGTCGGTTGCAGTGACCGAAATCGACCCGTTATTGGTAAACGTGCTGGAGTAATCCGTAGTGATTGTCAGGGCGGCGGCAGTTGAAGATGTAATCTCGATGGCGCCGCTTGCCGTCACCTCGTGATCCGCATCGGTCGAGAAAACCTGAGGCGTCGTCACCACATTCGAAATCGTATCCGCATGCACGTGCCCGGCACTCAGTGCAACCATCGATACTTGCGCCAGCAACGCAGCAGGAGCTGCACTGACAATTTGGCCTTTCCACTTGAAAAGACGCCCCCCACGGAGCTTGAGGGCGTTCGCCCTCGACCCATTTTTAGACATTTACTATCCCGTCAGATTTTTTTTGTCTTTTTTCTCGAAGCTCGCCGCGTTTTCGCGATCGGCTCCGCTCATGTACTGTTAAAAAGTCGTTAACATATAAGCAATCTACCAATTATGCATTGCATAAGATGACCTATTGCTGTTGGAAATCCGTAGGAAATCTGCAACACAATGTGGCAATTTGACGGCGCCTGAGATCAGGTTGCTGCCGTGCGTCAGCTTGGAGCTACTTGAATGCCAAAAAATCAGACTTTGTCCCTAGGAGAGGCCTACAACCAAGGGGCTCAGGCCTTTGAAGCAGGGCAATTGAACAAAGCTGTCAAGGTTCTGAACCAAGTGCTCAAAGCTGCGCCCGAATATGCCCCCGCGCATCAGCTGCTTGGCATAATCGCGTTTCAAACCGGTCAGACCGGGCCTGCCGAAAATGCCATGCGCGAAGCGATCCGATTGCAGCCGGACAATGCTGGGTTCCTGTCGAATTTCACCGAGGTTTTGCGCACGAACGGAAAACCTGAAGAAGCACTCAAAGTTGGCAAACGCGCGGTCCAGCTTGCTCCCGGGGTTGCAAATGCGCATTCAAACCTTGGGCTGGCCTATTATGACATGGGTGATCTGACCGAAGCCGAGGCATCTCAGAAAAGGGCGTTGGCCCTTAATCCCGATCTGATTGCGGCCTTGAACAATCTGGGGTCAATCGCGCGCGACAACGAGGACAGGGAAGCGGCGGTTTCATTCTACCGTCGGGTTCTGGATTTGCGCCCGGGCTATCTGGAGAGTGTCAACAACCTAATTTCCGTATTGATAGAAGCAGACGAACTGGAAGAGGCCAAAGATCTGGCTGATGACTATCTTGGCAAGGGGCATGTTTCCGCAGAGCTGCATCGCAATCGGGGACGGTTATACGTTTTGCAGTGTGATTGGGACGAAGCCGAACGTTGTTTTCGGAATGCTATTTCGCTGGATGACAAGAAGCCCGAGGCTTATGTCGGGCTTGCACAGGTTCTGACCGAAAAAAACCTGCATGAACTTGCCCTTGTCGAGGCTGAAAAAGCGCAGCGCATAGATCCCAGCCACGCGCCTGCTTATCACTATATTGCCGTCTGCAAATCGTACCTTGGCGATCTCAAGGCTGGTTTTGCCAATTACGAAAAGACCCTTGAGCTAAAACCGGATTTCTCGGCCACAATGATCGCATTGGGCCATCTGGAGATGGAACGGGGCAATTTTGACGCCGCCCGCAGCTGGTTCAACAAGGCGGCAGAACGGGACAAGGCGCGTCTGAATGCGCAGATCGCGTTGGTCAGGCTGGACAAAGTTACCGAGGATAACCCCGACTTTCAGGCTCTTGTGGCCGCGTTGCCCGAAGCCGACAAGTTGCTTCCTGAACAATCGGTATCGTATCACTACGCGTTGGGAAAATGCTATGAGGACCTCAAGCGCTACGACAGCGCTTTTGAACATTTCGCAAAGGGGGCCGCGCTGAAGCGCAGCATTATCGATTTTGATGCCGACCAGATCGAGGAAACAGCCGACGATCTGATCTCTGTGTTTACGCCGGAACTGGTCGAAAAACTCCGCCAAAACTCTGTGGATAGCAGCCAGCCAATCTTTGTGGTTGGCATGCCCCGATCTGGAACCACGCTGACAGAGTCGATCCTCTCCAGCCATCCGGACGTATTCGGGGCCGGAGAACTGAGCTATATGCACAAGCTTTTTTCTGATCAGCTGCGCGGAGGAAACAAGAAAACTGGCAGTCTGATCGCCGCTCTGTCGGATCAGGAGCTATCAAAACGCGCCGAGAAATATGTCCAGCAGCTTAACGCGCATGCGCCTGGCAATCCTTATATCGTCGATAAGATGCCTGCGAATTTTCTGATGGTTGGCCTGATACATGCGATCATGCCCAACGCGCGGATCGTGCATGTCGCGCGCAATCCACTAGATACGTGTTTGTCCTGTTTCACGCGGGTTTTTCAGCGCAGTCAGCTCCACAGCTACGACCAGATCGAACTGGGTCGATATTTCAACGCCTATGTGCGCGTTATGCAGCATTGGAAGGACGTTCTCCCGGCTGGCAGCTTTCACACCGTTCACTATGAAAGCCTGATCGATGATATCGAGTTCGAAGCACGGCGCCTGATAGCATATTGCAACCTCGAGTGGGATCATCGTTGTCTCGAGTTTTACAAAGGAGAACGGCGCGTCCGAACTGCAAGCGTTCAGCAAGTGCGCCAGCCGTTGTACAGTTCGTCAAAGGAGAAATGGCGAAACTACCAATCTCACTTGGCACCGCTTATCGAAACGATCGGAGAAGCAAGGATTCCTTTTTGACAATCTCTGGCCGGAACCTGGTTCTGAAAGGTGTCGGAACTACGAAGGTGCGCTATTATTGTGGCAAATTCCTTTGACACGCAGATGCTGTTTAGTGCAATCAATCGAACATTGCTCATCCACCCGCAAGCGCGAGGGAAAGCCAGCAAGTCTCGCTTTGAAATTCAGATCTTTCAGGCGCACCTTCACTCCTGATTAGAACAAAGCGATCAGCGTGGTACACCAGCCCGAATGTCGGCTCTGGGCCGTACGCTAGACTTTGCAAAGTTCGCATTCTGCGCAATTCCGCCATCCAATGTTTTCAATGAGGCCAGAGTGGCAAACAGCTGCCCAGCAGTGATCGAGGATTTTCGTTAGTTTTGGCGAAATTCAACCTAACAAGTTCAGCAAAAAAACTCGGTAAATCGCCTTTACGCGTCCGCACCTTAAGTGAGCAGACCCGAAGTCATGAGAAATGCGGCTAGGCCCAACCACCTCTGTCTAATCGGATTCCGGTATGCAAGCGCAGCGAAAGGCAAGCTTTCCGCCCTTGGTGTTTTTGGCTGCGGATGCGAAGCTCGTAAAGAGGGCCTTAGGTTGAAAGAATCGAATGGCAGAAAGGTCCGAGTCCGACCAGTTCGAGCGCCGTGCGGCGAAAGGCGATCCATCCCGGAATTGCCTTTCATGGATCTCGCGGCGAAGGTGCCGGGATCGCCTAGAATGACCGACGCTGCACCCTGTATGAGCGTCAACTGTGATATGGGCTTTATTCTTGTCGCGTTGAGGCTTCTTCGAGACGTGTTTTGAGACGGTCAACAACATTTTGCGCTGTTGCAATATCATCTGGCGACAGGCCTTCCGAGAGTTCATTCACCCATGGGATTTGTCTCGCAATCGCGGCTTCGTACAACTCCTGCCCCTTTCGAGTCATGACGACCAAGTGCGCCCGCTTGTGGTGTGGGTTCGGCTGAAACTCCACTATGCCTTCTTTGCTCAATTCATTGATGATCCGTTGAACGCCCTGCCGATGAACACCCATCGTCCGTGCATGCCAGGCAACGGATTCCGGCCGATCAGAATAAGCAATGGCGCCAAGGATTTGCCATCGGGCACTTGTCAGACCGAGTTCTGATACGAGGCGATCACCGGCAAGCTGCAATCGACCGTTCAACCGAAACACATCCAGTATCAGCGCTGTCACGGCTTCTCCTTCTTCGGTCCTTCGTTCATCCGGCATGTCGATTCCTCATTTTATTGACAACGTGTTGTCAATGTGCTTGATGTTTCCTAAATATGACAACACGACACCAAAATGAAGCTACTTTCAAGGAGCACCGAAATGGTAAGTTTCAAACACCTCGACCCGGAGTTTCCCATTGAACGGCAATTGGACATCGACGCTGGACCCGTCGTTCTCGTCAATCTCTTCACAGTCGATCCCGATGACCAAGACGCCTTGGTAGAGGCATGGAAGAGCGATGCCCAATGGATGAAGAAGCAGCCCGGATACATCAGCACTCAACTGCATAAGGCCATTGGTGACGGAAGCATGTACCTGAACTACGCGGTCTGGGACTCTGTTGCGGACTTCCGCATCGCGTTTTCAAACCCCAAGTTCCAGCGGCAGCTCAGCCACTATCCCTCAAGCGCTGTGACAGCACCCCACCTGTTCGAGAAGGTTGCGGTGCCGAATTGCTGCACGGCCTGACGAAGCCCTTTCCAAAAGCCAATTTGAGGGAGCCGCTATGAAAACAAAGATTCACGCCATCGCGGGCGGCATCGGCTTTGTGATGATCCTCCTCTTCTGGACATCAACGGTCACCAGCGAACTTTTTGCGAGCCATGAAGCTGTCACAACCGTCAAGGCCTTGATCCTGAAAGGCATGTTCATTCTCATCCCGGCAATGGCCATCGCTGGCGGATCGGGCATGGCAATGGGCCGGAAACGCAAAGATGCGCTTACGAAAGCCAAGAAAACCCGAATGCCTGTCATTGCGTTGAATGGTTTGCTGATCCTTGTACCCGCCGCCTGGTTTCTGGCGGGTAAAGCCGCTGCTGGCGAATTCGACAGCACATTTTGCACGATTCAGGTGATTGAGTTGATCGCTGGCGCAGCCAACCTCACGATGATGGGATTAAACATTCGTGATGGTTTACGAATGACTGGTAAAATTCGGAAGCCGCGCTGAAGGCTCGGTTCCAACCCAAGCATTGGCTAATTTGCCGACCTTCGAGCAAACGCAGCGAATTGGTGCTATGTCCGCACCCTGTAGATTGCCTTAATCAACTTCGCTGCGGCATGCAGGAACGGCTGGTTTTCGCGCCGCGCAGCCGAGCCGAAAATGATGCGGTCGCGGCGATTCTCGTGCCGCGAGCGCACGCAGCAAGGTTTTGACACTTCCGCTCAGGGCTCAGAGTTGCCGTTCTCCGCAGCTTGCATGATTGGCTGGTTCGCAGCCCAGACCGGACTTTGCAATTTTCGAGATACCCTAAGGAGCGGAATATTGCCTGAAACTAAACTTGATACCAGTTTTCAACGTCTCGGGCCGCTTCTTCTACTGTAGAAACAGCCTCGACCTCCGCGATTGCACTCTGTACTTCATCCGGGCTTGCACGGAGTTCCAAGAAGTTCGCATTCAGGTCATGGGCTGACCCGGCATCGGAATAAATCGTATCGAACCCAATTCCGATGGAGTTTCGGTGTTGCAGCAGGTGCTCAAAAAATCGGACATAGATCGTCTCCTCGTACGGAGAATGGATATCCACCTCAGAGACTAAGCCCAATTCCGCAGCCTTGGCGCATGTCTGGCGCCAAGCCAGTTCCATTGTCGATGGAGGCGCATCTCTGGCCTCATCAGGATGTTTTGGGTTCGCAAACGTAGACCTTCGGATGGCTTCGAGATTGGCACGCAAGCTTTTTGTGGGAACAGGATAGATGAATGTGGTTTCCTCGGATGCTAAGGCTGGTTCAACCTGATCCGGCTGCGCCTGGATGAACTCGGAAAACCTGTTTCCGATGATAGGGACTTCACCGACAATCATGTCTGTGGGGTCGGTATGCTCTACCTGCCATCGCGCCAGGGCTCTCCGGCCCCACAGTCCGGCTGCCTTTCGGATCAACGGATGAGTTCCATCTGAAACATCTGGATACCTCGCGAGAATGTCCTCGGTCTGAAACGCCGCGAGCCCCGTATCCCAACGCATGATATGCACACGACGTCCCAAGGAGACCGAAACGGGTATCTGCTGGCGCAACAGGAATGACTTTCCTGATGCTGGTAGCCCGGTGAAGAAAACCATGCGGGAATGGCGTGCAGCGTCGGCCAAGTGTCTTCCAATCTCAGTGTCCGCCAAACTGTCGATAGAAATTGCAAATCTCCTAATTCAAATCTCCTAATTCAGTGTCGGCCACAGGCCGAAAGGGCAATTGGGCTTTGCTGCCCAAAAACCGCTTCCAGAACGCGATCCCCAAAACTGACTTGGCAATATTAGGTTCAATGCGGGCGACACGCGCACCAATGCTGCACGATCAGTTAGTTGCGAAGCAATAAAACAGGCCCGCCCCGCCAGAACGTGGCAGATGTTCCTCTCCACAACCGCGCGAGCCGTGCGATGAGTTCCAGGACAGCATATTTCGAGCATCGTTGAGACCTACACGATCATGGTGCCCAACAATCGCAGATCCGTCTTCACTATTCGAAGTCCAGTTGCTGCATGTCGTATCGCCACCTGCCGTCGAGAAGTGTCCTGCGGAATCGGATCCAGTCAGAATGTCATGTTTGTTCGGCTGACTGCCGCGCCCATTGACAGGGTTACCGTTTTGGTCGAGCGCAGTCTGTAGGCTGATATTCACACCGTCACTGTGCAGGTCTTCAACATTGTTGGCGATAAGCTCTCCATTGGCATTATACCAAGGACCCGACCCGATCCGGTCGCGTGCAGAAATGCCATTGGTGATTGTCATCGGGTCAGTGCTGCGATCAATGGACATTGAGGTGCTTAGATAAGCCGCAAATGTTTTGGAAGAACCGGCCGCCGAAGCAAGTGCATTGCAATGAGCATCGGCACCTTCGAGGCCGCCTAGATTGGCACCATCCCCCTTGCCCACACTAGTGATGAAAAACGACATCTCGTCGCCTGCCGATTGCGCCTGTGCGGCCGTTGCGAAACAGCAGACTACGAGTGCAACTACCGCGTGAGCAGTTGTTCTTTTGGTGAACTTCGACATGTTTGTCTCCCCTTCGTGCTGTGTAATCACAGATGCTAGTCGTATGCTCTGATTGGGTCCACGGAATAGCGCTCACGAATTTGGGAACGTGGCAGTGAAGCGCGTGAGACATGTGCTGATGGAATATCGGTTGGCTCAAATGTGTAGCCGACTTTCGTCATCTCCGCAGAAAACAGAAAATTGTGTGCGTCCGACGCTGTCGTTGCGAGTATTGCGAGCGCCCGGCTCGGAGGAGCGGCTTTTTCGCTGTGCTGTGATCGAACGCCAAAAAAACGCGGAGACCTATGACTTATTGCACGTACGCGTCTAAGATACATCCATGGTCTCACCCTCAAAGCCAAAGAGTGGCCATGTTCGAGAAAGGGCAACCGAAATGTTGTTTGCTGATGCGCTGGAGAAAGCTTCTTCGTATGCTGCTGCGTGGAGTTCCAACGATCCGGCGCAGGTAGCAGCACATTTCGCTGAAGATGGGGCGGCACGGCTCAATTCCGGCAAAGCAATTCGAGGTCGGGGAGCGATTGCTTCGGATTACGCAGCACCGTTCTTCCGCGATTTTCCTGGTTCTTCTGTGTTACTGCATGATTTTCGTTTATCAGGGAACCACGCTCTCTTTACCGGTATGCTCGTCGGTCCCGGAAGGCGTGAAGATTCTCCTGTTCGCCTGTTGGGCTGGGAGGAGTGGACCCTCGACGATAATGGCTTGATACAATTGTCTTTGGTTTGGTTCGACCGCAACGACCATGCCAGACAGGGCGGTGGCACTTTCTCATAGCGATATCGCCACGCAAAGCGAGCATTTTAGCATCTGAGAGGTGCGATAAAGTTGATCCTCAGCAAACGAAAATTCGTGTCCGTACCCGCACCAAATGCCAGCAGGAACATCCGCTCATCTTGGCGATAGTACTGAATATAGCGTTTATTCTGGTTGGATTGGTCGGTTCGATCGTAGTGCCTGATTTCGGCAGTCCGTTTCTCCCGGCAGAATGGGTTCACATAGGCGCAGGCGAAGCGCTGGCTCTAGGACTGCTCACAATCGTCATCTTGATTGGCGGCGTGGGTACTGCCATTGCCTATCAGTATGGGCGGTCTTCCGTAGTTTCGACCTCCGACTTCGCCTATGTCGGCTTTGCTGTTTTGTGGGGTATGATCTTCTTCAAAGAAGTCCCTGATTTTGTGACACTGCTCGGGATTTCGATGGTAATCGGGGCAGGTTTACTGGCGGTCCGAAAATGATTAGCTAGGCCGCGGTACATCGACGGCCAAATACCGGAGAGTCACATTGAAACTCCTATGCTGGAACATGTGTGACACGAATAAGAATGGCGAACTCATTCGTGATTGCTTTGCTGCGCTGCAACCTGACGTCGCTGTTTTGCAGGAAATCAAGCCCGAACACATCGACCTTTTTCGGCATGCGTATTCCCAGGGAAATGCCACGCAATTCCCAACAACACTGCCGCCCAATCCCATAGGGATTGTGCCCGTCCTCGCAACTCGATCTGTAAAATTGGCTTAAACGGTTATGATCAATTTTCTAGAATCAGTGTAATCGTCGAGACCAGAATCAGGGCAATTACGATGGATTTTTTTCCGACGTTACGTTCTCCGATCAGAGTAACCGACAGCAAGAATCCTACGACAAGGCTGGTGCGTCGAAAAATGGATAAGTAAGTCACATTCGCTGCAGGGTCTGCTATGGCAAGAAAGTAAATCCATTCGGCAATAACCCACGACAGCCCCGTAAGGGGAATCCATATTGACCATTGGAGGCTGGGAACGGCTTCTTGTTTCCAGGCTACGAAGCCGAATACTACGCCTGCCATCAAAAACCGATGTATCGCCGACCACGCTTGAATTTCACCTGAAGCCAACCCGATCATTTGAACGATGTACTTATCATAGACAGTCGTCATTGCCGAAAGAATGGTAGCAATTAGCATCATCGCGAGCGGAAGGCTTCTGAGTGCAGAAATACCTTCCGACTTTCCGATACGTGACAAAATATAGTAAGCGAGCACAGAGACAAAAACAGCTGTGAGTTGGATTGGCGAGAGAAATTCGCCAAAGACCACCATTCCTCCCAGTAGAGTCCAAATCGGACCGGATGCCCTGACGGCCCCGGAAAACGACATTGGTAACTCGCGAACAGAAAAGTAAGCAAATAGCCAAGATGCTGTCATCGCCAAGCCTTTCACCAATATCAGAATCTGATCGGCGAAGTTTGTTTGTGCAATATCGACATGAAAGGAGCTGGATGCAGTTAAGGGGGTAAAAAATGGTAACCAGGCTGCAGCACCAAACATCGATGACCAGAAGACAACGGCAAAGACACCGTTCCCTTCCATGGCCTTCTTTGTCCAGTAGTCATAGAATCCTAGAACTATGCCCGCCAGAATACCGAAGGCTATCCAACTCATTCAATGCACTCTCAAAACTGGATTTGTTTTCAATCAGGTGTGAGACAGAAGATGTCCCGCTCAATATCACGGACCCAGGTGGTAGATCAGCTGTGAACAGGAATTCAAAAGCCTTGGCCCGACCAAGAGCACCGTCTTCAGCAATTTCTCCCATAGCAAATGGGCGGTTGATTATAGCCTTGATACCAGCTCGCCTGAGCAGGCTGGGGACTAACTTCAATTTCTGGTTTCTGATGTTAAGTGGAAACTGTAACCAGTTGAATAGTCCGCTTTCCGCTGCCCGCATCGCGGCGTCTTGATCCGAAACAGATGCGCCAAACTCTTTGATGCCAAGACCACGAGCATAGGAAACAACTTTTTCGATCTCTTTTCGCGCGAGTACATCGGACGTTGCTTTGTGGATTTGCAGGATGTCGATACGACCCAACAAATCTAAGCTGCGATCAATGCTTTGGCGCATACAATCGTAGCTGTGGTCAACGTATGTCGATCGCGTTTCGGGAATCCAGTGTTCGCCGACTTTGGTGGCCACCGTGGCGTTGGAAAAATCGTTAGGAACAGAGTTTATCGCCTCTCCCAAGATCTCCTCGCTGGCGCCATAGGCTGGCGCTGTGTCGAAGAAGTTCACACCGATTGCCCTGGCCTCAGTTATCAGATCGATAGCGTCGTTTTTTGATGGAGGGGTACTTTGACTCACTCCCCAGGGCCTGCCAACTGAAAGCAGTCCGAGTCCGAGATTGAACCTACTCATGCTATTTTACTTTCGGGTGGAAATGGGATTGCGGCAGTGTGAATTCCTCGTCGAAATTGCCTTCACCGTTGATGACATGCCCTCTTGCGACCCTGATCATGCGCGCGACCCCCCAGCCCTTGAGCACGGCGCCTCTCTTATCCGGCTCGATCTCTTCGAACGACGCTCCTGACTCCAGAATGCAGGAGTCAACGACGATATTGCCAAGTATCTGAGAACCGTCTTCAAGGCGGGTTTCACCAAACACTGATGGATTGTTCGCGTATCGACCGCGGTCACCAATAACAACAAAAGCGCCGGGTCGGTTAGACTTGGCAGTGAAGCCGCCGTCCCCAAATTGGTTGTGAGACCCTATTGAGATTCCGCCATGTGTCGCGATAAGCAATGTTCCGCTGTGAAATTCATTGCCGTTCCCGATGTCGATTTGAGCATCGGCGGCTGAGTTTACTGTGACACCCGGATAAAAAACATTGCCGTCACCAACAGTCACATTCGACGATATCAAAACAGAAAACGGATCAAGGATCGTATTGTTGGTTCCCAGCTCCATTGTTGCGTCAATACTCAGGAAACCCTTGTGTTCACGGGCCGCATCCAGCCTTTTAAAGTCCAGCATTATTCTGCCGCCAACGCGTTTGTTTCAAATGCATCGCATGGCCTTTTAGCCACTAAAGGTTCTTCAATGCTCCCGTGAATTTTTGACGCAAGAATGTCGGTGAGGTAGGGTGTCTCGGTTAGCTTTCCTGGTAGTGCAACGATGTGATTTTTGACCGGCTCCTGAATTGCAATATTCAAGGATCGGGCGTCTTTGCGATCGACGGCCAAGTCTACTTTCACACATGCTACATCAATGGCGCCATTAGGTCGCCAGTTGGGAAAAATTCGGCCGATGCCCAAACGGAGATTGTTGGCGCGTTCAGGTATTACATCATAGTCTGGCGTTTCGCTGAGCAATGCGTCTTCGTTAAACCCAATGACGCTGACTTCACCATGATGCATCATGGCAGCTTGGTTCGGGTCCAGATAGAATACACCCATATCCGCAAGGCGGCGGGTTACCACGAGGTGACTTTTCCAGTACCGAACCGGCAATGTCACGGCATGAAACCTCTGAAGCAATGCGGCGGCGCCTCCGCCTGCAGTGTAGAGAATTTTCTGTGCGGATAGTGTTCTACGCTGAGCATCCCCATCGACAACAACCACCTGCGTACCGTCGATGGCCTGGATCTCGCATCCGAGGTAAAATTCGCAGCCCGCATACTTGGCTTGCGCGACAAGCTTTCTGTACAGCAGTCGTGTATTGATACTGACGTCTTTGACTTCGAACTGAGTAGCTGCCCTGGAGAAATCGGCAGTTTCGCAGCGCGCTTGTGCCTCTTTGGTCGTCAGTTGGCGGTAATACACGCCAGCTTCATCCCATCGAGACATCACCTCACTTGTTCTGTGGCCATCAGCGAGCATTGCCAAGGGCCGCTTGTCTCTATCTTCGATAGCTTCAGGACAGAAGCTTAACAGTTGCTCGTGACCGTAAATACAACGCTGAGCCACCTGTATCGCTGTTGTTCGATCTGCTATCGATGCGGCATGGTACGAACCGCGATGCAACCATCCTTCGTTTCGGGTTGACGGTCCCGAGGCTAGCGTGGGACTTTTTTCAATGACGGCTACGGACAGTCCGATTTGTGTGAACTTATAGGCGGACATTAAACCTGCAACACCGCCACCGATGACAATAACATCAAACATAAAAATCTCGCTTAAGTTGTAAATTAATGAGAAACGCTATGTAAAAGAAATTTGACAAACAAGGGACTTACAAATTATGAGCGAATGTTTGCCTGTCGGCTCTCGATCCATGAAATAGCCCTCAGAGTAGAGTTGTTCCATGGATGTCAGATGTCAAATGAGTCCCATTCGACGATCAGCGGATAGGTGACGCGCTGATAAAGGCAAACACCGCGCGTATCGAGACCAGATGATAACCTTCACCATGCGCTAAGCCCACTCGCTCAATCTCTTTGGGATTGGGCGCTCAATCAAGCGGGATTCATGTGCATAAAGCTCTGAGATTTTGCACGGCAAAGGTTTCCTTTTGTCGCGACTGCGCGAGATGCAATCTATGGGGATATCAATAGCCATCTGGTGATCGCCTCAAGATTTAAGCTGTCAGATGTTACAGTGATCTCACATAACTCGGGTGCCGGGGAGCGACCGTCGTGGCTTGCGAGGGTCTCACGTCTCGGTCAGTTTTTGGATACGCTTTCCGCCAACATCTCAGATGACGATAGTCGCGAGGTATGCGTAACTGCTGCTCGGGCATACAAAGGTCGACAGCACTGCCAGATATCTTGGTGTCGAGCTTGAAGATGCGCTGAGCATCGCCGAGCAAATCGACATTTAAACCATTTTGGCGGGCGGCACTTGCCGTTCGCCAATCCAGACCAGACCTACGGTCGCACCGCAGCAGCGGTTCGGTTCGAGCCCAAATTGACTGATGCTGCGCGAAGCTCCTATGACAGCAATGCGCAGTAAAGCGGGCTTTGCAAAGTACGCCTCGCTGCCCAATCCGAACGTGCCTTTAGAGTTAAGTTGTTGCGGTGGGGTTCCCCAAAGCTGCCTTTCACACGCGGTGCTGCAAGCATACGGTCGGCATGTTTGCCCCGCAGATTCACCCGACATTCGAGTCAACCGAAAGGCGTGCCTAAGAGGAACGCCCTAGAATCAAGGCCGGCTTACGACAAAGTTCGGGATTATCCCTGCCTTCATGATCGCTGCTTCAAAATCATGCCCTGCGAAGAAACCAAATCCAGAAATAAGTGCGGAAGCTATGCCTGCATTTCGTGCACCCAAAATGTCGGTGTGCAGGCTGTCGCCAACCATCAGAACCCGGGACTTGTCGATGCGCCCGAGACGATGGAATGCAAGATCATAGATATTGGCGAAAGGCTTTCCAAAGAACTGAGGGGCGACGCCTGTCCGGTCTGCTAGCCGATGCGCGTAAAGACCGGGTTCCTTGGAAAAACCGTACTCGCGCGGAGCGACAATATCTGGGTTGCCGACCAATACTGGGCGGGGACGCTCTAGTAAAGCAGCTTCCAACATGGCTTGCCGAGTGTCAGTCCAAACCGCTGACCCGATCATCAAAAAACCGTCGGCGGCTTCATAGGGCTTCGGGTCATCCTCCAGATAGGATAGTTTTAGCTCCTCCAGATCGCGAAGTCCGGCACTGGGGGTCGCCATTAGTCCCCAATGCAACTCACTTTGGCCGTTTAGTTCCGACAACAATGTGGCCCGACTGGTGATCACATCTTGCGGCGCGAAATCATACCCAAGTCTACTATACTTCTCCATAAGAGTTGCGTGGGGAAACCCTGCGGCATTTGACACAACCAGAACACGTTTGCCGGCGGCTTTCAGCGACCTGACCCGATCTGGTGTATCCGGGATTGCCGTATCACCAATATTGAGAACCCCGAAGGCATCGAGGAGGAACACATCAAACTCATGCGCTATGTCCTCCAGAGTGTCCGCTCGTCGATAGCTCACTTCAGTAGATGTGGTTTGCGGAAGGCGATGTCGCACAGCCTCGTAGGCGTTAAATGCCTCTTGCGCAGCGAACCCGGTCAAATGATGGCTCCTCGTACTTTCGCCGAAACCCATTCGCTGATCATAACCGCGACCAGAATTACAATCAGGATCAGGCTGACCTGCGGCCAAGCCAGTACGTTGAGCGAAGCAGACAATTGCAACCCGATACCTCCGGCTCCAACCAGCCCGAGCACCGTGGATTCTCGGATGTTGATATCCCAACGGAAGACGGCAATGCCCGCGAAAGCAGGCAGGATTTGCGGAACGATTCCATAGGCCATGACCTGCCAGCGTGAAGCACCTGTCGCCGTGATTGCTTCGACCTGCGTATGATCAATTTCCTCAATCGCTTCGTAAAGAAGCTTTGCGCAAAACCCGATGGAACGGATGGCGATTGCTATGACACCGGCAAAGACGCCGGGACCAATAATCGCGATAAGAAGAAGCGCCCAGATCAGCGAGTTGATCGAGCGGGTCGAGACAATGACCAAAAGGGCAATCGGCCGGACGAACAGAGCCGACGGCGTAGTGTTGCGGGCGGCCAAAAAGGCAACTGGTACCGCCATGCATAGGGCAATTATTGTACCCAGAGTGGCAATGTTCAGCGTGTCCCAAATCGGGCGACCCAACTGGGTGATGTAATCCCATTTAGGAGGCGTTGCACGGGTCCAAATATCGTTGGCGATGCGGGGCGCATCCCAGACGAAAAACCAAGTCGTCGATTCCGAGATCAACTGCCAGCAGTAAACAAAGACTGCTACACCCAACAGCCAGCCGAACCATCTAACCAGACTCTGACCCGTTGTCCGTCGGCGCCAGATCTGGATATCATCGCGTCCTAGAACCGGCATTACTGAACCCTCGCTCGGATAATTCCGGAAAGGTACTCAAGCGCCATGACGATGCCGATGATGAGGATAAGAATGGCCGCCGCGGTATCGTATTCATAGCGGTCGAATGCGGTGTTCAATGTTGCACCAATTCCACCAGCCCCTACGAGCCCGAGGATCGCGCTTTCTCTGAAATTGATGTCGATCCGATACATGGAAAGGCCCACAAGTCGCGGCATAACCTGGGGCTGAACTCCATAGTTGATCCATTGTGGCCAACGCGCTCCAGAGGCCTTAATCGCCTCGGCCTGAACCTTGTCCATGGCTTCGATATCTTCGGCCAGAAGTTTTGAGAGAAACCCGATGGTGGCGAAAGAAAGCGTCAGAAATCCGGCCAGCGGGCCAAAGCCAAAGATAGCCACAAGCAAAATGGCAACGATAATCTCTTGTAATGCCCGACTTATCGCGACAATGCCTCGGCAAAACATGTAGATTGGCAATGGCGCGATATTGCGGGCAGCCCCCAACCCAATCGGGATCGAAATCAGGATGCCCACGACCGACGCGGCCACGGTCATTACGATACTTTCCAGAAGGCCGCTCCAAATATCTGACCACCGTGAAATGAAGTCCGGGCTGGTGAACGCAAGTACAAACGCCCACCCTCGATCCAACCCTTCATAGACACGGCCCCAATCAACTTCGATGGTCATAAAGGCGGCGATCAGGTAGGCGAAAAAGCCGAGGAGCAATGACCAGCGGAGCAACGGGTTTTTGACAAAGGCAGGTTTGCGCCAGCCTTTTCCGAGCATGTCGTCTAGTTCGCGATGACTCATTCTGCAGCCTCGACATCTTCATCTTCGTCTACTTTTTCGATGGTCGCTTCCCAATCTTCTTCCCCATAGATCTCGGTCAGCTTCTCTGGGGTAAGGCCTGTTGGAAGGCCATCATACACTATTTCACCAAAGCGGAGGCCGACGACGCGCGGAACAAACATTTGGGCGAGCGCCACGTCATGGATGTTGATAATGGCCGCCAACCCGCGCTCCTGACATAGCTCTGTAATTAGGCGCATGATCTGACGGCTAGTTTTGGGGTCTAGCGACGCAGTCGGTTCATCAACGAGCAACAGTTTCGGATTTTGAATCAAGGCGCGGCAGATGCCTACCCTTTGACGTTGACCACCCGATAGTTCATCCGCCCGTTTATCCGCCATGTGCAACAGTCCAACCCGATCGAGTAACCGGAAGGCCTCGTCCACATCTGCCTGCGGATACCGCCGTAGAAAACTGCGCCAGAACCCCACATAGCCCAGCCTGCCGGACAAGACGTTTTCCATCACCGTGAGGCGTTCGACCAAAGCATATTCCTGAAAGATCATGCCCATTTCGCGGCGCGCCTTCCGCAATGCACCCGATCCGAGTTTGGTCAGGTCCACGTCATCCAACAGGACACCGCCGCTTGAAGGTTCAACCAAGCGGTTGATGCAACGGATCATGGTTGATTTGCCCGCGCCCGAAGGCCCAATCAAGGCAAGAACCTGTCCTTTTGGGACCTCAAGATCGATGGCCTTCAGGGCCTGATCTCCGGTCTTGTATGTTTTCGTGAGCTTTTGAAGACACAGCATGAAATGCCCCAGATTAGGGTGAACAGCGGGCCATTTCGGGCCCGCCGGATGAGCCAAAGGTTACTGGCAGGCGTAAGAAACGCCGTTTGCAGCGTCAATTTTACGAATGACGTCCCAGAATTCCTGATATGTCATCTCAAGGAATTGGCCTTCGTTTGATTTCGAGAACTCAGCTTCAAGTGTCGTCCCCTCCCAATCGAAATTGAAGAAGGCATTGCGGATCTTTTCCTGCAACTCGGGCGTCAGGTTGTAAACGGTGCCAAACCCAGTGGTCGGGAAGGTCTGCGACTTGTAGATTGTAATGACATCGTCTTCGTTGATCACATCGCGTGAGATCATCCGCGATTTAACCGAATTCGCAATTGAGGCCGCCAGGTAGTCTTTGTTGGCAACACCCAAGATCGAGTTGTCGTGCTTGCCCGAGTAGACAGGCTCAAAGTCGCGTTCGGGCAGAAGATCAAAGTCGCTTTTCAGGATCGCAGAGGGCGCTTTGAACCCGGAATTGGATGTAGGTGAAGTAAAAGCCAGTTGCTTGCCCTTGATGTCCTCAACCTTTTCGATGCCCGAGCCTGGAAAGGTGATGATTTCCATCTCATAGCCGAAGTTACCGTCTTTTGAGGCCATGATCGTGAACGGGCGGAACCCGGCACAGTTTACCGCCAGTGGGTTGGAACCAGTGTTGAAGCCGGCAATATGCAAACGACCCGAACGCATCGCCTCGATCTGGGCTGCGTTGTTCTGGACTGGAAAAAAGACAACGTCCTTGCCCGTTTCTGCTTTCAAATGGTCAAGAAAGTCTGACCACGCAGTTTTGTAAACGGCGGGGTCTTCAACCGGTGTATAAGCAAAGATCAAGGTGTCTGGATCGATTTGCTCGGAAGGATCTGTGGGGATATCCGCGATCAGATCCCCGTCGGCATCGCAAAAACGCTCGTCCAAGTCACCGCGTGGACAATCCTGCGCCGATGCCGTTCCACTTATCGACATGAGCGCGATTGCAGATGCCCCAAGCAATAGTTTGATATCGATCTTCATGTTTTCCTCCCAGTAATATGCGGTGCTTTTTGGCCGCTGTTAATCGGTCATTTCATATCTACCCGGCAACGAGAACGTCGACCCCGGCGCCCTCAATAGCGTTACGCAATTCTCCTGTTGGTTTTTTGTCGGTGACTATGGAATCCAAGTCGTTGAGATCTCC
Source organism: Ruegeria sp. AB10 (assembly GCF_056542745.1). Taxonomy (NCBI): domain Bacteria; kingdom Pseudomonadati; phylum Pseudomonadota; class Alphaproteobacteria; order Rhodobacterales; family Roseobacteraceae; genus Ruegeria; species Ruegeria sp. AB10. Next base: position 7,923 of record NZ_JBQGAI010000006.1, on the reverse strand, counting down.
TACTTGAGACAGGCCCTTCCGGCCGAATTTCCCGGAATCAACAAGAAGGTGCCGTTTCTCGGCACGCGTCAGCATCATCCTCTTTACTGCTGCAAAGCCCCGCACTGTTTCTGAAGGACCATCCGTCGAGAACCCCGAGGAACCAATCATGCACCTGTCGACGTTGAAACGGGACAGAAACTCCAGCGTCTCGGTTCCTATAGTTGCAGACTCAGTTGCCAAATATTCCCCTGGGCATAACAGGACTTGTGCAGCCCCATGGCCAAGGGTCATAGCGACGGGAATGGAGTTGGTGATTACCGTACAAGGGGTTCCAATATAAGCCAGTGCACGCGCCATTTCGATTGTGGTCGAGCCGGAATCGATCATAACCGTTTCTCCGCTCTGAATCAGTTCTGCCGCTATTGCACCTATCCGTTCGCGTTCCTCAACCTGAGCGTTTGTCCGTTCATCCAATCCCGGATGGTGCCCTTGCGCAGCGGCTGATGCCCCCCCGTGTGCACGCGCTATCAAGCCGTCATTCGACAGAGCATCGAAATCTCTACGTACCGTCTCGTTGGAGACGTTGAAACGCTGTGCCAGTTCGTTGATGCGAACGTGCGGGCGCAGCTTCAGCTCCAACAATATCTGTTGGCGCCGGTCGGACTTCTTTACCCGGCTCTGGTTCTTTTCAGACATTTTGCCGCGCGTTTTTGTTTTGGACATCCGACGACCCGACTAGGCTTCGAAACCTACTTTTGTGGGCTTTCGGTCATAATGCAATATTTTTTGTTGCATAACCCTCAGAAGGTTGTGAGAATTCGAGCGAACACAAGTAATTCGAAGCGCAAAGCGAAGATGCACAGGTTGATCAAATTCAGAATACGAGCCAAGGCAAAGCGTTAACCGGCCGACTTGCCAATAAGACAGCTTCCTTTTGGTTTTTGATCGTGTGGCATTGAGGGGCGGCATGGGCGACAGCGAAACGGCAGATCAGATTGCGGCGCTTCCGATGCGCTGGGACAAGACTGGCAAGTTGCGCGTTCTTATGGTCACTTCGCGGGATACCGGCCGGTGGGTCATCCCGAAGGGTTGGCTAGTGGACGGCAAAAAACCATGGCATGCTGCCGAAATAGAAGCCCAAGAAGAAGCAGGCGCTGTCGGCACCATATCGAAACGGCCCATCGGTCATTTTTTCTATGATAAGCGATACGAGGAGCGAAGCAGCGTTCGCTGCCGCGTCACCCTTTATCCTCTGGTCGTCGAAAAGTTGAAGCGGCGCTGGAAGGAAGAAGGTGAACGAACGCGTCATTGGTTCTCACCGGCAAAGGCCGCAAAGTTGGTTCAAGAAAGAGACCTGTCAGATTTGCTGAATAATCTAACAGACGATCCAGAAGTCAAAATTGTCATAAAGAAACTTCGCAAGGCTGCATGAGGAAGGGCATGAAAGAACCGGGAAACCCGGACGCATTAAGCTCAAAGGGAGGAAAAAAATGAGTAAATTGACATCCATTACGGTTGGATCGGTGATTGCCCTGGCTGCGTCATTGTCGGCGGCACAGGCCGATAAGTTGACATTCTATTGTTCGGCACAGGAAGACTGGTGCCAACTCATGGCGCGAAGCTTTGAAGATGCGACAGGCATCGACGTCAACATGACCCGGAAGTCGTCAGGTGAAACCTTTGCACAAATCCGCGCCGAGAGTTCGAACCCGAAAGGAGACGTTTGGTGGGGCGGTACGGGTGATCCGCATTTGCAGGCTGCCGAAGAGGGCCTGACGATGGAATACGTTTCGCCAATGCGCGACCAGCTTCATGATTGGGCGATATCCCAGGCAGAAAGCGCGGGCAACAAGACGATCGGCATCTATTCAGGCGCACTCGGCTATGGCTACAATGCCGATCTTGTTGCTGCCAATAACCTACCCGAACCAGCCTGCTGGAAAGACCTGCTGAAGCCCGAATACAAGGGCCACGTTCAGATGGCGAACCCGAACTCATCAGGTACGGCATATACCACGCTTGCGTCGATGGTGCAGATCTTTGGCGAAGATGAAGGCTTTGAGTTCATGAAAGGTCTGCATTCGAACATCAACCAATATACCAAGTCTGGTTCTGCGCCGATCAAGGCCGCCGGTCGTGGTGAGAACACCATTGGTATCGTCTTCATGCATGACGCTGTGAAGCAGGCCGTTTCAGGATTCCCGATTAAGGTCGTCGCACCGTGCGAGGGCACAGGATACGAAATTGGCTCGATGTCGATTATTGAAGGAGCCCGCAACGAAGAAGAAGCGAAAAAGTTCTATGACTGGGCATTGTCACCCGAAGCTCAGAACCTTGCTCTTCAGGTCAATGCGTTTCAGGTACCCTCGAATAAGAGCGCGGAAACTTCGGATAGCGCGCCTGACATGAGTCAGATCAAGCTGATCGACTATGACTTCAAAAAGTACGGTTCCTCAGACGAACGGAAGCGTCTATTGCAGAAATGGGACGAAGAGGTTTCGACTCTGCCGCAGTAAATGACTGACCAAACCTCAAAAACGACCCATCCGGTCCTGATCTTCTGGATCATCGCCGGGTGGGTCGGATACTGCCTGTTGCCCTGGTACATGATCGACGGCGGCCTGTGGTCGTTCGAGTGGCTGGTGGACGGCTACCCATTCGATGAGGACTATGCCCCGGCCGCGTTTCTGATCGGCCAAGGCGAAAAACTCTGGCTCGCTCCGCTCCTGATCGCACTCGCCCTGCCGCTTCTGGTGTTGAAGCGCCCTAAATCTGATCCAATGTACGCCAGAATACTGATCCTGTCAGGGGCACTTGGCTTCGGCTGGCTGATCGCTCAGGGGTTCAGCATTGGCATCAGAGGCTTCAACTTCAATTGGTTGGAGGCGATGTTTGGCGAACTTGGCGACCGTCAGTTCGGAATGGGCTACGGCGCGATGATATGCGCCTCAAGCTTTCTGTTCCTGCTCACTCAGGGGATCGCGGCAAGAGGTGCCATTAACGGCGACGTTTTCGTCGTCAGTGCCATTGGCGGCGTAATTACAATTGTCACGGCCTTCGTCTTTTTTCCCATCGCCAAGATGCTTTTCGCTGCCTTCATCACCGAAGACGGCGCTTATTCTATTGCAGTTTTCTTCTCAAAATTTTTCGATGATCGACTTTGGGGTTTGGGGTGCTTTCAGGGCGCGCGCTGCGGTGCCGCATGGAATTCCCTGTTCCTTGCCATCCTCGTTGGCGTCATCACCACGGTCCTGGGGCTTTGCTTTGCACTGGTCGTGACGCGCTCAGGCTTTCGCCATAAACGCGCGCTGCGGGCTCTGACCGTTCTGCCAATAATCACCCCGCCATTCGTGATCGGCTTGGCGCTCATCCTGCTTTTTGGCCTGTCCGGGTCTGTCACCCGCTTCGTTGCCGAGCTTTTCGGCACCCAGCCGACACGCTGGCTTTACGGAATGCCAGGCATCCTGATCGCGCAGACACTCGCGTTCACGCCAATTGCGTTTCTTGTTCTGATAGGTGTTGTTGAAGGCGTCTCTCCGTCGATGGAAGAAGCGGCCCAAACGCTCCGCGCCAGCAGATGGCAGACATTCAAGACGGTTTCCTTGCCCCTGATGCGGCCCGGTCTTGCGAACGCATTTCTTCTGGGCTTCATCGAAAGCATGGCCGATTTCGGCAATCCGCTTGTATTGGGCGGGAATTTCGACGTGCTTTCGACCGAGATATTCTTCGCCATCGTTGGCGCTCAATACGATCAAGGCAGGGCCGCGGTTCTGGCCATGGTGCTGCTGTTCTTTACTCTTTCCGCCTTTTACGCACAGCGTGTTTGGCTGGGGAAGAAAAGCTATACAACCGTCACCGGCAAAGGGGATGCCGGGGTGCATCCGCTAATGCCGACTGGTCTTTCGGTTCCCGTGCTGCTCATCGCTTTGGGCTGGGCGCTGTTCACAATTGTTGTTTACGCGATGATCATCTACGGCAGTGTGGTCGAGCTCTGGGGAGTCGATAACTCGCTGACAATCAAGCACTACATCACCGCTTTCTCAGTCCGTTTTGAAGAGGAGGGCATACGCTGGACCGGGGCCGCTTGGGACAGTTTCTGGACCACCATCACAATCGCGGCCATTGCAGCGCCATTAACCGCCGCGGTTGGGTTGGTAACAGCCTACCTTTTGACGAGGCAGAGCTTCGCAGGCAAGAACGCCTTTGAGTTCGGTACCATGCTGTCATTTGCAATCCCGGGCACCGTAATCGGCGTTAGCTACATTCTGGCTTTCAACGTTCCGCCAATCGAAATCACTGGCACGGGCGTCATCCTTGTTGTCAGCTTCATTTTCCGCAATATGCCGGTTGGCGTTCGTGCGGGGATCGCAAGCATGTCGCAGCTGGACCGCAGTCTTGATGAATCCTCGCTGACCCTTGGTGCAAACTCGTGGCAGACGTTTCGAAACGTGATCCTGCCGCTGTTACGCCCCGCCATCCTTGCTGCCCTTGTTTACAGCTTTGTTCGCGCCATGACGGCGATCTCGGCCGTCATCTTTCTGGTCAGTGCAGAATATGACATGGCGACCAGCTACATCATCGGTCGGGTCGAAAATAACGACTATGGCCTTGCGATCGCCTATTCGACGACGCTGATCTTTGTGATGCTCGCGGCGGTCGGCTTATTGCAACTGCTTGTCGGCCGGGTTCAGATTGGCCGGCGCACGCAACATGGAACGGAGACATCGCGATGACCGACACCAAAATCGGTTCCAAGGCCGCCCCGGTACGCTTTGAGAGCGTGTCGAAAGTGTTCGGCAAGGACGTCGTCGCCGTTGACAATATCAATCTGCATGTCGAGGCAGGAAAACTCGTCACACTGCTTGGTCCGTCAGGCTGTGGGAAAACAACGACTCTGCGCATGATTGCCGGACTAGAAATGGCAAGCTCGGGCAAGATTCTAATTGGTGATCGGGACGTGACCAAATTGCCTGCCACCGACCGTGACGTATCCATGGTGTTCCAGTCATACGCGCTTTTCCCTCACATGAGCGTTCTGGAAAACGTGATGTATGGCCTCACATTCTCGGGCTTTGCAAAGGACGAGGCCCGCAGCCGCGCCCTGTATGGATTGGAACTGGTTGGTCTTCAGGGGTTCGACAACCGTCTTCCCTCTGAGCTTTCAGGTGGGCAGCAACAGCGTGTTGCCGTCGCCCGGGCGCTGGTTCTTGAGCCGCAGGTTCTGCTGTTTGACGAGCCGCTGTCCAATCTCGATGCCAAGCTTCGCCGTCAGGTGCGAGAGGATATTCGGGCAATCCAGAAAGATCTTGGTTTGACAGTTGTCTACGTCACCCACGATCAGGAGGAGGCTCTGGCGGTCTCAGATGAGATTGTCGTCATGCGTAACGCAGCGATCGCCCAAATGGGCACACCACGCCAGCTTTACGATGCCCCGAACGACCAATTTGTTGCCGATTTCATAGGTGAGGCGAACCTTTTGGATTGCCAAATCGTCGATATCAATGGCGATGCGGCAACCATAGAAATAGAAGGCTACCGCTATACGCTGCCACATCGCGGTTTGTCCGAAGGATCCGCAACCATTGCAGTGAGACCCTCACGTCTGGTGATCGGCTCAGACCAAGGCATACCGGCCAAGGTGGCGAAGGCGACCTATGTTGGTGTTCGGATGGAATATACGCTGATCGGTGCATTTGGACAGGTTTTTGCCGTACACGATGACGTCGATGCGCCGCTTGATCCCGGCGCCGAAATCAAAATGGGCTTCGCTGACAAAGGGCCCGTTCTTTTGCCGGACTAAATGCCGAAACTTATTGTCATCACGCACCCCCGAGTCTCTATCGATCCGGCCGTCCCGATAACTGAGTGGGGCTTGAATGAAATGGGCCGCAAGACTAACCGTTTTCCAGCGCAATCCTTACCAGATCGGCGGGATACCCAGAGAGGTCACAAAACGGATCGTTGTCGCCTCTATCGGGCGAGGCAAGCCCCCATCCCGTTGGCCGAGGTCTTTCAACGACGACTTCATTGCCGAACATGGCTACCACCCTAGGGATCGGTACAAGCTGAAGGACGTGGTTTCGTCGATCTTGGCCCGACACCCCGTTCTGTCCAATCTCGAAGGCTTCGTCAAATGTCGCTCCCTGTCAGAAGCAGAAGAACGAACGGTCATTGAATACTGCATTGCCAAACAGGCCGAATACCCCGACGCCTCAGCATGGTCGAAGGCCCACGACCTATTCATTTACCTGATTGACACAGGGGTTCGCCTTCGAGAGGCGACACTGGTCGATTGGGGGGCCATCGACATGCGTGAGCGCTATATCGACAACTACAACTTCAAAACCAAAAAGGAGGTCTTTGTTCCCATTTCTGACCGCCTGTTTGAGGTGTTGTCCTTGCTGCAAAACCAACCCCAGCCTTTCGTCAGTATGGACAGGGCCATCAAGAACCTAAGGCGAGCCATGACCGAATGCTGTCCTTCAAGCCCCCGTGTTTTGGCTACCCAAGGCAAGGCAACGATCCACTCCTGCCGGGACACTTATGCTACGCGGATGCTGAACAACGGTATGAGGCTGGAAGAAGTCTCTCACCTTCTGGGTCATGCAACCATTGTCCAGACTCAGAAGTACGCCAAGTTCGCCAAGAAGGAAGTGGCTGATAAAGCACGGCAAATGCTCAACGCACGTAAAGTCGCCTGATCAAAAAAGACATGGCACACTATCGGGAACAGTATGGAGTTACTATACAACCAATGGCACCCAAAGCACCACATAAGTTACTGATTTTGTTGGATTGTCAGGCGACACATAGTTTTGCCATTAATCGACAGCTAAGTCACTGATTTTGAGTCATTCAGATTTTCATGGACGCACGGGTTTTGCCATTTGCGACTCAAAGGCTTTCCATCGCGTTGGAGCAATCGAAAGCGGCTAATCTGGTTTTTGATCGCCCCCATCGGCGCAAATCGTATCTAAATCACTCAAAATTCCGGCCAGTTCTTCTCTGACAAGCTTTAGCCGGGCTACCGATATCGCTTCGCTCCGTCCCGCCAATTCGAGTACAACCGCAAAAACTGTGTCTGAATGCTTCATCAATGCGATCAGGTTTTCGCCTGTTGGTCCGTAGGAGCCAGATATCCAGTTCTTAGCCGTTCGTTCACTTGCTCCAGTCCACCGCATCGTTGATTTTGTAGCTCGCCCTGCCCCACCCAGTTCTTGAGAAAGAGCGTCGCTGATCGCCTCTCTGTATTCTGACGCCGAAACGCGCTCGTCGCACTTTCGATGAAACGTGTTGCCCTTTTTGTGAAACATGTTTCCGGACCTCTCCCTTTAGGATTGAGAAAGGAATCGCAGAGTTCCCGTACAGGTTTGCAAATTTGAGTGGTGGGAGCCGCAGCATTGAGTTGGCCGAAGAACAAGACAGACAGGGAAAACCGCTGGAACGCCGCACAGTACGTTCGCATGTCGACAGAGCATCAGCGCTACTCGACCGAAAACCAGGCCGACGCCATCCAGCGCTATGCCAATGAACGCGGCTACAGAATTATCCGAACCTATTCTGATGCAGGTAAAAGCGGATTGAGAATTCAAGGCCGCGCAGGCCTATCGCAATTGATCGACGACATCGAAACTGGCCAGGCCGCATTCGGAACTGTTCTCGTTTACGATGTCAGCCGTTGGGGGCGCTTTCAGGACGCGGATGAAAGCGCCTACTACGAGTATATCTGCAAACGGGCGGGCATTTCGGTCGAATACTGCGCGGAACAGTTCGAGAATGATGGCAGCCCAATGTCCACCGTCGTCAAAGGTTTAAAGCGGGCAATGGCAGGCGAATATAGTCGCGAGCTTTCGCAAAAGGTCTTTGCGGGGCAGCAGCGCCTGATCGAGTTGGGCTATCGACAAGGCGGCGCAGCCGGGTTCGGGTTGCGGCGGATGCTGA
>NZ_JBQGAI010000005.1:0-292718 GCF_056542745.1 Ruegeria sp. AB10 | reverse complement strand
CCTACATCCTGACCAAGGAAGAAGGCGGCCGTCACACTCCGTTCTTCGCGAACTACCGTCCGCAGTTCTACTTCCGTACGACTGACGTGACCGGCACCGTGACGCTGGCCGAAGGCACCGAGATGGTCATGCCCGGCGACAACGTGTCGTTCGGCGTTGAGCTGATCGCGCCGATCGCGATGGAAAACGGCCTGCGCTTCGCGATCCGCGAAGGCGGCCGCACCGTCGGCGCCGGCGTTGTGTCGAAAATCATCGAGTAAGGCGCGCTTGCCGCGCCCGGTTGCGGCAGGCGATCTTCCGACGGAAAATCTGCCGGGAGCAACTCGGTGAAGAGTAAAGAAGGGCGCCCCTCGGGGCGCCCTTTTTCGTGCGCGCTCTGACGGATTAATCCTGTCTTCACCTTTCGCTAAAGAAGCGACCCCATGTAAGCCTTGAGGCAAAAAGCGAAGGGCCTGAGCCACGCCATTTGTTCTCATGTCGCAATCATATCCGCTTGAACGCATCAAAAGCTCGCATTGTGCGCGGGTCGATACGCCAAGGGGGCAGAAGATGGGGAACACCATGTTTGGACTTCAGTTCGTACAATACGGCACACGCATCCTGCACAGCAAAGATCTGGATGACATGCAGACGGCGATCCTTGGTGAAGAGGGGTTCGAAGGCGGTGCGGGTGGTTCCCAACCCAGGAAAAAGGTCAAGCTGACGGCCTGCTATTCGGGCCATCCGAACACGCACGTACCCCGGCAGCGTCTATCGTCAAAATAGATCTTCGCCTTTTCCGGTCTTTGACGCCAGGTTGGGCAACTGAACAGAAATCTTCCATGCCGGGTGACGGCGCGGCTACACTCACCATGCTCCAATAGAAGCGCACCGCACTACGTGGCGTGCATAGCTGACGAGGCGAGATATGGTGGGTTTGGACTTGTTGGTGAATGCGGCGAATGTCTTTTACCTTATTTCGTATTCGGTCCGGGACATTTTCTGGCTACGGGTGCTGACGGTGATCGGGGCACTGATCCTGTTGCCCTATTACTATCTGCAAAGCACGCCGCTTTGGGCGCCGATCGGGTGGAACCTGTTTTTCACAGGTATCAACATCTTTTGGATCATACGGCTGTTGCTTGAACGCCGCCCGGTGCCATTTACCGATACGGAACGGCATCTGTACGAAACTGCGCTGCGCACTTTCAGCGAACGTGACGCGTATAACCTGCTTAAGTCGGGCGTCTGGAAATCCGTTCCCGCCGGGACAAGGCTGTTGACGCAGGGCGACCCCGTTCCACGCCTGTCGCTGATCGTGGAGGGTGAATTCAGCGTCGAAATGAACGGCAATCGTGTCGACACGCTGGGCGAGGGGCGTTTCCTCGGCGGCACGGCGTTTCTGAGCAGGGATCAGGATTTTGCGGCGCCGGTGACCGTGACGGCGCTTGGGCCGTCACGTGTCATAGATTGGGACATGCCCGAACTGAACGCTGAGCTTCGGAAACAACCAGATCTGGCGATTTCGATAGAAGCCAGCCTCGGGCTTGAAATCTCGCGTTTTTTGCAAACGGCGCGCGTGCAGATGGCTTAGAGCGCGGTTTCCGCCGCGTTCCGTACTGCGCGGATGTTCTGCCCATAAACTTCGGGGTTGGACACCGAACCGCCTTTGAAAACGGCGGAGCCTGCGACCAGCACATCGGCACCTGCGGCCGCTACGAGGGGCGCGGTCCGCGGATCAACGCCGCCGTCGATCTCAATATGCACGGGGCGGTCGCCGATCATCTGGCGCAGCTTGCGGACCTTGTTCGTCATATCAATGAACTTCTGACCGCCGAAACCGGGGTTTACGGTCATGACGCAGACCAGATCGGTCAGGTCCAGCAGATGCTCGACTGCCTCGGCCGGGGTGCCGGGATTCAGCGCGACACCGGCCTTCATGCCAGCGGCGCGGATGGCCTGCAGGGTGCGATGGGTGTGCGGTCCGGCCTCGACATGGGCGGTCAGGATATCGGCGCCTGCGTCCGCATAGGCCTGAATGTAGGGATCGACGGGCGTGATCATCAGGTGGACGTCCATCACGGTCTTTACATGCGGACGGAACGCTTTGACGGCGGGCGGGCCAAAGGTCAGGTTCGGGACGAAATGGCCGTCCATCACGTCGACATGAACCCAATCGGCGCCCTGGGCCTCGATGGCCTGAATCTCTTGTCCGAAATTGGCGAAATCGGCGGACAGGATCGACGGGGCGATCTTGATGGTGCGGTCAAAGCTCATGGCGGCCTCGTGTCAGCTGAAGAGTCGACCCGCATATACCTGTGCCGTGCTGCAAAGGGTAGCCCCCGCGACTCGCGCGCCGTTACAAAACTATCACCACACTGACACATGGCCGTTGAATGGCCTCTGTAGCTGACCTTCAACACGAACTGGGGGTGGCACGTGCTGCGTATCGAGAAACTGACCAAACGCTTCGGTGAAAATGTGGCTGTGGACGCGGCGACGCTGGATGTGGACAAGCCGTGCATGATCGGCATCATCGGGCGATCGGGCGCGGGCAAGTCTACCCTGTTGCGGATGATCAACCGCCTGACGGATTCCAGCGACGGTCAGATTCTGTTCAAAGGCCGCGACGTGACGCAGCTGAAGGGGCGCGACAAGCGTGCTTGGCAGGCCGAATGCGCGATGATTTTCCAGCAGTTCAATCTGGTGCCGCGCCTGGATGTGGTCTCGAACGTGCTGCACGGTACGCTGAACCGTCACTCGACGCTGGCGACCATGTTCAACCTGTTTCCGATGGACGACATCCACCGCGCCATCGACATTCTGGACCGTCTGGGCATTGCTGAACACGCGCCGAAACGGTCCGAAGCGCTGTCGGGCGGCCAGCAGCAACGCGTCGCCATTGCGCGCGCCCTGATGCAGGACCCCAGGATCATTCTGGCGGACGAACCCATCGCCTCGCTGGATCCGATGAACGCGCAGGTGGTGATGCAGGCGCTGCGTCGAATCCACGAAGAGGACGGTCGCACCGTCATCGCCAACCTACACACGCTGGACACCGCGCGCCGGTACTGCGACCGCGTCGTCGGTATGCGCGACGGACGCATTGTTTTCGACGGTCTGCCCGAACAGCTGACCACCGGCGTTGCCCGCGAGATTTATGGCGCTGATGCCAGCTTCTCGGAACAGGCGACCTCGACCGAGATCGAAACGCTGGACACCGCCAAGAAGGCTTTGATGGACGCCGAAGCCACCATCTGAGCCCGCCCCCCCTTCATCGACCGGCCCGATGAAAGGCCGGCACATCAAACCGGAGAGAGAAAGATGAAAAAACTCATTGCTGCCCTTGTTGCGACCACTGCCATGGCCGCACCTGCAATGGCTCAGGAAATCAGCGAATTCCGCATCGGCATTCTGGGCGGCGAGAACGCTCAGGATCGTCTGAACAACAACGAATGTCTGCGGGTTTACACCGAAGAAGCGCTGGGTGTTCCCGCGAAACTGTTCGCGCCCGCCGATTATAACGGTGTAATCCAGGGCCTGCTGGGGGGCACCATCGACGTGGCCTGGCTGGGCGCGTCGGGTTACGCGAAAACCTATCTGTCTGACCCCGAAGCCGTTGAGCCGGTTCTGGTCAAGGTCAACACCGATGGCGGCTATGGCTATTACTCGGTTGGTTTTGCCCGCAAGGACAGCGGCATCACCTCGCTGGAAGACATGAAGGGCAAGGCATTTGGTTTCGGTGATCCCAACTCGACCTCCGGCTACCTAATCCCGTCGATCGAAATCCCTGCAGTCACCGGTGCGACCATGGAGTCTGGTGATTACTTCGGTGAAGTTAAGTTCACCGGCGGCCATGAGCAGACCATCGTTGCGGTCAACAACGGCGACGTTGATGGCGGTGTGACCTGGGCCGATGGTCTGGGCGAATGGGAAGACGGCTACCGGTCGGGTGCCCTGCGCCGCGCCGTGGATGCCGGTCTGGTCGACATGAACGACATGGTCGAAATCTGGAAATCCAAGCCGATCCCGGAAGGTCCGGTTGTGGTTCGCAAGGCTCTGCCTGACGATGTCAAAGCCAAAGTGACCGAGCTGTGGGACACGCTGAGCGAGAAGGATCAGGAGTGCTTCTACGGCGTAGCCGCGGGCGAGGCCAAAAGCTTCGACCCGATCACGCATGACGCCTACGAAGTCATCATCGAAGCCCGCAAGCTGAAGTCCAACTAAGCCTGCACACCCAATGATCGGGGCCCGGTGGAAAACTGGGCCCCGTTTTTCCACTCAGGAGCATTCCATGACAGACCTGACTGCTGGGTCCCCCAGCGTTGACCAGATTCGGGCCGACTATGCCGAGATGACCCGGCGAAAGCGGGTCTATGGTGGTATCCTTCTGATCGTGTTCGTGGCCTTGATGGCTGCGGGTTTCCGCACGGCGGACGACCGCAACGCGGGCAGTTTCATCGACGGCTGGCGCCGCATTCTAGACTATCCGGCCGAGGTTCTGTCAGAGGCGTGGGAAAAGATCGGGGTCATGCCGGAAAATCTGGTCAAGTTTTTCCCGGCGCTGGTCGAGACGCTGAACATCGCCGCAGCTTCGACCTTGATCGGCACCATCGTGGGCACGTTTCTGGCGCTTATGTCGACCCGCGGCATGGCCTATTGGCCCGCGCTGATCCCGTTGTTTCGGCGCATCTCGGATATTTTCCGGGCCATCCCCGAGATCGTCATCGCGCTGGTTCTGATCTTCATCCTGGGCGGTGGCCCGGTGCCCGCGATGATCGCCATCGCCATTCACACGGCGGGCGCGCTGGGCAAATTGTTTTCCGAGGTGAATGAAAACGCCTCGCTCAAACCGGTCGAGGGGCTGCAATCGGTAGGCGCAAACTGGTCGCAGCGGATGTATCTGGGCGTTATCCCGCAGGTTGGCCCGAACTATGTCAGCTATGCCCTGCTGCGGTTCGAGATCAACATCCGTGCTTCGGCCATCCTTGGTTTCGTCGGCGCAGGTGGTTTGGGGTATGAGCTGCGCAACGCGATGTCCTGGGGGCAGGGGCGTTATGATGAAGCGGCCGCCATTTTCATCCTTCTGTTCGTCACAATCGTCGTCGTGGATCGGATCTCGGGCTATCTGCGCGACCGTCTGGCCCACGGGTCGGAAAAAGGAGCCTCGGCATGAGCACCTTCGCAACCAACCTGACCGTTGATGACCTCAAGGCCGAGGCGGATCGTATTTTCAATCGCAAACGGCTGGTGAACTTTGGCCTGCCCGCGCTGGTTCTGGCCTATCTGGCCTATGTGTTCTTTGCCTTCGACGTACCGGGTTTGGCCGCGCAGGCGAACTGGAAAAACGGCAAGACGCTGGTTTCGGACAGCTACAGCTATAAAACCCATATCGAGCGGGACAACCGCACGGGTGACGTGTCCGCTGCCATCGAAGGCGAGCGCAAGGGCGCTTACCCCGAAGGCCAAGCGCCCGATTGGGTGACACTAGGCGAGACCACGGTGATCGAGCTGGAAGACGGTCATGTTGTACGTTTCGGTCCCGAGACAGTTGAATACGACATTCCTGGCTATGGCACTATTCGGGCAACGCCGACCCGTTCGGTGGGCGTGCAGGCAGAGTTGCCGGCAGGTGACGTGCCAGAGTGGATCAGCGTGTCCAAGAACCGCTTGACTGTCTACACCGACGCGGGGCGTCTGACCGTAACCCGCAACCGATCCGAGGTGTTCCGCTATTTCACCGGGTGGGAGCTGTTCTGGTTCACGCTCGACAGCCCGTATTACGGCAAGTCCTTCCCCGAACTGGCCGCGCGGGCCATGAACGGTGAGGCCGGTGCGATCCTGAACGATTTCTGGACCAACAAGATGTGGCGGCATCAGGACGTGGCCTGGGCGATTTTTGAAACCATCCTGATGGCGTTTCTGGGCACCCTCGGCGCGGCCATGGCCGCCCTGCCGCTGGCCTTTCTGGCGACGCGAAACTTCAACCCGGTGAAAGTCGTGCGCTTTGCGACGCGACGGGTGTTTGATTTTGTCCGTGGTGTCGATGCCTTGATCTGGACTGTGGTTCTGGCCCGCGCCTTTGGCCCCGGTCCGCTGACCGGCGCGCTGGCCATTCTGGTGACCGACACGGGTACCTTCGGCAAGATATTCTCGGAAGCGCTGGAGAATGTGGACAACAAACAGATCGAGGGTGTCCAGTCCACCGGCGCCAACGCGCCGCAACGCTATCGCTTTGGTGTGATTCCGCAGGTTACGCCAGTGTTGCTGAGCCAACTGCTCTATTTCTTCGAATCCAACATCCGCAGCGCCACCGTGATCGGCGCGATCACCGGCGGTGGGATCGGCCTGTTGTTGACACAGGCGATCATCACCCAGAAGGATTGGGAAGAAGTGACCTATTACATCGTCCTGATCATTCTGATGGTGATGCTGATGGACTGGTTCTCGGGCTGGCTGCGTCGGCGCCTGATCCGGGGGGAAATGGGTAAAAAGCGCAAGCCGCGTGGAGCGATAGAAAAATCGCAGCCGCCGGGTTGAGCAAGGACGAAAGACAATGCCACGCCTGCGCCCGGATCAGCCGTTCATTCACCCCGGCTGCCAGATTACGAACAGTGACTTTGGTGCGTATGTCGAGATCGGTGCTGGCAGCCGGGTCGCGCACTCGGTCTGGGGGGACTACTCCTATTGCGACCGAACCTGCGATATCGCCAATGCCGAGATCGGCAAGTTCGTCAATATCGCCAGTTTCACGCGGATCGGGGCAACAGACCACCCGATGGAAAAGGCATCTCAGCACCATTTCCTGTACCGGTCCGCAGATTACTGGGACGATGCCGACGATGATCTGGACTGGTTCGCCTATCGTGTCAGCCGCAAGGCGGTGATCGGGCATGATACATGGATTGGCCACGCGGCGATCATCAAACCCGAAGTGACGATTGGCCATGGCGCGGTGGTTGCTTCAGGCGCTGTGGTGACCAAGGATGTCGACCCGTACACCATCGTTGGCGGTGTGACGGCCAAACCGATCCGCCGCCGGTTTTCTGAGGACATTGTCGAGCGGATGCTGACCTTGGCGTGGTGGAACTGGGACAACCCGCGCCTGCGCGCGGCATTGTCGGATTTCCGATCACTTGGCGCCGAAGTCTTTCTTGAAAAATACGAATAAGCCGGTCGTGTCAGAGACAGGAAATGCTCCCGCACCCGCAGGAGTATCGGCTGCGCCGATCCCCCCCCTGGCGGCTTTGGGCCGGGCGCCGCGCAAAGCGCGGCGCTACGCCCAATGGGATGAGGCCTCCGCAAGGAGGCAGAAGACGGGCGGGAGACCTTCGTCGCCTAGTCGTCGTTCAGGGTTAGTGTGACCCGTTCCCCGGCGAAAACAGTGCGCCCGTACTCGACCGGCACACCCGACAGATCAGCGTTCACCCCGGTCGAAAACAGCACCGGTGCGCCTTCAGGCAATTGCAGATGCAGAGCTTGTGTCGCTGTCGCGCCCCGCGCGGTCAGGCGGGTTGAAACGCGGGTGTAATCCGCGACACCGCAGCGTTGCAGCGCTTTGGTCACGGATTGCGTCTCTTGCAGAGCTGTCAGGATGTCGGGCAGGCGGTCGGCCGGAAAGACGCTCTGAAACAGGCCGATGGGTTGGCCGTCGGCCAGTGACAACCCGTCATATACATGCACCTTGTCGCCCGCAGTCAGCCCGAGCGCCTCGGCTTCGGTGTCATCCGCCACACGTGTCGTCAACGAGAGGATCGTTTTGCCGGGAATCTTGCCGCTGGCCGATATGCTCTTGTGGTACCTGACCCGCTTGCCAATCGGATAATCTGTCGGGCGCGCGGCCACAAATACACCCGCGCCGCGCCGGGCATGCACCAACCCCTGTTCGGCCATATCTGCCAATGCGCGCCGCACCGTGTGCCGGTTAACCCCATGCTGTGCCGCCAGTTGCGCCTCGGTCGGCAGGCGATCTCCGGTGTTGTAACGCCCCTCGGCGATGTCCGAGGTCAGGCTCAGCGCGATGCTTTTCCAGACCGGTGTTTTGCTCATGTCACCAAACTTTCACAGTGTCGCGGATTGCGGGACTCACTTTCGGGGTGTAATATTTGTCTAGTTGTATAGTTCACATAGACAACCCAGCCAAGAGGTTTCGATGGCGGATCAACAGAACATGGCAATCGCTGCACGCAAGGAGTGGATGGGTCTGCTGGCCCGCGCTCCGGAAGAGGCGTTGATGGAATTGTGGGGCGAGGTTGGTGTGCCCCCAAGCTTTGACTGGCTCCGCAGCCCCGAGGTTGGGGGCGTGATGGTGCGTGGTCGGACGGGCGGTGCAGGTGCGCCGTTCAACCTGGGGGAAATGACTGTCACGCGCTGTTCTCTGGTGCTGACGGATGGAACGGTCGGGCATGGCTATGTGCAGGGTCGGTCGAAGCGCAAGGCTGAGGCCGCGGCACTGATCGACGCACTGATGCAGACCGACGCTGCCGGGGACATTCGGGCCCGTGTGATCACGCCGCTCAGCCAGCAGATGAGGGCAGCCCGGACGGCCCGCGCTGCGAAGGCGGCGGCAACGAAGGTCGAGTTCTTCACGCTGGTAAGGGGAGAGGATTGATGAACGCGCAAACCCAGTTCTCGGGCGGATTCGAAAACGCGCCGATCGATGCAGCCCACGCCTTCCGCGCCGCGATGACGGTCATGGCGCGGCCCGGTGAAATCCGGTTGATCTCGGGGGCTCAACCGCCATCGCCCTTGTCCGTGGCGGCGGGGACGTTGCTGCTGACCCTATGTGATCCGGATACGCGCGTGCATCTGGCGGGCGCACTGGACACGGATGCTGTACGTCAATGGCTGACTTTCCATACCGGTGCGCCGATTGCACAAGCGTCCGAGGCGGATTTTGCCGTCGGGACATGGTCGGCCCTTGCGCCGATGTCGAAATACCGCATCGGAACGCCCGAGTACCCGGATCGCTCGGCCACGCTGATTGTCGAATGTGACGATCTGCAACACGCGGGTGCGGTGCTGTCTGGCCCGGGGATCAAGGACACCGCGCATCTGTCGCTGCCGGACGTACCCGCGCTTCGGGCCAATGCGGCGCTTTACCCCTTGGGCTGTGACTTCTTCTTCACCTGCGGTGACAGGATTGCGGCCCTGCCACGCAGCACGCAGATCAGGGCAGAGGGTTAGACCATGTATGTTGCTGTCAAAGGGGGCGAAAAGGCCATCGAAAACGCTCATGCCTGGTTGGCGGAAGAGCGTCGCGGAGCAACCGATATTGCCGAACTGAGCATCGCCCAAATCCGCGAACAGCTGTCGCTTGCGGTGAACCGGGTGATGGCTGAAGGGTCCTTGTACGACCCGGACTTGGCGGCCCTGGCAATCAAACAGGCGCGTGGTGATCTGATCGAGGCGATCTTTCTGATCCGCACCTACCGCACGACACTACCCCGGTTTGGATATTCGAACCCGGTGGAAACCGGTGAGATGGCTTGTGACCGCCGGATTTCGGCGACGTTCAAGGATGCGCCGGGCGGTCAGGTTTTGGGGCCGACCTTCGATTACACTCACCGCCTGTTGGATTTCAAACTGGCCGCCGAGGGCGAGGTTCCCGCGGCCCCCGAAGCACAACCGCGCACGGAACAAACGCCGCATATCACCGAGTTTCTCAAGGGCGAGGACATCATTCAGGACGAACCAGTCAGCGATGCCATCCCCGGCGACCTGACCCGCGAGCCGATGGAATTCCCGGCCGGTCGCCCCCTGCGCCTGCAATCGCTGACGCGAGGGGATGAAGGGTTCGTGCTGGGCATGGCCTATTCGACCCAGCGCGGCTATGCCCGCAACCATGCGTTTGTAGGTGAGCTGCGCATCGGCAAAGTCGCGGTCGAGATGGACATCCCCGAACTGGGTTTCGCCATTGAGATCGGTGAGGTCGAGCTGACCGAGTGCGAAACCGTCAACCAGTTCAAGGGCTCAAAGACAGAACCACCCCAATTCACCCGTGGCTATGGGCTGGTCTTCGGCCAGTCGGAACGCAAATCCATCGCCATGGCTCTGGTCGACCGGGCGCTGCGCTGGGAAGAACTCGGCGAGGACAATCTGGGCGCCCCCGCGCAGGATGAAGAGTTTGTCCTGAGCCACGCCGACAACATCCAGGCCACCGGGTTCCTCGAACACATCAAGCTGCCGCATTACGTCGATTTCCAGTCTGAACTGGAACTGGTCCGCAAGCTGCGCCGCGAGGCCGAAGAGCGGATCACACCGAAGGAGGCCGCGGAATGATGTCAGGGACCAGACTGCTCAACACCGGTGCTTTGGGCACTTGCGCTTGGTTCTGTTTTTCGGAAACGGGCGCTGTTGCGGCTGGAACACAGATGCGACGCCCCAACCGAGCGCCAGACCCCTTTCCGGTCTCTCTGCTGCGCGCGACGGCGATGTTTGGCGTGCCGGTTATGTCTGAAGATATAGGCCAAAATGACCAAAAAGAACGCGGTAACAACAATTACGTCCATAAAAACACCAATAAAAAAGCGAAGTACAAAAAATGAATGAATATAATTTCGCATATTTGGACGAACAAACCAAGCGGATGATACGCCGTGCCATCCTGAAAGGGCTGGCCGTCCCCGGATATCAGGTTCCCTTCGCCAGCCGCGAGATGCCGATGCCCTATGGTTGGGGCACCGGAGGAGTTCAGGTCTCGGCCGCGACGCTGACGCCGGATGATACCTTCAAGGTGATCGACCAAGGGGCGGATGACACCACCAACGCCGTCTCGATCCGCAAGTTCTTTGAGAACACCGCAGGCGTCGAGACCACCGAGGAAACCGAAAAGGCCACGGTCATCCAGACCCGTCACCGCATTCCCGAGGCGAAGCTGACCGAGGATCAGATTCTTGTCTATCAGGTGCCGATCCCGGAACCGCTGCGGTTTCTGGAGCCGCGCGAGACCGAGACACGCAAAATGCACAGCCTTGAGGAATATGGCCTGATGCATGTGAAACTGTACGAAGACATCAGCCAGCACGGCGCGATTTCGACCGCCTACGCCTACCCGGTGAAAGTGTCGGGGCGGTACGTGATGGACCCGTCTCCGATCCCGAAATTCGACAACCCCAAGCTTGAGATGGATGCGATTCAACTGTTCGGAGCTGGACGGGAACAGCGCATCTATGCGGTGCCGCCGCACACCAAAGTCGTCAGCCTCGATTTTGAGGATTACCCGTTTGAGGCAACCAAGGCCGATCATCCCTGTGACTTGTGCGGCGCCGAGAACAGCTATCTGGACGAGGTGATCATGGATGACGCGGGCAACCGGATGTTTGTCTGTTCCGACACCGATTACTGCCGGTCCCGCCGCGCGCAGGGCCACGAAGGACGCTTGAGCAAGGAGGACGCGGTATGACTCCGTTGTTGCAGGTCAAAGGTATCCAGAAACACTATGGCGCGCGCATCGGCTGTACTGGCGTCAGCTTCGATCTCTATCCCGGTGAGGTGATGGGCATTGTCGGCGAAAGCGGTTCGGGCAAATCAACCTTGCTGAACTGCCTTGCGGGGCATCTTGAGCCTGACGCGGGGCAGGTGGTCTTTGATACGCGCACCGATGGTCCGGTGGATACGGTGACGATGTCGGAACCCGAACGCCGCATGCTGGGCCGTACCGATTGGGCCTTTGTCCACCAGCACGCCCGCGACGGGCTGCGCATGTCGGTGAGTGCGGGCGGCAATATCGGTGAGCGGTTGATGGCCGTTGGTGACCGTCACTATGGCCAGATCCGCGACCGGGCGATTGACTGGCTGGGTCGGGTCGAAATTGATGGTGCCCGCGTGGACGAACGCCCGACCGCGTTTTCGGGCGGGATGCAGCAACGCCTGCAGATCGCGCGCAATCTGGTGACGGGGCCTCGGCTGGTGTTCATGGATGAGCCGACCGGCGGGCTGGATGTTTCGGTCCAGGCGCGGCTGCTGGACCTGCTGCGCGGGCTGGTGCGTGAAATGGGGCTGAGCGCCATCATCGTCACGCATGATCTGGCCGTGGTGCGCCTGCTGGCGGACCGGTTGATGGTGATGAAGGACGGCCACGTGGTCGAGGCTGGCTTGACTGATCAGGTGCTGGACGATCCGCAACACGCCTATACGCAGTTGCTTGTGTCCAGCGTTCTGCAGGTTTGAGTATTTGGGAAAAGATGAAGTGCGATGATTGAGCTTAAGGACGTCAACAAAAGCTTTACTCTGCATAACCAGGGTGGTGCAGTGATCCCGGTGATGGAAGGCGCCACGTTGAAGGTTGCGCCCGGTGAATGTGTCGCGCTTACGGGTGCGTCGGGGGCGGGCAAGTCGACCCTGATGCGGGTGATCTACGGGAATTATCTTGCAGCCTCGGGGCAGGTTCTGGTTGGTGGTCTGGATGTGGCCCGGGCCGAGCCGCGCGAGATTCTGAGGTTGCGCCGTGAGACGTTGGGTTATGTCAGCCAGTTCCTGCGTGTAGTGCCGCGTGTGCCGACGCTGGATGTGGTGGCCGAACCGCTGTTGGCCATCGGGTGCGACCGTCAGGTGGCGCGGGACAAGGCGGCGACCTTGCTGGCGCGGCTGAACATTCCTGAACGCCTGTGGTCTCTGAGCCCGACAACCTTTTCCGGTGGCGAGCAGCAGCGGGTCAACATCGCCCGGGGATTTGCGCATGACTATCCTGCTATGTTGCTGGACGAACCTACAGCTTCGCTGGATGTGCAGAACCGGGAAACGGTTCTGTCGCTGATCGAAGAAGCTAAGGCGCGCGGCGCGGCGATCGTAGGCATTTTCCACGATGTCGGTGCGCGCGATCGGGTTTGTGATCGTGAGATCAACGTCTCGGATTTCACCCCCGGAGCGGTCGCATGAGCCTTGCGCCGGTCATAGCTGTTGTTGGCCCCTCGGGTGTTGGCAAGGATAGCGTGATGGCGGCGCTGGAGGCCCGTGCTCCGGGTTTTGTTCGGACGCGCCGGGTGATCACCCGCCCCGAAGGCGAAGAGGGCGAGGATTTCGACCGTGTGTCCGAGCAGGTCTTTCAGCAGATGGTGGCTGAGGGTGCCTTTGTCCTGCACTGGCCCGCGCATGGCTTGTTCTACGGGGTGCCCAAGGGAATTGAGGATTTGCGGCACCAGCCGGACGCGGTTCTGGTCAACCTGTCCCGCTCAGTCCTGTTGCAGGCACAAGAGGTTTTCGGCGATCTGATCGTGATCTCTCTGACCGCCGACCCCGAGGTTCTGGCACACCGTCTGTCTGCGAGGGCCCGTGAATGCGCCCGTGAACAAGCGCGGCGGCTGGTTCGTGCAACGAAACCTTTGCCAGAGGGGCTGTCTCGGGTCATCGAGATTGACAATTCGGGGGCACTGGAAGCGACGGTTTCCGCCATCTTGTCCCAGCTTCAGCCGGAAAGGGCATAGCGATGGATCAGGTGAAAACGTCCGTCTTCCGCTTCGCCCACAAGGGCCAGGTCGGTGATCCGGAACGGGGTGGGCAGCAGGGGCGCAAGCCTCGATTGCAGCGCGTCCTGAACTGCGTTCAGCGTCGGCTTGTTCAGCTTGCCGCTGAGGGTGATGTGAAAGCGGAAGGACTCCATCACGTAAGGATAGCCCCACTGTGTCAGATTGGCGTTCTGTTCGGGCGACAGGCTAGCCGCGCGGCGGCGTTCCAGTTCGGCCTCAGACGCGGGCGCGCGGAAACTGTCCAGATCGCGCACGCAGGCGGTGGCCAGCGTGTTCAGCGCGGATTCATCCCCCAGCGGGCGCAGGGCCAGAAACCGGCCGAGGCGGGCGATGTCCAACCCGTCCAACGTGACCGGAGGCTGCGTCTGCGCCAGTCGCGCGCAGGCCTCGGCCAGCGCATCCACCGACTGTCCGTCGCGCAGGCGGAAGGGTGGTTTCATCGTCGCGTGCAGCCCGTATTTGCGCGGCACCTCGCTAACGGCCGCAATATCCACGCCATCGACCACCGGATGCGCGACGCCTTCACCCATTTCCATGTCCCAGCCCAGCCAACTGGTGGCGAATTTCGTCCATTCAGCCTCGGCCGGTGGTGCAAAATAGATCGCGTATCGCGTGAATGTCACATTGGCCTCCTATGCGTGGCCTTCTCAATAGCTCAGACCGTGTGAAGTTCAGATGACAGAAGAAATGATCCTTGCCAATGCCACGCTGGTCCTGCCGGATGAGACCGTTACGGGCAGCGTGCGGATTATGGGCGAAACCATTACCGAGGTCGCCACAGGCACCGCGATTCCGACAGGCGCAGTGGATTGTGGTGGTGATTACGTCAGCCCCGGATTGGTCGAACTGCATACGGACAATCTTGAGCGTCACATCCAGCCGCGCCCCAAGGTCGACTGGCCTCATGCGGCGGCGATCCTGGCCCATGATGCCGAACTGGCCAGCACCGGGATCACGACGGTCTTCGACGCGATGCGCATCGGTTCGATCCCCAGCGGCAACCGCTACAAGAAATATGCCCGCGAACTGTCGCGCGAGTTGTGGCAGTTGCGCGAACAGGATGCGCTGAAGATCAGCCATTTTCTGCACCTGCGGGCCGAGGTGTGTTCGGAAACGCTGGTGGCTGAATTGGATGAGTTCGGGCCCGAAGATCGCGTCGGGCTTGTGTCACTGATGGATCATACGCCGGGGCAGCGGCAGTTCCGGAATATGTCGCAGCTTGAAGCCTACATGAAGGGCAAGCACGGCATGACCGACGACGACTTTCTGCAGCATGTCGCGCAGCTCAAGGCGCTGCGGGATCGGTATGGTGACCGGCATGAGGTTGAAACGGTCAAGGCTGCCCGGCGCTTTGGTGCGATGCTGGCCAGCCATGATGATACCACGCAGGAACAGGTGGCCGTGTCCGCCGGTCACGGTATTCATCTGGCCGAATTCCCCACCACGGTCGAGGCTGCCCGGGCCTGCCATGACCACGGCATCAAAGTGATGATGGGGGCACCCAACGTGATCAGGGGCGGCTCGCATTCCGGCAACGTGGCCGCGCATGAGCTGGCTGATCTGGGCCATCTCGACATTCTGTCCTCGGACTACGTTCCGGCCGCGCTGCTGTTGTCGGCGACACGTCTGGGTGAGAGATGGGGCGACATGGCGCGCGGTCTGCGGACGGTGACCCAGAGCCCCGCGCGCGTTGTCGGGCTGGAAGATCGCGGCGAGCTACGCCAAGGCGCGCGCGCCGACATCATCCGCTTTCGCATACGTGAAGGCGCGCCCGCGCTGAACGGAGTCTGGTCACGCGGGCGACGTGTGGCCTGATCAGGCGCGGTAGAAAAGGTAACGGTCCGGCGCGATGGTGTCCGGACCGCTGATCTGTTCGAAGCCCACCAGAGGTTGTCCTGAAATCAGCAATCCGCCGGGCCGCATCACCTGCGCGATCAGAGGGCTGAGGCGTGCCGCTTCGGCCACGTCCTCTTCCTTGATGCCGCGACCGAAATCGTAATGCGCCAGCGCGATCCTGGCCCCGCCAGCGGCCAGTTTCTCCAGCATGGGCTCTGCCTCACCCTGCAAAAAATCCTCGGCCGGAGGGGTGCTGGAGGGGTGGCATTGCAGCACCCGGTCCATCACCCAGATGCGCCGTTTTGGCAGAATCTCCCGCAGGTGATCATAGGTGCGACCGTTGCCCAGCCCCATGTCCAGAACGTCGCCCTCCATCTCGCTGATCTGAGCAACGGCCCAGTTCAGCCCGTCGCGTTGCGCGGTCAGGCGGCGCAGCATGGAATCCAGTCGGCTCATTCGGGGTCTCCGGTTGATGTGTTGGCTGGCAAGGCCCAGGTAAAACCGGGGCCGTCCAGAAGCCTGCGTAGCAGGCCTTCGGTAAAGGTCCAGATGTCGGGATCATGGACCAGATGGTGGGTCAAAACGCCAAAAGGTTCGGTGTTGTCGGCTCGCACTTGGCGCCGGTCCCGCAAAAGGTCTGTTGTTTGGGCGATCAACATGTCCGGCGCAACCAGCCCTCGCGTCCCCCGCCAGTCGATCGGGTCCAGATGGGTGTTCATCTGCTCCAGCCCGGGCGCGGGCAATCTCGCCTTGCGCGGCGTAGCAGTTGAGACAACGCGGTAACCCAGACTCGGCAATTCGCGCACAACTTCGAGCGCGACCCGGTTCCACGGAGGGACGAAGATCGGACACAGCCTGTCTCCGAACAGCGTGTGCAACCGTTCGAACCCCGCCCGCGCATCGGCAACGATACCCGGCATCGGCCTGTGCAACCGGAATTCGGACTTCTTTTCCTCTGGTGGCGCGTGGTTTTTATGCGCCCAGCCATGCACAATCGGGATCAGCATCGCATGGTCCCCGATATATTCCACCAATCCGGTATCGGCATCACGAGGGATGATCGCAAGATGGACAGGCAGGCCGAGAGACCGGGACAGCTCTGATAACGTCTCAAGCTGCGGCGTCACTGATACCGCATCGTCGTCCCGCCACCACAAGGGCAGGGTCAGACCCTGCGTCTGCCAGATGTCCAACTCGGTTTCCAAAGGGCGCCAGTCTATGATCATGCCTGCCCCCTCAAGGAACATGCGATCTCAACCGATCTGGCGGCCCCGTCAAAGCCGTCGGCGGAAACTGGGCGGGGGCCCTCGGATATGACCGCCGCAACAGCCTGCGCCAAAGCTGCACCCTCAAGCTTCTTGCTGGGCAACACCTCGATGGCGGGCAGGTCCGAGAGGCTCTGACCGCGCAGGCCCTGCTCAACCTCCTTGCCATCGTCGAACGGCACAAACACGGCAGGCGTCCCCGATTGCAGGATATCCAGCGCGGTGTTGTAGCCGCACATGCTGACCGAAGCCGCGGCAAGGGGCAGCATCTGCCGGAAATCGGGGCGCACCGGTTCTATGGTCACCAAAGCATCGCCGACCAACTGTTGCAATTGATCAATGCGCGCGGGTGCGTCCTGCCCGCCCACCAACAGGCGCCAGCGCCTGTTGGGCATCTTTCGGGCGGCCTCGATGGCCGCGCGAAAGATCGGCTGGCCCACCGATCCACCACCCGCGCTGACCAGAATCTCACCTTTGCCCAGGGTGTCGGGGTGTGGCGCAGGGGCCTCGGGGGCGACAAAGCCGGTATAGAACAACCGCTCGCGCAGCCGGTCGGTCACTGGCCAGCTGACCTCCAGCGGAACAACGCCGGGGTCGGAATGGACGAGGATGCCGTCATAGTGCTGGTACACGATCCCTTCCGCGCGTTCCGCTTTCGAGGGTTTCGATGGCGGCGCGAGAATGTCCCTGATCGATCCCAGAACAACCGGGCCGCGCGGCAGGGCGCGGGCTGCTTCCAACGCTGCGGTGAACTCAGAGGCCAATGATCGGCGGCCAAAGGGGAACAACTCGGTGATCAGAATGTCCGGCGCAAAACTCCGAACGGCTTCGACCAGTGCGGATTCGCGGGCCGCCAGATAGGTGGTGTCCGCAACGTCACCACTTTGGGTCAGCAACCGGGTGAAATCGGTGCCATCCGAACGAAGCGGTGGCAGCCCCAGTAGGGTCATGCCGGAACTGTCCAACTGCGGCGCAGGCATCCCGCCCGAGACGACAAAAGTCTCATGCCCCGCGCGCAGAAAGGCCCGGCCCAGCGTCAGGGCGCGGCTCAGATGCCCGGTGCCCAACAGGTGCGTGACGACGATCATGATCTTCATGAGGAAGCCTCGGGTCTGATCAGGCGAATGGGATCGGGCAGGGGCGTCATGTTCGACATGTCAACGATATACAGGCGGTTGCGCTTGATTTTAAAGGGCGCGGGGCCGTCGAAATCCCAACCCCAGGCGCGGGCCAGGATAACCCGCATGATGCCAATATGGCAGACCGCAACCGTGTTGCCCGTCAACCCGTCCAGCCAGGGCTGCAGTCGCTTCCACACTTGGGCCGGGGTTTCGCCTTTCGGCGGGCGGTACTCCCATCCCCAGTCCTCTATGTGGCGATAGCCGCTGTTGGGGTCGGCAATCAGATCTACCCCACGCAGACCCTCCCATTCGCCCCAGTTCATCTCGGTCAGCGCGTCCGAGGTCAGCGGCTCGCGCCCCGCCACCAGACGGGCGGTTTCACTGGCCCGCTGCAAGGGGCTGGACCAGAGCACCGCGCCGTCCCATTCCGCAGGCAGGCGCGTGGATGCCAGTTCGGCCCGGGCCTCATCATCCAGCGGGATGTCACTGCGACCCTGAATGCGGCCAGCGCGGTTCCAATGTGTATGTCCGTGTCGCAATAAGGCCAGACGGGTCATCGGGCGGCCTCCAGCAGCGGGCGAACGGCCTGCCAGAACCGGCTGGTGGCTGTCGGCATCAGGTGGCGATCCGCTATCCGTTCTCGGGCTTCGGCCCCCATCGAAAGGCGGAGGTTCATGTCACCCAACAAAGTGTGAAGCGTTGCGACCAGCCCCTCTGGCCCTGCCTCAACCGACGGGTACTCGGACGGGGTCAGCACATCCCGCACACCGGGCCGGTTCTGTGCGACGACCGGAACGCCGCTGGCCTGCGCCTCAAGATAGATCATGCCATAGGCTTCGTTGACGCCGGGCCAGACCAGGACGGAAGCCTCCGCATAAAGCGCTTGCAGGGCGTCGCGGTCGCATTGCCCCAGAAACCGGACCTTTGGGCCGAACGGGGCCATCAGCGCCTCAACCTCGGATCGGGCAGGGCCGTCGCCCGCGATGTTCAGTGCCCAGTCTCCGGGCAGGAGCGCAAGCGTCTGCGCAAGGAGGGTATAGGAGGCCAGCTTGTCGCCGTGGCGCATCATGCCCACCGTCAGCATCGGGCCACCGCAGGTCGAGGCGGGCGGCAGGCCCGACAGGGGCAGGAAAGGGGGCAGTTCCACAAGGTGCTGTTCCCCGTACCGTTCCCGTTCCAGCGTGATCAGATCGTTGGCGGTGTGGTAGAAGATCACCTGCGCCGTGTCGCAGGCGTCATGCGCGGCCTTCGCAAACCCGGCCCAGGGGCCGTTCAGACGGCTGGTTGCGCGGGTGCTTTCCAACTGGACGTAAGGGATATTCCGCGCCTTGCAGACGCGTGGGCCCAGCAGGTCCGGTGCCTTGTAGTAGTTGTGATAGGTCACCCACAGCGCCGTGTCCGCTGGCAGGTCGTCGATCAAACGTTGAACCTCGGCGTCGGCTTCGGTGCGCAAGGCAGCTTGCAGCTGCGCGTCCCCGGATTTGTCATAGATGCGCAACCGCGAGGCCAGCTCGACCATATCCCCCTGTGCCCCAATCGCCTGCATCAGATTGCGCGCCATCTCGCGGTCGCCCGACGGCACCGGACTGTCGGGCGTTTTCATGGGCGTGTAAAAGGCGATTCTTGCCATCAGACCGTGTCCGCACCCAGAGCGCGCAGCCGTTCGGACAGTCGGGCAATGCCGGGGTCCATGCGGAATTCGGCGATCAGGCGGTCATAGGCGGCATTGGCCATCGATGCGGTTTGCCCGGGCGCTGCGGCCATGTTGGTGATGGCCAAGGCCAGCGCGGCTGGGTCGTCGTCTGACAAGATGCCTTGGACGCCAGTTTCGATAAACTCGGGAATGGCCGACACTGGCGTCGACAGGATCGGCAACAGTTGCGACGCCGCCTCCATCAGCACGTTGGGCAGCCCGTCGCGATCCCCGTCAGCGGCGATCCGGCTGGGCAGCACGAACAGGTCGGACGCGCGCATCGCGGCGATCACTTCGGGCTGGTCACAGGCGCCTTTCCATGTGATCCGATGCGCCACGCCCGCAGCCTCGGCCCGCGCGCGCAGGGAGTCGCCGAGTGTGCCGCCGCCGATATGGGTCCAGTGCCAGTCCAGCGTGTCCGGCAGCATGGCGAAGGCATCGATCAGGCGGTCAAAGCCCTTTTTCTCGACCAGGCGACCGACGGACAACATGTGAAACGGCGCGTCCGGGCTGCGCTGGTCGCGGTCCGGCGGCGCGGGAAAACGGGCCAGGTCCAGCCCGTGATAGATCAGATCAACCCGCGCCGGATCGTCGGCCAGGCCGCGCAGGTGCTCGGCCCCGATGGCGGTGCAGGTCGCGCCAAAAGCCGCGCCATGGGTCTGTGCCTGCAATTTCTCGGCCTTTTCCCAATCGGGTGAGGTCCAGATGTCCTTGGCATGGGCCGAAAAGCTCCACGGCAGGCCGCGCATGATGGCGGCGTAGCGCGCGACCGAAGAGGGGGTGTGCATGAAATGGGCGTACATCACCCGCGTCGCCTCGGGTAACTCAGCGGCCAGAACACAGGCCTGACCAAAGCGGCGGATGCGGTTATGGGTCGGATCACGGCGCAGATCGGCGCGCCAGACCCGGTAAGCCTCGGCATATCCGGGCAGCGCCTGCGCCACCTGGCGCGCGGCCCAGACGCGCCGGGGTTCTTCGTACAGGTATTCGGGCAGATACCGCACCTGCCCCCGGAACCGGTCATGCAGCGGATGCCGTTTTACATCGGTCGGGTGGCGCAGGGACCAGATGTCAAAGCTGTGCCCGGCCTCTTGTAGGGCGACGAGTTCCTGCGCGATGAACGTCTCGGACAGGCGCGGCCATCCCTTGACCAGCACCGCCAGTTTCGGCTGGGGCGCTGTCATCCGGTGGCCCGTTCCTGTTCCCGGCTCAGCAGGGCGTCGACCCGGTCGGTGACATAGTCCAGCCCGTCCAGCAGACCGCTTTGGATCGCCTGCGATGGCAGCGGCAGGTTGGGCAGGCTGCGGATCGCCTGTATCATCGCATCGGGTGTCAGACCGTCGCGGGTTTCGTCCAGCATCCGGACAAGGCCCAGACCTTCGGCGCGCGAGGCACGTATCCACTGTTCCAGCCGCGGTGTCGTACGGGGCACGATGACGGCACGTTTGTCGAACGAGAGCACTTCGCAGAACGTGTTGTAGCCGCCCATGCAGACCACCCCAGCGGCCCCGGCAAACAGTGTTTCGATCTGGGATTCAAAGCCAACGGCGGTCACCTGCCCGTTCAGTGCGGCAACGCGGGTCTCGAAGTCTTCGCGCAGCTCGCCGGACAGGAAGGGGCCATAGACCAGCACTGCGCGCGGCGACAGGGTCGGGTCTTTTTCATAGGCCGAAAGAACAAGGTTCACCATCGCCTTGCCGTCACCGCCGCCACCCGGCGTGATCAGGATATAGGGTTGTTCGGGCGGCTCTCCGACTGGGCCGAGATCGCGGCGCAGGTAGCCCGTCCAGTGAATGCGCGACTGCGCCGCGTGGCTGAGCGGCAGGCCTTGCGTCGGGTCATAGATCGAGCGCAGCCCATAAACCCAGATTTCGTCATAAAAACGCTCGGTCGCGGCCAAGGCCTCTTTCCGATCCCACTCGGCGGCCAGAACCTCGGGCTCGTCCAGCACGTCGCGCAGACCCAGAACCAGCTTGGTACGCTGTGAATGCAGCAGGCTTTCCAGCGTTGGCAAAAGCTCGCCGCGAAAGCCGGTGGGTTCCTTATCAACGACCAGCATGTCGGGCTCGAATTGCTGTACGGCAGTTTGAATCAGGCCCGCACGCAGCTCGGTCACTTCTTCGATCCCCATGCCGATTGTCCGGGCCGCATAGGACCCGTCCGCGCGTTTGGTCACGCCCGGCAGGCGTACATGGTCGACCCGGCGCGGAAAGGTGAAACGACCGGCCACCGGGGACCCGGTCAGGATCAGAGCGGACGCTTCGGGGTTGGCCTGCGTGATGGCCGCGGCCAAGGCGCGCGACCTGCGCAGATGCCCCAATCCGAACGTATCGTGGCTGTAGAAAAGGATGCGCGGCGCCCGGCCGGTGGTGTCGTTTTGTATTCCTAGGCTCATGCCTTCGCCTGTCGTGTTTCTCGGTGCAAATCCGCGCGTTTACACCCGTTACCGTATATTCTTTGCCGCCGCTTGCCAAAGGGGGTGACGATATTGTGCAAATTCGACAAGCATTGCGAAATGGCAACATTCGGCGCTTTTGGCTTTGCGGACCTATCCAAGCCCTGATGCCGCCATTCCTTCCGGTTTACCGGGTTGGTCATATTCAGTTTTTTCAAGGTTGCAAACACCCAAGTCGCCAGCATTGCAGCGGGAACACGAAATGACACGATCTTGGGAAGAGAAAGGCTGAATATTTGAATACACTCAGGAGCTTCGGTAACCTGTGGAGCATCACTCGGATTGGGCGAATAACTCGATGAAACTCAAACTTCTTGCTGGAATGGTCCTGCTGATCTGGGCATTTGCAGCGGCCTTTGTCACCGGAGCGTCGGCGCAGACGTCTTTGATCCCGGGATACAATTCGGGTTCCGAGGCCGACACAAGCACCGAGAGCGATCTGGCCGCAGCGATACGCGCCGCGACCGAGGCCGGCGCCAGCGTGATCGTCATCGACAGCGCGGGGCAGGTCGTGTCCTCAGGCGATGCCGGCGCCGCAGCGGATGAACCCCATGATCCGATGGCCGAAGGCTCGCAGTTGATGAAGGCGCAGGAGAGGTTCTCGAAATTCCGCGAGTCCATGGAATCGCGCCTGCAGGCGTTGCCCTATTCGATCTTCGAAGTGCAGTACATCCTGCGCCAGACCAGCCCCGACGGCCGCATTCAGACCTATGTCGAGGTCCTGCTGTTGAATATTCTGCTTTTGCTGATGGGGCGCTGGCTGTCCACCGAGATTTACGGCAAGCGCATGGCCAAAAAGCTGGTTGTGGCGCGGTCCAAGGAAAATCCGCAAGGCTATCGCGAAAAGATGCCGTTTCTGGTGTTCCGGTTCTTCATGGGGATCGGTGCCACCGTCTTTGCGATGCTCATGGCCCTGATCGTGGGGTACCTGTTCTTTGGTGAGGCCGAGGATATCTCGATCCAGTTCACGGTTACGGCGATTTTTACGGCGTTTTTTCTGTCGCGCACGGTGTCCGACCTGTGGCGCATGGTGCTGTCGCCTTACCTGAGCCAATATCGCCTGCCGCCCTTTTCCGACCGGGATGCGAAACGGCTGTATTTCTGGGCCTCGGCGCTTGCGACCTATGACATTTCGGTGGTGCTGTTTGCGACCTGGGTGGCGGATTTCGGGCTCAACTATAACGTCTATGCCATGGTCTATGGCAGCCTGACCATGTTCGGCGCGCTGGGCAATGTTCTGATGATCCTGTTCAATGCCCGCGCCATTTCCAACGCCATACGCGGTGGACGGGCACCGGATGAGGTGTCGTGGATCGTGCGCTTCATCTCCTTCGCATGGGCGCCTGTTCTGATCGTCTACATCGTATTCAGCTGGTTCAAACTGGCGGTCGATCTGGTGCTGGAGAACGAGAACTCGTTGCCGATCGTGGCCAGCAGCTATGCGATCTTCATGTCGGTGGTCGTGGCCTATGGGGCGATGAACTACCTGCTTGAGCGTTACTTCGACCGCAACCGCCAGATCGAGGAGATGAACGCCGAAGACGAGGCCCCGGAAGAGGTCGGCGAACCGGTGGAAACCATCGAGGCCGAGGTCCGCAGGCACAGCATGCTAACCTATGAGGATCTGGCCCGTCGTGTGGCTGGCATTCTGGCCTTTGTGGTTGGCCTCTACGCCCTTGTCGTGATCTGGAACCCCGAAGCCAGCTGGAGCGAGGATCTGCCGGTCGGGCGGGCTTTGGACGTGATGGTCATCCTGTTCATCGGCTACATCCTGTTCCACTTTTTCCGCATCTGGATCGACACGAAAATCGCCGAAGAGATCGACGATGGCGGTGAAGAGGCGGAACTGGGTGATGAAGGTGGGGAAGGCGGACAAAGCCGTCTGGCCACGCTGCTGCCGCTGTTCCGCGGAGCGATCCTGGCGGTGGTCGTTGTCACCATCGTTCTGATCGTGCTGATGGAGTTGGGTATCAATGTCAGCCCGCTGTTTGCGGGCGCCGGCGTGGTGGGTCTGGCCGTCGGCTTCGGATCGCAGACGTTGGTGCGGGACATCTTTTCGGGTGCGTTCTTCCTGTTGGATGATGCGTTCCGAAAAGGGGAATATATCGATATTGGCGATGTGAAGGGGACGGTCGAGAAGATCTCGGTCCGGTCGTTCCAGCTGCGCCACCATCTGGGCGCGCTGAACACGATCCCGTTTGGTGAGATCAAGGTGCTGACCAACTATTCCCGCGACTGGGTGATCATGAAGCTGCCGCTGCGCGTGACCTACGACACGGATGTCGAGAAGGTGCGCAAACTGATCAAGAAACTGGGGCAGGAATTGCTGAGCGATCCGGTGATCGGTGAGAACTTTATCCAGCCGCTGAAATCGCAGGGTGTGATCGAGATGCAGGATTCCGCGATGATCATCCGGGTCAAATTCATGACCAAGCCCGGTGATCAATGGTTGGTGCGCAAGAAGGTGTATCAGGACATCCGGGAACTGTTCGCGCGCGAAGGCATCAAGTTTGCGCATCGCGAGGTCACCGTGCGTCTGGCCGAGGGCAAGGAGCAGGAAGATCTTTCGCCGAAACAACGTGAAGCGGTGACCGGCGCGGTGCAGGCTGCGATAGACGAGGACTATCTGGACGATATCGGCCCCGGGGGCGATGACCGCTAGGGGCGGCTCCCGCCCCTTTGGATTGCGTCTCTGACGAGACGCCACCCAAAGCGTTGGGCCAAGCCGCGCGTGCCGCGCGGCGGGGGCGTCAGGTGAGCAGCGATGGCCAGACCGGTTGGGAGGTGCCCAGTTTCGCGGCGGGCAAGGGCCAGGACATCTGCGCGGCACCAACGGTCAAAGCGGGTTTCAGGCGGTGGCCTGTTCCCCAACCCGACTCTTCGGGCTTTTGCGAATAGTCGGCGGGCGATGCGCCCGTAATGTCGCTGTCGGCTTCGGTTTTGGCCAGTGCGGCCAGCAACTCTGCCGTTCGGGCTAGTGACAGTTGGGCCAGCATGATGGAGTTGCCAGAGGCAGCCTCGGCCAGTGCGGACAAGACGGCCGCGGCCATCAGGTAGCCCGTCGCGTGGTCCAGCGCCTGCACCGGCAGCGGTGTCGGCTTGTCGGCCTTGGCCCAGGCACGGCCCGCATCCGCGATCCCTGCACTCATCTGCACGAGACTGTCAAAGCCGCGTCTGGTGGACCACGGACCCTGCCAGCCATAGGCGTTCAGGGTGACCTCGACCCGGTTTGGCGCCAGCTCATCGCGTTTGATCTTGGTCAGGCCAAGCGCATCCAGCGCACCGGGCCGGTAGCCGTGGACGAAGACATCCGCCTGCGCAAGCAGGTCCTGCAGTTTTTTCACGCCGTCGGGCGATTTCAGGTTCAGATAGGCGCAGTGCTTGCCCAGAGAAATATCCGGGATGACGCCGGGTTCGTCCCATCCGGGCGGGTCGATACGCAGAACATCGGCGCCAAATCCCGCCAGTGTTCGGGTTGAGACCGGCCCTGCCAGCACTCGCGTCAGGTCCAGAACACGCAGGCCTGCCAAGGGGCGGCTGGCCGTGGCCTGCGGGCGGTCGCGCAGCGTGATGTGCCTTGGGTTCTGCCAGCCGATAAGCGGGTCGCGGGACACAGAACGCCCCTGTGGATGTTCCAGCCATTCCGCGCGGCTGCGCATGGCGGCAGCAACGCCGCCCTCGGCCACAATCGCGGTTTCCAGATCAGAGATCGACCACTCTTTCAAGGCTTGTGCCACGGCGTCCCGATTGCCCTGAACACTCAGAACCTTTAGCGCTGCCGCCTTGTGGCGCGGCAGGTTGGTGTGCAGCCTGATCCAGCCGTCCAAGGCCTGATAATCCCCCGCCACGGCATCCCAGAGGCTGGGCATCTCCCAACCATCCGGCTTGAACGAAAACCCGTACCAGAGCGAGGCTAGCCGGTGGTCGACCGAAATCTCGGGCGCGGTGGGTGCAAGGTTCAGAGCAGCCACGAGACGTGCCAGTTCCTGACCAACGGCGGCAAAGCTGGCCGTGGCCAGCTCCGATACGGCAAACGCGCTGGGCCGCGCACCCTTGCCGGTTGTCGTATAGCTGTCAGCGGCGGGAAGGGCGGAAAACAGGCTCATTGCTGGTAGGGGTCCAGACTGTCGCGCAGACCGTCACCGAGGAAGTTGAAGGCCAGTACGACAACGATGATCGGCAGCATCGGGATGGCCGTCCACGGGTAAATCTCGATCGAAGCCAGATTCTGCGCGTCGTTCAGCATCACACCCCAACTGACCGCCGGTGCCCGCAAGCCCAGACCCAGGAAGCTGAGCGCGGTTTCCCCAAGGATCATCGCCGGGATCGACAAGGTGGCCGAGGCGATAAGGTGAGACATGAAGTTCGGCAACAGATGCTTGCGGATCACCCGGCCCGAGCTTGCGCCCATCATCTCGGCCGCGCGCACGTATTCCTCTTCGCGCAGCGACAGGAATTTGGCGCGCACAGAGCGGGCGAGGCCGGGCCAGTCGAGGATGCCAAGGATGATCGAGATGATGAAGAACACCGCCACCGGGCTCCAGTTCGACGGTACCGCAGCTGACAGGGCCAGCCACAGGGGCAGTTCCGGCAGTGAACGCAGAACTTCGATCACGCGGTTGATGACCCAGTCGATCTTGCCGCCGAAGTACCCGGCTATCGAACCGAAAAAGATGCCCAGAACGAAAGACACGGTGATGCCGATCAGACCCACGGTCAGCGACAGCTGCGCGCCATAGAGGATGCGGCTGAAGACGTCCCGGCCCAGACGATCCGAGCCCCACAGGAACAGCGTCGCCCCTTCGGGCGCGCAGAACAGGTGGGTGTCCGACTTGATCAGGCCGGCGAGTTTGTATTCAGCCCCTTCACAGAAGAACTTGATCGCGCGGGGGTCCTCCAAGTCGGGGACAAATTTCCATTGGAATGTCTCAAGATCGGCCTCGGCCACAATCGGATAGACGTGGGGGCCGATGAATTCGCCCTCGTGGAACCAGCTGATGCTTTGCGGTGGGGCATAAAGGTGCTCTCCGTTCCGTTCATTCGGACCATAAGGCGCAATGAACCCCGCAAAGGGCAACATCAGGTAGCACAGCAGCAGGAAAATGCCCGAGATCAGGCCAAGCTTGTGGGTGCGGAACTTGCGCCAGACCAACACCCAGTTGGGCGCGTCCAGATCGGCGCGCTCAAGCTGTTGCAGGGCGACATCCGGGTCATAAGGGGCATCGTCAACATATCGGTCGTCAGGGCGTTGGGTCATGCTTCGCGCCCCTCGTACCGGATGCGCGGGTCGAGCATGACCAGCAGGATGTCGGATATCATGGTGCCGATCAGGGTCAGCAGCGCCACGAACATCAGGATGAAGGCGGACAGGAACTGATCTTGCGTTTTCAGCGCCGTCAGCAGGGTTGGGCCGATGGTCTGCAGGCCCAGAACCACCGAGACCAGAACCGAGCCGGACACCATCGAGGGCAGAAGGTTGCCGATATCGGCCACGAACGGGTTGAAGGCCACGCGCAGCGGGTATTTTGTCAGCATCCGCGACGGGGCCATGCCCTTGGCGATGGCGGTTTCCACGTAAGGTTTGCCCAGTTCATCCAGCATATTGGCCCGCAGACGCTGCATCATCGCCGAGGCGCCGGACGTGCCGATCACAAAGGTCGGAACGATCAGGTGGACAAGGATGGATTTGAATTTGTCCCAGCTCATCGGCAGGCCTTCGTAAACCGGGTCCATCAGGCCGCCGATGGGCAGGTTGAAATAGCGGTGGCCGTAGTAGAACAGGATCAGCGCCAGCAGAAAGTTCGGCGTCGCCAGCCCCAGATACCCCACAAAGGCCGAGGTGTAGTCGATCCACGTCCGCGACCGCGCCGCAGCAATCACACCCAGGGGCAGCGCCACCGCATAGACAAACAGGATCGCCGCCAGATTGACCACTACGGTCAGCCACAGCGTATCGCCCACGATCTCGGCCACGGGGCGGTCGAACTCGAAGGACCAGCCATAGTTGCCTTGCAGCAACCCCTCGAACCCGTGCGGGCCGGGCCAGAAACCCATCCAGATCAGGTATTGCTCCCAAATCGGGCGGTCCAGCGCGTATTCCGTGCGCAGAAACTCGGCCTTGGCCACACCGGCGGACTGGCCCGATGCCTGCAATTCGGCGATCTGGTTGCTGAGGTAGTCTCCGGGCGGCAGGTTGATGATCACGAAGATCAGAACCGACACCACCAGCAGCGTCAGCAGCATCGTGAAAAAGCGATAGACTGCATAGCGCAGCATGACCATTTAGCTGCTCCTGCTCAGTCGGCGAAGAAGAATTCGTCCGGCCGGTGAATGCCGAAATGCGCGCCGGGCTCCCACGCCCACATGGCCTGTTCCGGCACGTTGCGCAGACGGTTCGAAACCACGATCGGCTGCGGCGCGCCGTTCAGGATGCCGATGGCAAAAAGCTGGTCGGCGTGGATGTTCAGCATCTCGGTCCAGACCGCCTTACGTTCGTCATCGGTGGTGGCGACCTCCCAATCATGGGCCAATTGCATCAGGCGTTCGGCCTCGGGCATGTCGGGCGCTTCGCCCACATCGCCGCCGGTCTGGTAATACTGACCCCATTTGGGCCAGGCCAGAAACACCTGATCGGTTGGTGCCAGATAGGCAGGCGAGGTATGGGCCTGCGGGATACCGTCATCCCAGCCGAACCAGACCGAGGCCATGGTGTTGCCCGCAAACACACGGTTGCGCAGGATGTCCCGGTCCAGCGGACGCATCACCAGATCGATACCGATCTCGCGCCAGGTGTCGGTGACGATCTGCAACGCGTTCTCGACCTCTTGCCGCTCACCGGCGGTTTCGATGATCAGCTCCATCGGGCGGCCATCGGGCAGCAGGCGGATGCCGTTCTTGTTGCGTTGGGTCAGACCGACCTCATCCAGCAGGGCGTTGGCCTGTTCGATATCGAACTGGGCCCAAGCCTGTGCGTTTTCCTCGCTATAGAACGGGGACGCGGGCAAAACCGACATGGCCCCCGGATGAGCCAGTTTGAAATAGAGCGCCTGGTTGATCGTCTTGCGGTCGATGGCCAGCGACAGGGCGCGGCGCACGCGTACATCGCGCAGCACCTCGCGCCAGCCGTCATCGGCAAAGTTCAGGTTCGGATAGATCGCAATCTGCGACGCAACTCCGGTCTTCCACAGGCGGGTCTTGTAGTTGCCGACCTCTTCGCCCTTTTTCAGGATCGAGGCATCGCGGAACGCCAGCCCGCGCCCCTGCAAGTCGGCTTCACCGGCATTGGCCTTGGCGGCAACCAGACCGGGGGCAACGATCTCCATCTCGACCACGTCGATATAGGGCAGTTGCACGCCGTTGCTGTCGATGCGGTGGTAATAGGGGTTGCGGACGAAATTATGCCGAATCTTCTTGCCCGAACTGGCGTTCAGCCAGGGCTGCAGCGTCGGCAGCTCGTGGTTGTCGTATTTGTAAAGGTTGTCCAGCTTGTTATGCAGTGCCGCCCAGCTTTTGACACGGGCATCGCTGACCAGAAAAGCAAGCTCTTCGGTGTCGGCATATTGTTCGTGGTATGCTTTCAGAAACGCGGCGGGCCGGTAGATGAAGGGCGGACGTGCCTGCGCCAGCGATTGCAGGAAGTCGGGGTTCGGGTCTTCCCATTCATAAACAACGGTGGTTTCGTCGGGAAAGGACACGGTGGGCAGCTTGCCCTCGACGATCAGGAAATCCGGCGGGCCTGAGGGGCTGAGAAGCTCGTTATTGGCCACATCCTCCCACCAATAGCGGAAATCCTCGGCGGTGAAGGGTGACCCGTCCGACCATTTATGTCCTTCGCGCAGATGCAGCGTGAACTTGCGATTGTCTTCGCTTTCGTATGACTCCAGCAGGTCCGGCACCAGTTCGTAATTCTCGTTGAACCCCACCAACCGGGCATAGCCATAGACAACCATCTGGCGGATGTCCTTGGACCGGGTGACCATGGTGCGCAGCGTGCCGCCCGGGGTCCCGAACTCACGCCCCTTGGCAGCCAGATCGACCACCAAAGGCTCGTCCGGAAGGCGGTCCTGAATGGGGGGCAGATGCCCGGCCTTTACTTCGGTGGCCCAGAATTCTCCTTCCACAGGGGTGGGGGTGTCCGCCGTGGCGGGCAGCATCCATGCGGCGGCCAGCGTGGCAGCCAGAAACAAGGGGCGAGTGGTCTTAAACATGGCATCTTACCTTATGGCCGGGCTCCATCTCTACCAATGAAGGTATCACGGAGTCGGTAAATCGGAAGGCGTCATCCCAACTGTCTGGCGAACCTGCGCCCAAAGCAACCAGTTTCAGGTCGATGGGGCGGTTGATGTCAGGTTCTGGCTGAGCGGCAATCAGCGCCTTGGTATAGGGGTGGCGGGGATTATAGAAAAGCGTTTCGGGCGGGGCCTGTTCAACCACCAGCCCCCGGCGCATCACGGCAACTTCGTCGGCGATGCGCGCCACGACGGCAAGGTCGTGCGAGATGAAGAAATAGGACAGGTTCAGGCTGTCCTGCAGATTCTCAAGCAGCGTCAGGATCTGTTCCTGCACCGAGACATCCAGCGCCGAGGTCGGCTCGTCGCAGACGATCAGTTGCGGGTCCAGCATCATGGCGCGTGCAATCGACAGGCGCTGACGCTGACCACCGGAGAAAGCGTGTGGATAGCGTTTCAGCATGTCGGCGTTCAGCCCGACCCGTTGCAACATCTCGGCCGCCTTGTCCCGCTGCTCCGAAGTTGATCCGATATTGTGAATCTCCAGCGGCTCGGTCATCGCGTCCTGAATGCGCATCCGGGGGCTGAGTGAGCTGTACGGGTCCTGAAACACCATCTGCGCCTTGCGTTGAAAGGCGGTGCGCTGGGCGCGGGTCATATGGTGCACGGTGATCGGGTCGGCGTCTGGTGACGTCCGGAACAAGACCTCTCCGCCGCGATCGGGCGGTTCGGCGCCTAGCGCGATACGGGCTGCGGTGGTTTTGCCCGACCCGCTTTCGCCGACGATGGCCAGCGTCTTGCCGCGCGCCAGATTCAGGTCGACGCCGCGGCAGGCATGGATCAGCTTATCGCCCTGCCAGCCCTTGCTGGAGCGCATGGTGTAGGTTTTCGACACGCCCTTCATCTGCAGGATCAGGTCTTCGTCGGGCATGGGGATGCCAACGGAATCCTCGTCCGGAATCTCGGGCGCGGCATTGAACAGCTGCTGCGTATAGGGATGCGCGGGCGCAGTCAGGATGGGGGCGGCGGCGCCGGCCTCCATCACGCGGCCCTTGTGCATGACGACGACCTGCTCGGCCATATTGGCAACCACGCCCAGATCGTGCGTGACCAGGATAAGGGCCATGCCGGTCTCGCGCTGCAGTTCTTTGATCAGGCCCAGCACCTGCGCCTGTGTCGTCACGTCAAGCGCGGTGGTCGGCTCATCCGCAATCAGCAATTCCGGCTTGGACACCATTGCCATCGCAATCATGGCGCGCTGGCGCATGCCGCCGGACAACTCGAACGGGTAGGAATCGTAGGCGCGCTGGGGGTCGGGAAAGCCCACGCGCTCGAACTGGGTCAGCACCTCTTTGCGGGCCTGCGCCTCGGAGGCGCCACGGTGCAGCCACAGAACCTCGCTGACCTGATTGCCGATCTTGTGCAGCGGCGACAGGGATCGCATCGGCTCCTGAAAGATCATCGAAATGCGGTTGCCGCGAATACCGCGCATCTGCTTTTCGCTGATCCGGGTCAGCTCTTCGGAGCCCTTGGAATCGTTCAGCGTAATTGTACCGCTGCGTATCTGAGCCGTGCGCGGCAAAATCCGCAGCGCCGCCCGGCATGAGATCGTTTTGCCCGATCCGGATTCACCGACCAGGGCCAGCGTCTGCCCGGCCTCGACATCGAAATTGACGCCTTTGACAACGGGCTCACCCGTGCCAAATCCAATGCTCAGATCGCGGACGGACAACAACGCCGTCATGCGGGTGCTCCACCCGGTGGGCCGTAGCTCGGCATGCGCTTGATCAACTCCCCGTGTTTTTTGTCGCAGTTTCGCGCGGTTGGTGTGGGCTAGTCAAACCCGTTCTTGGGGTGAAATGTCGCGGAATTGTGAAACTTACACCAATTTGCCTACACAAAGTCTTGAGGATTTGTCATCAAACGTCCAGTCGGCCCCATCTGACAAGTCGACTGGTATCAAGGAGAAATTTCCCCGTGTCCGACGATCAAAGCCGACTGGATCTGTTCATTGACCGCATGGTGTCGCAACGCGCCTGTCTGGATTTCGCCATTGCCGAAACGCGTGGCATATCGGGGCCGGTGTTCGAGCTGGGGTTGGGCAATGGGCGCACCTATCATCACATGGTGCAATACGTGCAGAACCGCCCTGTCTATGTGTTCGAACGCGCGGTGGCCTCGCATCCGGATTCGACGCCCCCCGAAGATCGCGTGATTCTGGGTGACGTGCGCGAGACGTTGCCCGCCGCGCTGGATCGTTTCGGCGCGACCGCAAGCTTGATCCACGCCGATCTTGGCGGACATAACCGGGAAAAGAACGATGCCTTCGCCCGCTTTGTCTCACCCCTGATCGAGCCCTTGCTGGCCAAGGGCGGGCTGATGGTGTCCAGCGACCGGATGTATTTCGATACGCTGACCGAACTGCCCTTGCCGCCTGACGCCGTTGAGGGGCGGTGCTTCATCTATCGCCGCTGACGCAAAGGGGGGTCTCATGCTGTTTTACGATTGCTCTACCGCCCCGAACCCGCGCCGTGCCCGCATGTTCATCGCGGAAAAAGGGCTGCAGATCGAAACCCGCGACATCTCGATCGCCAAGCGGGAACAACTGAGCAACGCGTTCAAGGCGGTAAACCCAAACGCGACCCTTCCGGTTCTGGTCACCGATGAAGGCACGGTGCTGGCCGAAAACCTCGGTATTGCGGCTTATCTCGAAGCGCGATTTCCCGAGCCGCCACTGATGGGGCGCACCCCGGACGAAAAGGGGCTGGTCCTGATGTGGAACAGCATTGTCGAGCACCACGGCGGCCTGCCGATTGCCGAGACACTGCGCAACACCCACCCCGCCTTTGCCAACCGCGCGATTCCGGGCCCCGAGAATCACCCTCAGATTCCCGAACTGGCGCAACGCGGTGCGGCGCGGGTCGGGCATTTCTTTGACCTGCT
Organism: Ruegeria sp. AB10; assembly: GCF_056542745.1. Taxonomy (NCBI): domain Bacteria; kingdom Pseudomonadati; phylum Pseudomonadota; class Alphaproteobacteria; order Rhodobacterales; family Roseobacteraceae; genus Ruegeria; species Ruegeria sp. AB10. Next base: position 259,732 of record NZ_JBQGAI010000005.1, on the reverse strand, counting down.
GGAAAAGCGGTTGACGGACAGCCGCTATCTTGCGGGGCCGGAGTTCACCCTGGCCGATATCACTGCCTTTGTTTTTGTCGACTTCGCCCGCGTGATCAAGCGGCGGATTCCACAGGAAAACTCGGCCACGCTGGCGTGGTTCGAAACGGTCGCCGCACGGGCCAGTGCTCAGCTTTAAAACGGTGAAATCCCAATGCTGGCTATGCTTGGCTTGAACTGGACATAAATGTCTAGACAGATATGAACAGTGCGTCTAGCGTCCTCTGCGTGTCATGCGGCGGAGGGCAGGATGAAATCTCAGTATCGCGTTGTGGTCATAGGGGGCGGCGTTGTCGGTGCCTCGGTTCTGTATCATCTGGCCAAGTTCGGCTGGTCGGATGTGGTCATGCTGGAACGGCGGCGGCTGGCCTCGGGGTCTTCGTGGCACGCGGCCGGGGGGATTCACGCGCTGAACGCTGACCCCAACATGGCGTCCTTGCAGGCCTATACAATCGACCTGCTCAGCGAGATCGAAAAGGAATCCGGTCAGAATATCGGTCTGCACATGACAGGGGGCCTGACTTTGGCGGGAACACCGGAACGGTGGGAGTGGTTGCAGGCGAATTACCGCATTTTCCAATCCATCGGCATCGACGATTGCGAGTTGCTGTCCCCGGAAGAGGCGCAGAAACGCTGCCCGATCATGTCCACGGATGGTGTGCTGGGTGCGATGTGGGCAGACCGCGAAGGCTATATCGACACAACCGGCACGGTGCAGGCTTATGCGACTGCAGCCAGGAAACGCGGCGCGGAGTACTTCGAAGAAACCAAGGTCGAGGAACTGATCCAGACTGCAGATGGCTGGCAGGTGGTGACCGACCGGGGCACCATTACGTGTGAGCATGTGGTCAATGCGGCGGGTCTCTGGGCCAAGCAGGTGGGCCGGATGGCTGGCATCGAACTGCCGGTCTCGCCGCTGAAGCACCATTATCTGATCACTGATACGGTGCCCGAAGTGGCCGAGGCCGATTTCGAGATGCCGATGACCGTGGACCTCGAAGGGTTCACCTATATGCGGCAGGACCAGAAGGGCGTTTTGGTCGGTATCTACGAGGTGGACCATGAACACTGGGCGATGGACGGCGCGCCGTGGACCTATGGTGAGGAGTTGTTTCAGGAACAGCTCGACCGGATCGAGAACGAGTTGATGCTGGGCTTTGAACGCTACCCGTCAATCCAGAATGTCGGCATCAAGACATGGGTGAACGGCGCGTTTACATTCTCGCCCGATGGTAACCCTCTGGTGGGCCCGGTGCCCGGCAAGCCCGGCTATTGGTCGGCCTGCGCTGTGATGGCGGGTTTCCTGCAGGGCGGTGGCGTTGGCAAGACGCTGGCCGAGTGGATGATCCATGGCGAGCCCGAGGCCGACGCGTGGCCGATGGATGTGGCGCGCTATGGCGACTTCGCGCAGAACAAACGTTATATCCGCGAGACGACGGGCCAGTTCTATTCGCGCCGTTTCGTGATGACCTATCCGAATGAGCAGCTGCCGGCGGGCCGCCCGCTGAAAATGGCCCCGGCGCATGATGCGATGACCGAGGCCGGATGCAAATGGGGCGTCAGCTGGGATTTGGAGGTGCCGCTGTACTTTGCGCCCAAGGGGTTCGATGAAACGCCGACGCTGAAACGTTCGAACGCGCATGACATCGTGGCTGAGGAGTGCAAGGTGATCCGCGAAGGTGTGGGCCTGTTGGATATCTCGGGCTTTTCGCGGTTTGAGGTCAGCGGCCCGAATGCCGAAGTTTGGTTGGACAAGGTCATGGCCTCGAAACTGCCCGCGCCAGGCCGCGCCAAGCTGGCCCCGATGCTGGGTGAGAATGGGCGGCTCAAGGGTGACCTGACCGTGCTCAACTGGGGTGACGGCACGTGGTGGATCATGGGCAGCTACTATCTGCGCGCCTGGCATATGCGGTGGTTCGATGACCACATGATCGACGGCGTCAATATCCGTGATCTGGGTGAGGAATATTGCGGCTTTGCCGTGGTTGGCCCTGAATCGCAGGCTGTGGTCGAGAAACTGGCGGAACAGGATATCTCGGGCCTAAAATTCATGGGGTGTGGCGAATTCGATATCGGTTTGGTGCGTGCTCGCGTCGCGCGCATGTCGGTGACTGGTGAAAAGGGCTATGAGATCAATTGCCGCTATGGCGACCACATCAAACTGCGCCGGATGCTGCTTGAGGCGGGTGCTGATGAGGGCATCCGCGAGTGTGGCTTCAACGCGATGCTTTCGACCCGGTTGGAAAAGAGCTTTGGTATTTGGTCGGCGGAGTTCACCCAGCTTTACACACCGGGCATGACCGGGATGGATCGTTGGATCGACTGGGACAAGGACTTTGTCGGAAAAGAAGCCGCCTTGGCCGAGCGAGACGGCAACGGACCCGCGCAGGTTCAGGTGACGCTTGAGGTGGACGCGCTGGACGCGGATGCCAGCGGGTATGAGCCGATCTGGTCGGGCGACGACCGTGTGGGCTTTGTGACCTCGGGTGGCTACGGGCATTACACCGGCAAGTCGCTGGCGATGGCGCTGGTCAACCGGGACAAGGCCGAACCGGGTACTGAACTGACTGTGCATGTGGTTGGCGTTGAACGGCCCGCACGGGTGATTGCGCCCTCACCATACGATCCGCAAGGCAAGGCGATGAGGGGTTGATGATGATCTCGCAAACCTCTGAACGCGGCAGGCGGCGGCGCGGGGCCGAGGCCGCGCCTCCGCCCACGCGCGACGTGAACTATCGCCAGCTCAGGAATCCCTTCCCGCAGATGGAAGTGTTTCCGGCGGATCAGATCGCGGACATGCACGAGACATCCTTGCGCACGCTTGAGGAGTTGGGGGTGAAGGTTCTGTTGCCCGAAGCCCGCCGAATCTTTGCCGCAGGCGGAGCGCGCGTGGATGAAGGCACCGAGATGGTCTTCATCGGGCGCGATATGGTCGAGGCGGCTGTTGCTTCGGCACCCAAGTCGATCGCTTGCCGCGCGGGTGCCCGCCATCGCGACTTCACGCTGGAACTGGGCAGTCTGGTGTTCCAGCCGGGGGCGGGGGCGCCAAACGCGACCGATCTGGAACGGGGCCGCCGCCCCGCAACCGGGCAGGACTATCTGGACTTCCTGAAGCTCACGCATCATTTCGACGTGTTCCAGATGATCTCGCCGCAGGTCGAACCGCAAGACGTGCCGACCCATATGCGTCACTACTTTACGACGCAGGCGCAGATGGAGCTGACGGACAAATTCCCGTTCTTCTTCTCGCGCGGGACGCCGCAGGTGTTGGATTGCTTTGAGATGCTGTCCACCGCGCGGGGGCTGTCGGATGATGAATTCCGCGGCAACGCGCATTGTTACACGATCATCAACACCAACAGCCCGCGGACGCTGGATATCCCAATGGCGCAAGGCCTGATTGACTTTGCGCGCCACGGTCAGATGTCGATCATCACGCCCTTTACCCTGATGGGTGCGATGGCGCCGATCACGGCGGCAGGCGCAATTACCCTGTCCCATGCTGAAGCGCTGGCGGCGTTGACACTGACCCAACTGACCAACCCCGGCGCGCCTGTGTGCTATGGGACTTTCACCAGCAATGTGGACATGAAATCGGGCGCGCCTGCCTTTGGCACGCCCTCGCATTTTCAGGCGTCGCTGGCGGCGGGGCAATTGGCGCGGCATCTGGGGCTGCCCTGGCGATCCGCAGCCGGGTCAGCGTCGAATATCAACGATGTGCAGGCCGCCAACGAAAACCAGTTCGGTCTCTGGGGCTGTCTGATGGCGGGGGCGACGGTGATCATCCACTCGGCCGGTTGGCTCGAAGGCGGGCTGACCGTGTCTTTCGAAAAGCTGGTCTGCGATGCCGAGGTGCTGAACATGGTCGCCGAGCTTTGCGCCGGGGCGCAGGCCGGAACTGCCGAGATCGGCTTTGACACCGCCCTGCGCGAAGTCGAACCCGGTGGGCACTTCTTCGCCTCAAGCCAGACGATGGAACGCTACAATACCGAGTTCTACCAGCCGCACGTCCATGACTATGCCAATTTCGGCACCTGGGCCGAGCGCGGATCGGTCGATGCCAATCACCGCGCGACCGGTGTCTGGAAGGGCATTCTGAACGACTTCAAGCCGCCCACCGTTGACACTGACCGGCTGGGGGCCTTGCAGGACTTCATCACGCGCCGTACCGCCGAAGGCGGCGCGCCACCGGAGAGTTGAATGAACACCAAACCGATCCTGCACAGGGACGACCCCAAGGCTGAACCTCTGGTCGGCAACACCAAGGTCACGCGTGATGATTGGCTGAACGTGGCGATGGATGTGCTGATCTCGGACGGGGTGGACCAGATCAAGGTGCTGAGCCTGGCCGAGCGGATGGCGGTCTCGCGGTCCTCGTTCTATTGGTACTTCAAGTCCCGGCAAGAGTTGCTGGACGCTTTGCTGTCCCGCTGGCAGGCCACGAATACGGCCGGATTGGTCGCGCAGGCCGAGGCCCCGGCCGATACCATCACGGCAGCGGTCTGCAATGTGCATCGCTGCGTGGTGAACACGGATCTGTTCGATACGGCGCTGGATTTTGCCGTGCGGGACTGGGCGCGCAAATCGGGCAAGGTGCGACGCGCGCTGGATCAGTCGGACGCGCGCCGGCTCGAGGCGCTGCACGCCATGTTCGCGCGCTTTGGATATTCCGAGGTCGAGGCCGAAACCCGTGCCCGCGTGCTGTATTACATGCAGATCGGTTATGATCTGGCCCAGCTGAACGAGCCGATGGAGACGCGGCTGCAGATGGTGCCGCACTATCTTTACGTATTCACCGGAGTCGAACCCCGCCCCGAGGAAGTCGAAGAATTCAGCGCCTATTCAAAGCGCTATTGGGAAGGAGCAAAAGAATGAGCCAACCAGACGCAATCATCATCGGCACCGGCGTCATCGGTGCCGCCATCGCGTTCGAAATGGCCAAGGCCGGTTGGAACACCCTGTCGCTGGACCGCAATTCTCAGGTCGGCCATGGCTCGACCGCCGGGTCCTGCGCGATCATCCGGATGCATTATTCGACCTTCGACGGCACCGCTTTTGCGTGGGAGGGCTATCACTATTGGCGCGATTGGGGCGCATATCTGGGCCTGCCCGCCGATGCCAATCTGGCGCAGTTCCGCGAGACGGGATGCCTGGTGATGAAAACTGACGCCAACGGGATGTTGGAAAAGCACATGAAGAACAGCGCCGATCTGGACTGCCCGTTCGAGGAATGGTCGGCTGAAAAGATCACCGAACGCTTGCCGGTCTATTCTCTGGACAGTTTCGCGCCGCCGCGCCGCATGGATGACCCGGAGTTTGGCCAGCCCAACGGGCGCAAGATGCTGGGTGGGGTGTATTGGCCTCAGGCGGGCTATGTCACCGATCCGGCCTTGTCGGCGCAAAACCTGATGGATGCGGCGAAACAGCATGGGGCCGCGCTGCGCACCGGCGCCGAGGTGGTCGAAATCCTGACCGAAGGCGGGCGCGTGGCCGGAGTCAAACTGGCCTCGGGTGAGGAAATCCACGCCAAGGTCGTGGTGAATGTGGCCGGGCCGGGCTCGGCGATCATCAACAAGATGGCGGGCGTGCTTGGGGATATGACCATCGAAACCCGCCCCCTGCGGCAGGAGGTGGTACACGTCCCCGCGCCCGAAGGGTTCGATTTCGAAAATGACGGCACCATCGTGTCGGACAGTGACATCGCCTGTTACTGCCGCCCCGAGCACGGGAATCACATTCTGGTCGGTTCGGAAGATCCGGAATGCGATCCGCATCAGTGGTGTGAGGATGACGTGCACTACAATCACGACTTCACCGATCAATGGACGACGCAAGCCATGCGCTACGCGCAGCGGGTGCCCAGCCTTGGCATTCCGTCCAAAACCCGTGGCGTGGTGGACCTGTATGACGCCTCGACCGACTGGATTCCGATCTATGACAAATCCAGCCTGTCGGGGTTCTACATGGCCTGCGGCACCAGCGGGAACCAGTACAAGAACGCGCCTATCGCGGGCAAGATGATGGCGGCCCTGATTGGCTATTGCGAGGGCGGGGCAGATCACGATGCCCAGCCGCTGCAGTTTGAACTGCCCTATATCAAGCGGATGATCGATGTGGGCTTCTATTCCCGCAAACGTCCGATCAACGAGGAAAGCAGTTTTTCCGTATTGGGTTGACCGGTTTAGGAAAACGCCGCGGATACAGTGCCGGTCAGGCGGCGAAACTCACCCAGGCCCAGACCATCGCGACATAGGTCAGGTTGTGCATGAGCTGATCCAGCCCGGTTGCACGCCAAAAGGCGGCCTGCTCGGGTGACAGCTGTTTCTTGTCCGAATAGCTGGCTTTGGCAAAGTCGATATTGAAATGTACGATCCATTCCAATGCGGCAATGATCAGGATGAAGGACCACGGTGCCCCGAACAGCAGAAAGACGGCAACCGATCCCAGAACATGCACGCCAGCATGTTGTGCGCGGCCCCAGTGGAAATACTGACCACGGCCGGACAACATCTTCGGCGTCTGGAGGTAATAGTCCGCAAACATATGTTTGATCTGCAATAAGCAGATCATCAATAGCACCGCGCCTATGCTGGCAGTCAAATTGGTCCTCCCGATATCGTCCTGATGCGAATCTTAGGGGCTAAACCGTTGCCGCGCAAATGAACTTGTTCACACAGGGCGAATATATGATCAAACTGGAAACTGTTTGCGTCACCGGTCACGATTGCTGTAAATTCGGAGTGTTTGATTTGCGGCACTTTCTTCAGGATCGGGTAGGTGATCCTTAACAGGGGCGGTTTCCATAGAACGTTCGATTTTCCGGTTTATTTGGAAATATTCAAAACGCGATCAGCTGATCCTGCTGGCCGTGACGTCTACGCTGTTTCCGTTGTTGTACCTGACTCTGGAACTGCCCAAGCGCATCATCAACGACGCGATCGGTGCGGCCAGCCCGGTGGTGAATGTCCTTGGCTATGACCTGCCGCAGACCACGTTTCTGATTATCCTGTGCGGGGCGTTTTTGCTGGCCGTGCTGTTTCATGGATTGATGAAGATGCGCATCAACACCATGAAAGGGGTGCTCAGCGAGCGGATGCTGCGCCGGTTCAGGTATCAGCTGATCAACCGCGCCCTGCGCTTCCCCCAGCCCTATTTCGAGCGGGTCAGCCAAGGCGAGATGGTGTCGATGATCACCGCCGAAAGCGAGCCGATGGGCGGATTGATGGGTGACGCGATCAGCCAGCCGGTGCTGCAGGCCGGTCAGATGATCACGATCCTGTCTTTCCTGTTCCTGCAAAGCGTCTGGTTCGGCCTTGCCGCCGTGGCGCTGATCCCGCTGCAGGCGTGGCTGATCCCCAAGCTGCAGCGGCAGATCAACCTGCTGAACAAGAAACGCATTCAGGAAGTCCGCATTCTGGCGGCGCAGATCGGTGAGAACGCCGCCGGGGCCTCGACCCTGCGGGCCAATGGCGGATGGCGCTATCGCCGGGCGATGATATCCGAGCAGTTGGGGCGGCTGTTTGGTATCCGGTTCGAGATCTACCAGAAAAAGTTCTTTATGAAGTTCATCAACAACTTCATCTCGCAGCTGACGCCGTTCATGTTCTATCTGGTTGGGGGTCTGTTGGTGCTGCAGGGTTCGGTTTCGCTGGGGGCGCTGGTGGCGGCGCTGGCAGCGTATAAAGATCTGAGCTCACCTTGGAAGGAACTGTTGACCTATTACAACCAGACGCAGGACATGTCGCTGCGCTGGGACGTGGTGATCGAACGCTTTGCCCCACCGGGGATGCCGGATGAAAAGCTGTTCGAGGGCGAGCCCGAAGCCCAACCTCGCTTGAACGGCGATATCGTGTTGGATCGGGTCTCGGTCCGGGATATGGATGGCAATCAGGTGCTGGATGACCTGAACCTCACCTTTGCGGGCGGCCAAACCATCGGCATCGCCGCCCCCAGCGAGGAAGACAGGCGCGCCGTGGCCGAGCTGCTGACGCGGGAAATCCTGCCCAGTTCGGGCCGGGTTGAGGTTGGCGGCGAAAACTTATCGTCCCTGCATCAGAGCGTCGTGGCCGCGCGTATCGGTTATGCCTCGTCACGTCCGGTCATGTTTCAGGGCACGTTGGGCGACAACGTCATGATGCCGATGCGACAGCGGCCGCTGACGACCCAAAGCGACGATCCAGACTTTGCCGAAACACAGCGCGCGGGCAACAGCTCCGATCCTTACAAGGCAGACTGGCTAGACCCATCCCTGGCCGGATTGGACAGCCCCGAGGCGTTGCGGGACTGGTGGCTGCATCTGATCGACGGAATGGGATCGGGGGCCGCTTTGTTCCAGCGCGGGTCGGATCAGGTTTTCGTCGCCGCCGAACATCCGGAACTGGCGCAGAAACTGGTCGAGCTGCGCCCTCTGGTGCAGCAGGCGGTGCAAAAGGCCGGGCTGGGGCAACAGGCGCTGGTTTTTGACTGGTGTACGTATAATTCGGCGTTGCCGGTCGCGGAAAACCTGTTGTTCGCGACGCCAAGGGTTCCGGTGACGCAGGACCTGCTGGCCCGTCAGACCGTGTTTCTGGGCCAATTGCGCGAGTTGGGACTGGACGAGACGCTGGTCAACCTGACCCGCGATGTGATCGAAATGCTGCGCCAGATCTTTGGCCACGACGGGACCGATCACCCGTTGTTCCGCAAGCTCGGTCTGGAGGCCAAAACCTACGAGGCTGCGCTTGAGCTTGTCGAGAAAACCCGGAACGAGGGCGTGTCGGGGTTGGATGACGAAAAGCTGGCGAACCTTCTGGCGGTGCCGTTTGTGATCTCGGCCGAGCAGATCGGGCCTGCCTTCACGGGCGAGCTCAAGAGCCGCATTCTGGAACTGCGCCACAGTCACTCTGAAAAGCTGTTGGAGCGGCTGCAGGATGTCTTTTTACCGCTGCACAAGGATGCGTTTGCGCCCGGCCTGACGGTCATGGAAAACGCGCTGTTCGGCAAGGTCAGTCAAATTGGCGGCGGTCGCTCGGACGAGGCGCGTAAACTGATTGTCGATGTATTGGACGAAAACGGTGCGCGCCCGTTGGTGGTCGAGCTGATCTATGACGTCCCCGTCGCCATCGGGGGCCAGAACCTGCCTGCGGTTTTCGCCGAACCGTTGGCCTTTACCCGCGCGACGATCAAGAAACCGGATATCCTGATTCTGGAAAACGCGCTGGCCAGCTATGACATGGCGACCCAGGTCGCGGTCTATAAAAACCTGCGCGAACTGCTGCCGGATACGACCGTGATCTATCTGAACGACCATTTTGAGAACCCGGATAAATTCGACAATTTTGTCGAAATCCGGCAGGGTCGGGTGGTCTCGGATGAAGGGGATGCCACGGTGGAAGAGGACAGCGCCGCCTCGGCCGATCTGGCGCGCAAGCTGCGCGCGTTGGAGCAGACACCGCTGTTTTCCGGTCTCGACCGCAGACAGCTGCGCCTGCTGGCCTTTGGTGCGCGCTGGTATGATGCCCAAGCAGGTGAGGTCGTGTTCCTGAAAGATGACCAGCCCACCGACGGTGCCTATGTGGTGCTTGAGGGCGAGGCCGGATTGTACCTGCCGCAGATGGAAGGCCCCGATCAGCTGATCACCAAGGTCGGTCCGGGGGCGCTGGTGGGCGAACTGGGGCTGATCCGCAAGGAACCCCGCGCGCTCAGCATGATTGCCGAGACCGAGCTGTCCTGTCTGCGGATCGGTGAGGAAGAATTCCTGGCAGTGGTCGAAAACGACGCCGCGACCGCGTTCAAGCTGTTGCAGGTGATCGCGGGGTATGTCTCGAACTAGTTGTCCGGTTTGCAGAACAGGTCATAGAGCAATCCGATGACCTGCGCGGTGTTGCCGTCCCGCAGCGAGTAGTAAATTGTCTTGCCTTCCCTGCGGGTCGAGACCAGCCGTTCCTGTCGCAACCGTGCCAGCATCTGGCTGACGGCGGCCTGACGGATTTGCAACAGGTCTTCAAGTTCACTGACCGACTTTTCACCTTCGCCCAGGTGGCACAGAATCATAAGCCGCCCCTCGTGCGCCAGCACCTTGAGAAAAGCCGCCGCCCGCGCGGCATTTTCCTGCATATCCGCAGGGGTTTCAGGAGATGCGCTTGTGCTGTCTTGGGCTGTGATGGTCACGCGCGGCCTGTTTTGTGATGGGGTCAGATCAATATGCCCTAATCCGGGTTTGATTGTCACCCCTCGGTTGCAGGTGCGCCGCCCTGAAAAGCGTTGCCGTTGACATAGTCGCAGGGTTCTTCCTGCATTTGCAGATGCAACCCGTCGCCGGAATAGGGGTGCGCGCGGGCGAGGTCTTCGTCCACCTCGATCCCCAGACCGGGCGCGGTTGGGGCGGTCACAAAGCCTTGGTCCACGCGAATGGTGCCTTTGATCAGGGCGTCGTGGAACGGGGTTTCGATGGTCTCCAGCAGCAGCAGGTTCGGGATAGACGCAGCCAGATGGATATTGGCCGCCCACTCGATTGGCCCGGCATAAAGGTGTGGCGCCATCTGCGCGTTGAACACTTCGGCCATGGCCGCGACTTTTTTCACCTCCCAGATGCCACCGGCGCGACCCAGCGCGGGTTGCAGAATCTCGGCGGCCCCTGCGCGCAGGACGGCGCCGAATTCGGCCTTGGTGGTCATGCGTTCGCCGGTGGCCACGGGGATGCGGACGTTACGCGCGACGCGGGCCATGTCTTCGATCATGTCCGGCGGAGTGGGTTCTTCGAACCACAGCGGAGAATACGGCTCCAGCGCCTGACCCAAGCGGATCGCGCCTGCCGTGTTGAACTGGCCATGGGTACCGAACAGCAGATCAGCCTTATCGCCCACAGCCTCACGGATCGCTTTGCAGAAGGCGACCGACATTGAGATATCGGACATCGCAGGCATATGCCCGCCGCGAATGGTATAGGGGCCTGCGGGGTCGAACTTGACCGCAGTAAACCCGCGCCGCACCATTTCCGCAGCGCAGTCCCCAGCCTGTTCGGGTGAAGTCCAGAAATCGGTCAGGTTATGCTGGGGCAGGGGGTAGAGGTAGGTATAGGCCCGGATGCGCTTGTTCATCAATCCGCCCAGCAGGGCATAGACAGGGCGGTCGCGATCCTTTCCCAGAATGTCCCAACAGGCGATCTCCAACCCTGAAAACGCTCCCATCACGGTCAGGTCCGGGCGCTGAGTGAAGCCGCTGGAATAGGCGCGGCGGAACATCAGCTCGATATTTTCGGGGTTTTCGCCCAGCATGTGCCGTTCAAACACGTCGCTGATCACGTGCCGCATCGCCTCGGGGCCAACGGATGAGGCATAGCATTCGCCCCAGCCGGTGATCCCGGTATCCGTGGTGACTTTCACCAGTATCCAATACCGCCCACCCCAGCCCGGCGCGGGCGGGGCGGTGACGATGATGTCGAGGTCCTGCAGTTTCATCAGCCGTTACCCCCTATCGAACAGGATCACGTTGCGCTTGGCCGATCCGGTCTTGGTGTCCTCGATCGCCTCGTTGATCTGATCCAGGGACCAGCGACCCGAGATCAGCTCGTCCAGCTTCAGCCGCCCCTGTTCATAGAGGTCGATCATCCACGGGATATCGCGTTGAATGACCACATCACCCATTTTCGAGCCGACAAGCCCCTGACCAAGCGCCGCAAGAACAACCGGTTCATAGGTGGACATGTCGCCGGAATGCGGCATACCGATCATGATGGCCTTGCCGCCCGGGCCCAGATAGCGGGGGGCCTGATCATAGGCCGGGATAGCTCCGACGGTGATCAGAACCGCATCCGCGCCGCGCCCGCCCAACGCTTTGAACGCCGCTTTCCACGGTTCCTTGAGGCTTGCCAACACGCCATGAGTTGCGCCGAATTCCCTGGCGATCGCCAGTTTCTCTTCGGTCATGTCGACGGCAACGATCCTTCGCGCCCCTGCGATGCGCGCGCCCTGGATGGCGTTCAGCCCAACGCCGCCCGCGCCGATGACAACCACATCCTGACCGGGGCGAAGCTTGGCAGCATTCACCGCAGCGCCGACCCCAGTGATGACGCCGCAAGACAACAGGCTTGCCACATCTTTGGGCATGGTTTCGGGAATCTTCACGATCTGACGGTGGCTGACCACAACCTTCTCGGCAAAGGCCCCGCAGGCCATGGCCTGATTCAGTGGCTCGCCATCTGCCGTGCGCAGCGGACCATTGACCGAGTCATAGGGGGTCTCGCAGATCGTCGGCTGACCGCCTGCGCAGGACGGGCAGGACCCGCAGGCACGGATAAGGGTGACTACCACCGGGTCGCCCACCTGAAACCCGCCGACGGCATCACCGGTTGCGGTAATCACGCCTGCGGCCTCGTGCCCGTAGACGGCTGGCAGATGCCCGCCCCATGCCCCGGTGGCGTAAGTGATGTCGGAATGGCAGATTGCCACCGCATCCAGCGTCACCTCGACCTCTCCGGTGCCGGGGGGCGAGATCTGGATGTCTTCGATAATCAGAGGTTCGTTGAACGCCCGGCAGACGGCGGCTTTGATGGTTTGCATTCTTGTCCCTCACTCCCTTTGGTCCACGGTGGCGCGGGAACATGGCGGCTGCAAGACGGAAACCGTCATTCAGAGGTCGTTGTTACGCCGCGACAGGGCGCGACCGCAAAAACAGTGCAAACCCGAAGGCCATCAACAGCATCGCCAACAGAAACGGTGCTCCGGGCAGATACAGTGCGGCATCGACCTGAGCGAACTGTGCGAACACGCTGGTCATCACCAGCGGCGAGATCACCATCGACAGCGCGTGTAAGGAGGTCAGCACCCCCTGCAACTCACCCTGCTGAGAATCGGGCGTGGCGCGCGAGGTCAGGGCCTGAAGGGCAGGAGTGACAACCGCCCCCAGCGCTGTGACCGGGATCAACAGCAGGGCAATGAAGCCATTGGTCAGGAAAGCCAACAGCAGGAAGCTGGCGATCTCGAACCCCATGCCGTAGATGATCGTGACCCGCTCACCCAGGTATCGTGTTGCCGGTCGGATCAGGCCGCCCTGAACGGCGGCCATGCCGATCCCATAGACACCCAGCGACAGGCCGATCATCTGCGGCGACCAGCCGAAACGCTCGGTCGTGAAATAGGCCCAGATTGCGGGATAGACATAGATCGACACCGAATAGAGGAAATAGACCCATAGCATCGGGCGGATGCCGGGCAGTGCGGCGATGGCGCGCAGCGAATTCACCGGATTGGCGCGGCGCAGGCTGAAGGCCCGGCGGGTTTTGTTGGTGACTGTTTCGGGCATCACCAGCAGACCGGCCAGAAACGTCAGGGCCGACAGCACCGCGGCCGCCCAGAAAGGCGCGCGGGTGCCGTATTCGCTCAGCAACCCTCCGATCACCGGGCCAAGAACGAAACCGACGCCAAACGCAGCGCCCAGCAGGCCGAAATTCGCGGCCTTCTCATGCGGTTTCGATACATCCGCCATGAACGCAGCAGCGGTGGCATGGGTGGCCGCCGTGATGCCTCCGATGATGCGCCCCGCCAACAGCAGCCAGATACTGCCTGCGATTGCCATCACCACGTAGTCCAGCGACATCACGAACAGCGACACCAACAGAACCGCGCGGCGACCATAGGCGTCGGACAGGTTCCCCAGGATCGGCCCGAACAGGAACTGCATCGCGGCGAATGCAGTGCTGAGTACGCCACCCCAGATCGCCGCATCGGCCAGGGTGCCGCCCTGAACTTCGACGATCAGGTCAGGCATGATCGGCAGCACCAGACCGATGCCCATGGCGTCGATCATGACCGTACCGAGAACGAAGAGAAAAGGCAGACGCATGGCACCCAATCGCGAGTTTCAACCGGACCCTATCACGCCTGGTTCACCTGTGAAGCACCCGTTACGCGGGGTTATGCACCTGGAAGCTTTTGTTCCAGATCGTCCAGAATTTCTGCCAAATGGCGAGGCTGGGCGAAGAACGGAGAGTGCGAGCTGTTGATCGTCTTGCGCAATTCCTCGGGCGCGATATGGCCCATTTCTTCTTCGTATTCCGTCGGGATCGCGTGGTCGTCCGTGGCGCGGATATAGGCCTTGGGGACGCGCGCGAAATTGTCGGACAACGTCAAAGGAGTTTCCTGCGGAGCAATGGCCTGCGGGCACAGGCGTGCGAAGGCAAAGGGTATGATCTCTGGCGGGCAATCGTGATAGAAAAGGTCGTGCACTTTTTCTGGCCTGACCGTGTAGGACAGGCCATCGGTGGATTTCTCGACCGCATCGACGATCAATTGACGCGGCGCCCGTCTGCGCATTTCAACCATGGACAGGCCGTTCTGCGGAACATAGGCGCACAGATAGATCAGCGCGCGCATGGCCTTGGGTTTGGCCTCGGCGGCCGCGCTGACCGGATAACCGCCCCAGGAATGGCCGACGACAATGGTCTGCGGGGTCGAGGCCGACAGCACCGCATCCCGGCAGCTCTCCAGCGTGACGTCGGCAATCGGCGTCGGGTCCGAGCCGTGGCTGGGCAGATCAATGGCCCGCGCCGAATGGCCCAGAGCCTCAAGCGCGGGGATCAGATCGCGCCAGCACCAGGCGCCATGACAGGATCCATGGACCAACAGAAAATCTGCCATTGTCACGCTCCTTCACATATGTCCGATATCGGTCAGGAAATCCCGCAGCAGGGCCGCGTATTCCGCCGGTTGTTCGACGCAGGGCAGATGACCCGCCCGGCGCATCAGTTCGAATTTCGAGCCGGGGATCAGGTCGATGGTTTCGCGCACCAGATCCGGTGGGGTCGAGCCATCCTCGCTGCCCGCAATCCCCAGCGTGGGCAGGCGCAGGCCGCTGGTGGGGGTGTAGAAATCCGTGCCCGCGATTGCGGCGCAGCAGCCCAGATACCCGTCGACCGGCTGGCGCACCATCATGTTGCGCCACAGCAGATGATCGGGCGAGGCGCGGAATTTCTTCGAAAACCACCGCTCCATCGTGGCATCGGCCAAGGCTTCGATACCGCCCTGACGCACCGCTTCCATCCGGTCCTGCCAGATCGAGGGGATGCCGATCTTGGCGGCGGTGTTCGACAGCACCAGTGCGCGCACCTGATCCATACGTTTCACCGCCAGACCCTGTGCGATCAGCCCGCCGATGGACAGGCCGACAAAAACGCAATCTCGCACGTTCAGATGGTCCAGCAGCGCCTCGGCATCGCGCACCAGCGCGCCCATTGAATAGGGGGCAGGGGGCTGCGACGACAGCCCGTGCCCGCGCTTGTCATAGCGGATGACCCGCAGACCTGCAGGCAGGTGGGGCAGCATCGCATCCCAAAGACGCAGATCAGTGCCCAGCGAGTTGGCAAAGACAATCGGCGCACCATCCGGATCACCATCGACCCGATAGTGCAACTGCACTTCACCAAGATCCAAGATCTGCATGACACAATCCCCGTTGTCACACGTTAAGTCGTCACAGTGACCCAATCATTGATCCATGTCAGGTCAGGAATTCCAGTGCTTTTCCAAAGACTTCAGGGTCCGTATTGCCCCCCGAGGCCACAACGATCACCGCATCGCCCTCGATTTCGTCACGGCGAAACAGGGCCGAGGCCAGCGACACGGCACCCCCCGGTTCCAACACCAGCTTCAGTCGCAGGAACGCCTGCGCCATGGCCCGCATTGCCTCTTCTTCGGTGACCGACAGGCCCGGCCCGCTCAGGCGGTTCAGGATCGGAAAGGTGATCTGCCCCGGCTGCGGCGTCAGGATTGCGTCACAGATATTCCCCGAAGCAGCGGCGTTACTCTGAATCTGCCCCGTGGCCAGAGACCGCTTAACGTCGTCGAACCCTTCAGGCTCGCACGGGCGTGCGCGCAGGCTGGGCGCGTGGCCCTCCAGCGCCAGAGCAATGCCGGAAGTCAGCCCGCCGCCACCGCAGCAGACCAGTACGTCGGCCTTTTCAACGCCCATCTCGGCGGCTTGCCGGGCAAGCTCCAGCCCGGTGGTGCCCTGACCGGCAATCACCTGCGGTTCATCGTAGGGGCGGATCAGGGTCAGGCCGCGCTCGGTAGCCAGCGCCTCGCCAATCTCTTCGCGGCTTTCGTTGGCGCGGTCGTACAGAACCACTTCGCCCCCCAGCGCGCGGGTGTTGTTGATCTTCAACTGCGGCGCATCCGAGGGCATGATGATTACCGAAGAAATCCCGTGCCGCGCGGCCGCATAGGCCACGCCCTGCGCGTGGTTGCCCGAGGAAAAGGCGATCACGCCGCGTCGCCGGTCGGCCTCGTCCAAAGCCGAGATCGCCGACCAGGCGCCGCGAAACTTGAAGCTGCCAGTATGTTGCAGGCATTCCGGTTTTACCAGCACCCGGCGCCCCGCCAATTCGTCCAGAAACGGCGAGGTCAGAAGGGGTGTTTCCCGGACGTGGCCTTTCAGCCGCTCGGCGGCGGCTTCGATCATTTCCAGCGTGCTCATGCGGCGTCCAATACCTTGCGGATAAGGTCCAGCGACTGTGGTTCATCCAGAAACGGAACATGCCCGCGATCCGGAACCTCTACAGACATAAGACCGGGGTGGCGTTTGTGCATTTCGATCAGCGTATCCTTGCCCAGCACGTCCGAGTTTGCGCCCCGAATGACGCCGGTCGGAATGTCATGCAGCGCCTCGAAGAACATCCACATATCCGGGATGGCGCCAGCGGCGGCCTGATCCAGCAAGGCCTTGCGCAAGGCGGGATCATAGCGCAGGGCCAGCCCGTCCGCGGTCTGCTCATACTGAATCTCGGCCTGCTGCCGCCACCGGCTGAGGGGGACGCCGGGGAATTGCGGCTCCATCACTTGCTGCAGGGTTTGCGCGGCTTCGTCATAGGTCTTCGCCACCGGCTGCCGGCCGACATAATCCATGATCTTGGCCATGCCCGAAGTTTCGATCACCGGACCCACATCGGTCAACACCACGGCGGACAGGCGTTCGGGGTGGCTGGCGGCCAAGGCCATCGCGATCAGGCCCCCGCGCGAGGTGCCCAGAACGGCCACGCGATCCAGCCCCAGATGATCCAGCAGCTCAATCGCGTCGTGGGATTCGCGCAGAATGTTGTAGTTCATGAAATCCGGGTCAAAATCCGATTGCCCGCGCCCCCGGTAGTCCATCGCGATCATCCGCAGATCGGTGATATGCGGCGCGAGGAATGAAAAATCCCGGCTGTTGCGGGTCAGCCCGGCCAGACACAGCACCGGACTTCCTGAACCGGTATCGGTGTAATAGAGGCGCCTGTCGTCGGAAGTGGTGAAGAAAGCCATTAAAATCCAGCCAGTTGAGGGATCGTCGTCAGGTCGGACAGTACATGTGCTGGTGTCCATGGCAAGCGGTCCATTGGCTCGTTTGCGCGGTTGACCCAGGCGGTCACAAAGCCATAGCCGCTGGCCCCTGCGGCATCCCAGCCATTCGAGCTGACAAACAACACCTCATCACGGGTGCCGCCAAAGCGGTTTTGCACCAGATCATAGACGCTGGAATGGGGTTTGAAGATGCCAACACTTTCGACCGACAGAACGTCGTCCAGAACGTCGCCAATTCCAGCCGATTTTACCGCACCATCCAGCATGGGTAGCGACCCGTTGGACAGGATCGCGGTATTCAGCCCTTTGGCTTTCAGATCGGCCAGCATTTTGGGGACCTCGGGGTAGGCTTGTAACTCCCAATACAGGTCCAGCAGGCGCTGGCGCAGGGTCGGGTCGCCGTCCAGCCCGGTGGCCTCAAGCGCCCAGTCCAGCCCGTCCTGGGTCACATCCCAGAAATCGGCATGGGCGTCGGTGATCGCGCGCAGCCAGGTGTATTGCAGCTGTTTCAGTCGCCAGTGATTGGCCAGTTCAGGCCATTTCTGTTGCAGTTTCTCGTAACCGGGTTCGGTGGCCGCCTGACGTGCGGCGGCGGCGACGTCGAACAGCGTGCCATAGGCGTCAAAAACGCATGTGGTGATTGGCATCGGTACCCCTCCCTCAATCCGGCGCAGGTTGGCACAAGAGTCGCAGGCGCAAAAGGGGGGAGGGTTTACAATGCCGTGTCACTCCCTAGGTTTGATCGCTTAAACCCTTAACGGCCGGAGGCCACCTATGACCGAGATCAAACAAGGCGACACCGTTCGCATCCATTACAAAGGTACGCTGTTGGACGGCAACGTGTTCGACAGTTCCGAAGGACGCGATCCGCTTGAATTCGTGGTCGGGTCAGGCCAGATCATTCCCGGTTTGGATACCGCCATGCCCGGTTTGACTGTGGGTGAGAAAAAGCGGGTCGAAATCGCCTGCGTGGATGCCTATGGCCCGATCAACCCCGCAGCGCGCCAGCAGATCCCGCGCGAGGGCATCCCGGATGACATCCCGTTGGATCCCGGCACCCAGTTACAGATGCAGACGCCGGACGGGCAAGCGGTGCCGGTGACGGTGGTAGACTCGGACGAGGCAACCGTCACGCTGGACGCAAACCACCCGCTGGCCGGTCAGGACCTGATTTTCGATATCGAGGTCGTCTCAATCAACTGACCACAGCGGGTCAGCGCTTTGGATCAGCCTGAAATCAGGCTGGTCCAGGATGTAAAGGCCGCGCGCACATCTGCCTGTGTAAAGAACACAAACAGCATCAGCAGCATGGTAAGGGCCAGCAACGCGATCCGGCCGCGTTGTCCCAAAAAGCCCTGTTTGCGCCGGGACACCCGAGAGGTGTTCGAGAGGATTTGTTCTGCTTTGCTCATGCCGCTATCCGTGCCCGCGAAAGATGGTGAAATCTTGGCGCGGGCAGGGAAAGATCGGGTCACATGTGATCGGGCTGCGGCATGCCCAAAACGTGGAAGCCGCCGTCGACGCGAATGATCTCGCCCGAGGTGCAGGCACCGGCATCAGAAGCCAGGTAAACGGCAGTGCCACCGACGGCCTCGAGCGTGGCGTTTGAACGCATCGGTGCGTTCTGATCACAGAACTTGTAGGTTTTGCGCGCGCCACCGATGGCGGCACCTGCCAGCGTTTTCATCGGGCCGGGCGAGACGGCGTTGACGCGGATGCCTTCGGGGCCAAGATCGTTGGCCAGATAACGCGTCGCCGATTCCAGCGCGGCTTTCGCCACGCCCATAACGTTATAGTTCGGCACAACCCGGTTCGAACCCTGATAGGTCAGCGTCAGCAGCGAGCCGCCATTGTCCTTCATCAGCGGATAGGCACGGCGCGCAACCTCGATAAAGGAATAGGCCGAGACATCCATCGAGTGCTTGAAGTTCGCCCGCGTGGTGTTCAGGAAACGACCGGTCAGTTCGGACTTGTCCGAATAGGCAATTGCGTGAACCACGAAATCAATCGTCGGCCAGCGTTCGCCCAACTCATTGAACGCGCGGTCCAGCGATTCATCATCGGTGACATCCGCATCGACCATGAAATCGCTGCCCAGGCTCTGGGCCAGCGGTTCCAGCCGTTTGCCGAACGCTTCACCCTGATAGGTGAACGCCAGTTCCGCGCCTGCCTCGTGCATCGCCTTGGCAATGCCCCAAGCAATCGAGCGGTCATTCGCCACCCCCATGATCAGGCCGCGTTTGCCCTTGAGAAGATCCGACATCATATTCACCCGTTATACTTTGACAGAACCATGGACCCGTTTGTGCCGCCAAAGCCGAAGCTGTTGGTCATCACAGAGTCCAAACCTGCGTTTTCAACCACTTGAGTTGCAATTTCACCGGGCTGGATGCCTTCGGCAAGTGTGTCGACGTTGATCGACGGAGTAATAAAGTCATTGTCCAGCATCAAAAGGCAGAAGATTGCCTCCAACGCACCGGCGGCGCCCTGCGCGTGGCCGGTCATCGACTTGGTCGAGGAAATCGGCGGTACCTTGCCCTCGCCAAAGATGCGGCGGACGGCTTCGACCTCACCCACGTCTCCGACCGGGGTCGAGGTGCCGTGGGCGTTGATATAATCGACCTTGCGGCCTTCGGGCAGGGTCGCCAGCGCCAGACGCATCGCGCGCTCGCCGCCTTCGCCTGACGGGGCCACCATGTCATGGCCGTCCGAGGTGGCGGCGAAACCGGTGACTTCGGCATAGATCTTGGCGCCGCGGGCCAGCGCGTGCTCCAGATCCTCGAGCACGACGATGCCGCCACCGCCCGAGATCACGAATCCGTCGCGGTCTTCGTCAAACGCGCGCGAGGCTTTCTCGGGGGCGTCGTTGTACTTGGAAGACATCGCGCCCATCGCGTCGAACAGGCAGGACAGGGTCCAGTCCAGTTCTTCGCCGCCGCCGGCGAACATGATGTCCTGCTTGCCCATCATGATCTGTTCCGCCGCATTGCCGATGCAGTGCAGCGAGGTCGAACAGGCCGAGGTGATCGAGTAGTTGATGCCCTTGATCTTGAACGCCGTCGCAAGGTTCGCGGAAATCGTCGAGCACATGCATTTCGGAACTGCGAACGGTCCGATC
This sequence comes from Ruegeria sp. AB10, assembly GCF_056542745.1. NCBI lineage: Bacteria > Pseudomonadati > Pseudomonadota > Alphaproteobacteria > Rhodobacterales > Roseobacteraceae > Ruegeria > Ruegeria sp. AB10. The sequence goes on along the minus strand of NZ_JBQGAI010000005.1, from coordinate 239,263 downwards.
CGCTTGGTGGCTCCGGTTTTCAGCACCGTCTGATGCGCCGTCAGCATGGCGCTGGTCGACGGGCCGCCCGAACCGGCGACCAAGCCCGTGCGCGGGTTCTGAACCTGATCTTCGGTCAGACCGGAATCGGCGATCGCCTGGCTCATGGCAATATGGGCATAGGCGGCACCCGGCCCCATGAAGCGCAGGGTGCGCTTGTCCACATGCTCGGCCACGTCAATCTTCAGCGATCCGGCGATCTGGCTGCGAAAGCCGTGTTCGACCATCTGTTCATTGGCCACGATGCCGGATTTGCCGGCCTTCAGCGAGGCCAGAACCTCTTCGGCATTGTTCCCGATGGAGGACACAACCCCCAAACCGGTGACAACTACTCGACGCATGTGCGTGCTCCTTATTTCAGGCCGGTCCGGCTTAGGCTTCGGACAGAACGACTTTCATGTCTTTGACGTCGTAAATCATTTCGCCGTCGGCTTCGACGATACCATCCGCCACACCCATGGTCAGGCGGCGGGTCTGAATCGCCTTTTTGAAATCGATTTTATAAGTCAGCATCTTGCGGTCCGGGCGCACCATGCCGGTCAGCTTGACCTCACCCACGCCAACGGCCATGCCGCGCCCCTGCCAGCCGCGCCAGCCCAGGTTGAACCCGGTCAGCTGCCACAGGCCGTCCAGTCCCAGACAGCCAGGCATGATCGGGTTGCCGGGGAAGTGGCAGTCAAAGAACCACAGGTCCGGGGTGATATCAAACTCGGCCAGAATATGACCTTTTCCATGCGCTCCGCCATCGGCCGAGATATCGGTGATCCGATCCATCATCAGCATCGGCGGAGCAGGCAACTGCGCATTACCGGGGCCGAATAATTCGCCTCGGGCGCATTTCAGCAGATCGTCCTTGTCAAAGCTGCTCGGGAATTGGGCCATTCTGCCGCCTCTCCTGCCAGGGGTCCGTTTAACTAATCTGGCCTCACCTAGCACCCGTATGCAAGGTCCTGCAAGAGCGGTCGCCCACATCATGTTGTGTTCAGGACATTCTTTGCGAATGAATTTCATTTGAAATAACCTGACCTGAGCACTTATATATAGGGCAGCAACAAACGGGTTTCGGATTCATGACACCTCAAAGCCAGAGCAGAGCCACGAATTGGTTGGTCGACGCAGGATTGCGCCCGACGCGACAGCGTTTGGCGTTGGCCGAACTGCTGGTGGGCGATGGCCGTCACCGTCATGTCACGGCGGAAAGCCTGTTTGAATCGGCGAAAAAAAACGGCGATGCCGTCTCGCTTGCAACGGTCTACAACACGCTGCGCGCCTTTTGCGAGGCCGGTGTTCTGCAGGAAATCACGGTGGATGGGTCGAAAAGCTATTTCGACACCAATACCCATGATCACCCGCATTTCTACTGGGAAGATGAAAGCCGACTGAGCGATGCGCCCTCGGATCAGTTGGTGATTCAGCGTCTGCCCGAAGCGCCCGAAGGGGTTGAAATCGCCTCGGTCGATGTCGTGATCCGCCTGCGAAAAAAATAAATCTACGGTTTCAGATCGGACAAGGCGCGCTCGGCGGTCGCAATCTGCGCGTCGGTGGGGCCTGTGCCATGCCGTGCCAGCACTACAGGCCCTGCCGCGAAAGGGTCCGATACGGGCAGGCTGAGCAGGGCCATCCCGTCATAACTGATTTCGGTTGGCGGATTGGCATAGCTGATCGCAACCCCTTCACCATGCGCTGCAAGGCTGCGCTGAATCTCCAGCGAGGCCGCGCGATGGGCCACCGCCGGGCTTTCTCCGATCCGTCGAAACAGCCCCAATATATGCTGCGCGGACAGACCTTCCTCGGACAGGATCAGCGGATGTGCGGCCAGGTCCTGCAAGGAAACCTGACTGTTTGTGGCCAAGGGGTGATCCGGCGACAAAAGCGCACGCGGAGAGCTGGCGAACAAAGTATGCCGGGTAAATGTCGCGTCCATGCTGAGCCCATAGGTCAACGCCAGGTCGATCCGCCCGTCGATCAGGCCGGAAATCAAACCCTCGAAACTGTCGACCCTGTAAGACACCGCCACATCCGGCATCTCGGCGCGCAACTGCCGCAGGGCACGGGCCAGCAGAAACGGGGCCAGATCAACGAAACACCCCAGCCGCAGCCGCGCCTTGCCCGTGCTGCTTTCGGCAGCGTTTTCCAGACGGGCGGCTCTGGCCAGCAGCGCCTCGGCCTCTTCAATGAAGCCGCGCCCTTGCGGGGTCAAAGCCATCGCCGCTCCGCGCCGACGGGCGAACAGGGGATAGCCCAATTGTTCCTCGACCCGGGTCAGGGCGTTGGACAGCGCCGGTTGCGAGACATTCAGGTGCTGCGCGGCAGCGGACAGGCTGCCGTGCCGTCCAATGGCGCAGACATATTCGTATTGGCGCAGTGAGATATATAACATGAGGTTAAGTGTATCTTTGAAAGATATGACTTGAACAGAGGGCATTCCCATGTGCAGATCGCCCAACCCCACGGCACGGAGACAGACATGACGCACCCTCTGGTCACGCAAGAGATGATCGACACTTATCAGCAGGACGGCGTTGTCCTGATCAAGGGGCTGTTTGCCGACCACGTCGAGACCCTGCGCGAAGGTGTTGCTGCCAATATGGCCGAGCCGGGGCCTTATGCGTCGGACAACAAGAAACAGGGTGAAACCGGCCTGTTCTTTGACGATTACTGCAACTGGTCGCGAATTGATCAGTTCCGCGAGGTGATCGAGAGCTCTCCGGCGGCTGAAGTCGCGGCTGATCTGATGCAATCTCAGACCGTTCAAATGTTCCACGACCACGTTCTGGTAAAAGAGCCCGGTACCTCGATGGCGACGCCGTGGCATCAGGACGGGCCGTATTACTTTGTCGAAGGACAGCAGACGATCAGCTTCTGGTCGCCGCTGGATCCGGTGAAACAGGCAACGCTGCGCTGCGTGGCGGGCTCGCACCGGTGGGAGAAAGAGGTTCTGCCGACCCGCTGGGTCTCGGAAGAAGGGTACTTCCCCGACGAAGGCCAGTACATCCCCGTCCCGGACCCGGATGCCGAGGGCATGACGGTTGTGGAATTCGCGATGGAACCGGGTGACGCGGTAGCCTTCAACTACCGCACGTTGCATGGCGCGCGCGGTAACCATTCTGACAGCCGCCGCAGGGCGTTCTCGCTGCGTCTGGTTGGGGATGACGCGCGGTATGTGGAACGTCCGGGCCGGACCTCACCGCCGTTTCCGGGTCATGACATGACCCCCGGCCAACGCCTGCGCGAAGATTGGTTCCCGGTGCTGTTACGGCGTTGAGTAATGTTTGCCGTCAGGCTTCGGTTTTGTCGCGAGGTTCAAAATAGTACGGCCGTTCGGGTGCTTCGAATGCGCCGTCATCAAACATTTTGTTTACGCGATCAGAGAAAACCATTGATAGGAGCGGCCCGCGAGCTTCATTGATGAGGCGAAGGGCGCCGTGGCTTTGATAGGTGCCCAAATACTCCTTGATGTCATCCAAGCTTTCGTAGTGATCCTTCTGGTGAAAGAACTGGTTTAGCTCCTGTAGGGTCGCATGGACTTTCAACAGATTACGTAGATTTACTGTAACAGTCTCATCCAGACCAATCTGGGCTTCGATGCCATGGTAAGTGAGCTTTAGAAGGTCTTTCGAGTAAACCTGAGACATACCTTTTCCTCCGCTTCTTGAGAAATCTCTGGCAAAGTCCTGATGGCTCAGAACCACTGACCCGATTCGATCAGCCCCAGATCGAGCAATTGACCGGACGTCCACTGGAACGGAACCGAGTTACGCCAGCAAAAGCTCGGGATGTCGAAGGTCGACCCGGCGTTGCTTTTCAACGCCTTGGCGGCGCGGAATGAACACACGGCGGCCGTCATGTTGTGATGCCATGGGCAGGAATAGGTGTTGTATTCCGGCTCGTTGAAGGTGTGGTCGGGACGCAGCTCCAGACCCTTGCGGGATTTGAACAAGGCGATCCGGTCGATGCGGCGGCGTTCGTATGGAATGTGATCCTCGAACCGCCAGCGCAGGCCGCCCGACATGTCCAATTGCCGTTCGACCGGGTGGCCTTCGGCGTCATGGCGGGTGTGGGCGTAATAGCCGGTGCTGTCCATCATCGCGCGGTCCGGGGCGACTCCGTTCGGAAAGGCGTCCAGGTCGTCGGCATAAAGGTCTACCACGTGGCTCAGCATCGCGTCGCGGCGTTCTTCGGCGTGAAAGGCCAGCAACTCGCCCACCGTGCGTGTCTCGCAAAACGGAAAGAACAGGTATTCGGCATTATAGCAGTAATACATCCAGATGCCGGGGGCGGCCTGTATGATTCTGTTGATAGTGTCGAAGACAATTGCGCTGGGCACGCAGGTCAGGGTGACGCGGTGAATGCGTTCTGACAGCTCGGGGTCCAGCGCAAAATCCTGCGGCATGAAGGCGATCACGGATTTGAAACCCAGATGCAGATGATGCCGGATGGTGCTGTCGATCTCGACCATGTCCTCGGCAAAGATCATGGCGACGGGACCCTTGGTCAGCGCCGATTTGCCTGCGTTCAGGAAAACGTCGAGTGAGTCGTATTGCATTGCCTGTTCGGTTCCACTTTGCTGGAATCTTCGGTCAAAATCGGGTATCCGCCCCGGCATTGCAAGCGGCGTTCGTAAGGTATAGATGACGCCGATCCCGCGAATGCAAAGGCCATATCCATGTCAGAACCCAAAAAGCTGTACATCAAAACCTATGGTTGCCAGATGAACGTCTATGACAGCGAACGCATGTCCGAGACGCTGGGCGGGCAGGGCTATGTCGAAACCCAAAGCCCCGACGACGCGGATATGATTCTGCTGAATACCTGCCACATCCGGGAAAAGGCCGCCGAAAAGGTCTATTCCGAACTGGGCCGGTTCAAGGGGCTGAAGGCCGAAAAGCCCGATCTGAAAATTGGTGTGGCGGGATGCGTGGCGCAGGCCGAGGGCGAAGAGATCATGCGCCGCCAGCCTCTGGTCGATCTGGTGGTGGGGCCGCAAAGCTATCACCGTCTGCCCGAGATGGAGGAGAAGACCCGCACCGGTGCCAAGGCGCTGGACACGGATTTCCCCGAGGAAGACAAGTTCGAAAAGCTGAAAAACCGCCCCAAAGCCAAGCGCGGTCCGACGGCGTTTTTGACCGTACAGGAGGGCTGCGACAAGTTCTGCGCCTTCTGCGTGGTGCCCTATACCCGTGGGGCCGAGGTCAGCCGTCCGGCGGATCGCATTATCCGCGAAGCCCATGATCTGGTCGAACGCGGCGTGCGCGAGATCACTCTGCTGGGGCAGAACGTCAACGCCTATCATGGCGCCGGAGCGAACGGCGACATGACGCTGGCCGGTCTGATCTGGGAGTTGAACAAGGTCGACGGGCTGGAGCGCATCCGCTTTACCACCTCGCATCCCAATGACATGGCGGATGACCTGATCGAGGCGCACGGGACCTGCGAAAAGCTGATGCCGTATCTGCACCTGCCGGTGCAGTCGGGCTCGGACCGGATTTTGAAGCGGATGAACCGCAGCCATACGGCGGAAAGCTATTTGCGTCTGGTCGAGCGTATCCGCGCGGCGCGGCCCGATATCATGATGTCGGGTGACTTCATCGTCGGCTTCCCCGAGGAAACCGACGAAGATTTCCAGGCCACGCTGGATTTGGTGGAAGAGGTCAAATACGGCTATGCCTATTCCTTCAAATACTCGACCCGTCCCGGAACGCCCGCGGCCGAGCGGCCTCAGGTCGATCCGCAGGCAGCGGATGACCGTTTGCAACGCCTGCAGGCCTTGATCACCCAGCATCAGCGGGAAATCCAGGACGCGATGGTTGGCCGCAAAGTCAGTGTTCTGTTCGAAAAATCCGGTCGCCTGCCCGGACAAATGGTCGGAAAATCCGAGTATCTGCATTCGGTTCACGTGTCCGAGGCCGACGTCGCCATCGGTGAGCTCAGAGACGTTCGGATCACCGGTTCGGGGGCAAACTCGCTGGCGGGGACATTGATCTGACCTGTAGGGCCGGTGCTGTCAGAAAACCATAGTTGGCACTTGTTTCAAAATTTAACCCTTGATTCACGACCAAGAACTATGTTCCGAGAAAGGCCAGATTTTTTCAGGGTATAGCGCGCCGCGCTCCTGAGAATCCAGTTCTGTGCCGGTCCGGTTAACGGGTTGGGACGATGGAGGTTACGAGTGGAAATTCGAACACGTTTCTTTGGGCCAGGCCGCCGGGTTGTTTTTTCGTCGGCGCTGGTGCTTTCGCTTCTTTCCAGCGCAACTGTTGCGGGCAATTTGGAACAGGGTGTGACTGACCCTCCGGTTGCCAGCCCGAAACGTTTCGGCAGCGATGTTAGCGCCTTTTATCTGGGCCTGAACGGCGGTTACGCAACAAGCGGCACGGACCGATTCGGTCTGACGACCCCGGGCGGCACCTTCGGGATCGGAGAATTGGATCTGAAAGGCAGCTACGGTGGTGTTCGAGGCGGCTGGCGCGGTGTTCTGCCCGCCGTCGGCGGGCGCGATTATGTCTACGGGTTCGAACTTGGGTATGATTTTGGCACGCTCGACGACGACGTCATGACGAATGTTGGCAGCACCGCAATCACCGGTTCCTCCGAGGTCTCGGACATCTTGTCGGTTCGCTTTCGCAACGGTCTGACCAACAAAAGCGGCACGGTTTTGTACTTTGTTACGGTCGGATACGTGCAGGGGGATGTCACGACCGGCAGCAGCCTGACGTCCGGGGCCACGACGCAATCTTTTGAAGACAGCGACTCCCGCAGCGGGTTTTCGGCCAGTATCGGTGCCGAACACAGCCTGAGCGAAAACTGGTCGATCACGGGTGAGTACGAATATGTGCAGTTCGACTCGCGCCGGGTCGAGTTCAGCAATGGGTTCTCGACGAAATCCACACCGCGCTACCGCGGTCTGAGATTTGGGTTGAACTATACGTTTTGACCCCTGTTGGGGGTGGTATCGTTTGCGGCATTGTTCGGCGGTTTTGCCATCCGTTTCGGAAAATTTGAAACTGTGGCTTGCGCCCACCGAGAATTGTTGTCTACGCTCAGGGTGAAACGCCAAGACAGGAGAACGGATTGGCCATCGGTGCCCTTACCCCACCGCAAGATGACATGCCCCAGCGCGAGGCGTTTGTTGAATTCCCTGACAATCGGTTGTTGATTGATTTGTGCGGCGAGTATGACCGCAACCTGACCGAAATCGAACAAAAGCTGTCCGTCCAGATTGTCCGGCGCGGCAACCAGTTGGTTGTCATGGGCGACGAGGATTCGCAGAAACAGGCCATCGAGGTGCTGCAGGCGCTCTACACCCGTCTCGAAGGCGGCCGCGATGTCGAGGCCGCTGATGTGGATCGCGAGCTTCGGATGGGCGGTTCCGAGACAGGAACCGGCAGCCGAGACGGTGACCAGCTTGAGATGTTCAAGGGCGGCACGGTTGAGATCAAAACCCGCAAAAAACTGGTCGAGCCGCGCACCGACGCGCAAAAGGCCTATGTCCAGTCGCTGTTCAACAACGAACTGGCCTTTGGAATCGGTCCCGCAGGTACCGGCAAGACCTATCTGGCGGTGGCCGTCGGCGTGTCGATGTTTATTGGAGGGCATGTGGATCGCATCATCCTCAGCCGACCTGCGGTCGAAGCGGGTGAAAAGCTGGGCTATCTGCCGGGTGACATGAAGGACAAGGTCGATCCTTACATGCAGCCGCTCTATGACGCGCTGAACGACTTCCTGCCCGGCAAGCAACTGGCCAAGCTGATCGAGGAAAAGCGAATCGAAATTGCCCCGCTGGCCTTCATGCGCGGGCGGACGCTTGCCAACGCGTTCGTGGTGCTGGATGAGGCACAGAACGCCACGACCATGCAGATGAAGATGTTCCTGACCCGTCTGGGTGAGGGCAGCCGCATGGTGATTACCGGCGACCGCTCGCAGGTGGACCTGCCGCGCGGGGTCCAGTCGGGGCTGCAAGATGCGGAACGTTTGCTTAAGACGATCCCGAATATCAGCTTCAACTACTTCACCTCGAAAGACGTGGTGCGTCACCCGCTTGTCGCCGCCATTATCGAGGCGTATGAGGCCGACGCAGGCCGCGAGACGGGGTAATCGTCCGGGGCCGCAGGCTTTGGACAGGATAGCATGAACCTGGAACTGACGATTGAAGACGGGCGCTGGCAGGGGCTGGAGCCATTGGCCGTGCGGGCCATACAGGCGGTTCTGGATCATTGCGATCTGGACGCTGATCTGTGCGAAATCAGCGTGCTGGCCTGTGACGACCCCCGGATCGCCGAGCTGAACGCGGAGTTCCGGGAAAAACCCACTCCGACCAATGTGCTCAGCTGGCCCGCCGAGGAGTTGGCGCCAAGCCAACCGGGTCAGCCACCGCTGCCGCCCGAACCGGACTTCACCGGCGAAATCGCGCTGGGGGATATTGCGATCTCCTACGACACCTGCGCGCGTGAGGCGGCTGAGGCGGGAAAGCCCATGGATGATCACGTCACACATCTGATCATTCACGGAACTTTACATTTGCTGGGATACGATCACATCCACGACGCTGACGCGGATTTGATGGAAGCGGTTGAGGTCGATATACTTGGCAAACTGGGTCTTGATGACCCATATAATGCGTAGACGGGCCTTCAGGGTCGATTATTTGGAACGGGATCATGGGCGATACAGACGGCAGTTCTATGGCGGCGCAGGGCGCGCAACCGAAGAACGGCGGTGACAATGTCAAAGAGAAAGCCGGGTTTTTTTCTCGCATAGTGGACGCGTTCTCACCACAGGACGAGGATGAGGTTCACGTAGCCAACGGGCACGAGACCGATAGGGTGCAGCCGCGCGGTATGATCAACCTGCGGCGGATGCGGGTCGAGGACGTGGCCATTCCGACGGCCGAGATCATCTCGGTCCCGTCCACCATCACCAAAGATGAACTGGCGCAGGTGTTCCGCGACAGCGGGTTGTCCCGGATACCGGTCTATGAGGGCACGCTGGACACGCCTTTGGGCTTCGTCCACCTCAAGGATTTCGCCCTGACCCACGGGTTCAACGGTGGCGGCAACGAGTTCGATCTGGTCTCGATGCTGCGAACCTTGCTGTTCGTGCCCCCCTCGATGCCAATCGGTGTGCTGCTGACCAAGATGCAGACGGAACGCCGTCACATGGCGCTGGTGATCGACGAATATGGCGGTGTTGACGGTTTGCTGACCATCGAGGACCTGATCGAACAGGTCGTGGGTGAAATCGCCGATGAACACGACGCGGATGAAGATCAGCTGTGGGTGCAGGAAAAGCCCGGATGTTACATCGTTCAGGCGCGTGTCCCTCTGGAAGAGTTCGAGGCCGAGATCGGACGCTCGCTGACCAGTCACGAGGACGTGGACGAGGAAGAGATCGATACTCTGGGCGGTCTGGTTTTCATGCTGTCCGGCCGCGTACCTGCGCGGGGTGAGGTTGTTCTGCATCCCGAAGGCCCGGAATTCGAGGTGATCGACGCAGATCCGCGCCGGATCAAGCGACTGCGTGTCATGTTGCCGGATCTTACTGCATGACCCCATCGCGGGGCTGGCCGTTTTGGCTGAGGTTCGTGCTGTCGGCCCTGCTGGGCGCGCTGGCGGCCTTTGGTCTTGCACCTTTTGGCATATGGGCGGCAACGCTGGTTGGGTTGCTGCTGCTTGCCCTTCTTTATCTGTCGACTGAAACACGGGGTCGGGCCGCGTGGTTGGGCTGGGCCTTTGCCACCGGATACTTCGCCCACGGGCTCAGCTGGATCATCGAGCCGTTTTTCGTGGACGCCGAGCGCCACGCCTGGATGGCGCCCTTCGCGCTGATTTTCATGGCAGGCGGGCTGGCCCTGTTCTGGGCGCTGGCCTTTTGGGCCGCAAGGCGACCGGGTGGAGGCGCTGTCAAACAGGCGGTTTTCCTTGCCGTGGCCGTGTCTCTTGCGGAATTCGCCCGGGGTTACGTTCTGACGGGTTTTCCCTGGGCGGGGCTGGCGCAGGTTTGGGTCGATACGCACGTGGCGCAGCTTCTGTCCTTGTTCGGGCCGTATGGTCTGGGGGCTTTGACCTCGTTGGCAACCTTGCCCCTGGGTGCGGCGCTGGCACAACGCGGCGGGTTCGCGCTGCCCTTGGGCTTGACGGTTGGCACGGCTTGTCTGGTGTTGGTCTATGCGGCCACCCGTCCGACTGTCACCGAGACCGACCGCACCGTGCGCCTGATCCAGCCCAACGCCCCACAGCATCAGAAATGGGACCCGGACTATGCGCCGTTGTTCTTTGCACGGCAGATCGAATTTACCGCAGCGCAGCCCCGGCCTGACCTGATCGTCTGGCCGGAAACGTCGATACCCGCATGGCTGGGCAGTGCGCAGCCGTATTTGGATGCGGTCACAGATGCAGCGCAGTCAGTGCCGGTGTTTCTGGGCATTCAACGGGGTGACGGCCCGCAAATCTATAACTCGATGATCTATCTGGACGAGCAGGGTCAGCAGCAGGGCCTGTATGACAAGCACCACCTTGCTCCGTTCGGGGAATACGTGCCGTTTGGAAACCTGATGGCACGGTTCGGCATTCACGGGATGGCGACCACTGCCGGTCATGGCTTCAGCTCGGGACCCGGTGCTGCGCTGATGGACGCGGGAAAGCTGGGCAAGGCGCTGCCGCTGATTTGTTACGAGGCCGTGTTCACGCAGGATGTCCTGTCCGCTCCCGGTCGCGCGGATTTCCTGTTGCAAATCACCAATGATGCCTGGTTCGGTACCCGGTCCGGCCCCTATCAGCATCTGGCTCAGGCGCAGATGCGTGCCATCGAGCAGGGGCTGCCGATGATGCGTTCAGCCAATACCGGAGTATCCGCGGTGATCGATCCACTGGGGCGCATCACGAACGCGCTGGCATTGGGGCAGGCGGGCTATTTGGATGCAAAATTACCGGTGCCGCTGGCACCGACCGTCTATGCCCGGATCGGTGATTTTCCGGTCTTTGTCTTGCTGGCGGTTTTGTTCGCGCTGCTTTGGCGCAACGTCCGGCGGGAACTCGCTTAAATACCGATTGACCCTGTGAAGTTGTGGGCGTATGCCCTCGCTTGCCCGTCACAACGGCTTCCTGGCGTGATGGGGAAATCTTAATGGAGCACTTTCATGTCCCGACAGAACTACACTTTTACTTCGGAGTCTGTATCCGAAGGGCACCCGGATAAGGTTTGCGACCGGATTTCCGATGCCGTCCTTGACGCATTTCTGAACGAAGAACCCGAAGCACGCGTGGCGTGCGAAACCTTTGCCACGACCGACCGTGTGGTAATCGGTGGCGAAGTAGGCCTGTCTGATCAGGAAAAGCTGCACGACTATATGGGCCGTATCGACGAGATCGCGCGCGCCTGTATCAAGGATATCGGCTATGAGCAGGATAAGTTCCACCACGAAACCGTCGAGGTGACGAACCTGCTGCACGAACAGTCCGCCCATATCGCGCAGGGTGTGGACGCGTCCGACGGCAAGGACGAGGGTGCTGGCGACCAGGGCATCATGTTCGGTTACGCCACCACCGAAACTCCCGCGCTGATGCCAGCACCGATCCAGTATTCGCACGCGATTCTGCGTCGTCTGGCCGAAGTGCGCAAAAACGGCACCGAGCCTGCGCTGGGCCCGGACGCGAAATCTCAGCTGTCGGTGGTTTACCGCGACGGCAAGCCGGTTGGCGTCAGCTCGATCGTGCTGTCGACCCAGCACCTGGACGAGTCGCTGAGTTCGGATGACATCCGTGCCATCGTCGAGCCCTATATCACCGAGACCCTGCCCGAAGGCTGGCTGTCCGCGGAAACCGAGTGGCACGTGAACCCAACCGGCAAATTCGTGATTGGCGGCCCGGACGGTGACGCAGGTCTGACCGGGCGCAAGATCATCGTGGACACCTATGGCGGTGCCGCACCGCATGGTGGCGGTGCGTTCTCGGGCAAAGACCCGACCAAGGTGGACCGCTCGGCCGCTTATGCTGCGCGCTATCTGGCCAAGAACGTCGTTGCTGCGGGCATGGCGGAACGCTGCACCATCCAGCTCAGCTATGCGATTGGTGTATCCAAGCCTCTGTCGATCTATGCCGACACGCACGGCACCGGCCAGATTGCCGACGCTCTGATCGAAACCGCCGTCGGTCAGGTAATGGACCTGACTCCGCGTGGCATTCGTGAGCACTTGCAGATGAACAAGCCCATCTACCAGCGCACGGCCGCTTATGGCCACTTCGGGCGCGAGCCCGACGCGGATGGCGGTTTCAGCTGGGAACGCACTGACCTGGTAGACGCGCTGAAAGCCGCAGTCTGATCCAAAACCAAACAAAGCGCGCCGGTTTCCGGCGCGCTTTTCGATTCGGCGCCGGGGTTGCAACGGTGCGGCCCGCGCAGTATGGGCACCGCCATGAGCACCCAGACACCACAACGCCCCCGCAGAAACTTCTATGGCCGCTTTAAGGGCAAGACCCTCAAGCCCAGTCAGAAGACGTATCTGAACGAAGATCTTGACGCTCTGTCGCCCGGCGCGGTGGATTGGGAGACCAACCCCAACCGCGATCCGCTGGACCTTAAGGCGCTGTTCGGCGGCAAGGATGTCTGGCTTGAGGTCGGATTTGGCGGCGGCGAGCATCTGGTGCATCAGGCCGCCAGCAACCCTGATATCGGCATCATCGGGGCCGAGCCCTATATCAACGGCGTCGCCATGCTGTTGGGCAAAATCCGCCAGGCTGGAGTCGAAAACCTTGCTGTGCACCCCGGCGATGCGCGCGATCTGTTCGACGTGTTGCCCGAGGCCAGCATTTCGCGCGCCTTCCTGCTGTACCCCGACCCGTGGCCGAAAACGCGGCACCATCGCCGTCGTTTCGTGACGCCGGAACATCTGGAACCGCTGGCGCGCGTATTGAAACCGGGGTCAATCTTTCGCGTGGCCACCGACATTCCCGACTATGTCCGCCAGACGCTGGAGGAAGTTCCGCGCGCAGGGTTCGAATGGCTGGCCGAGCGCCCTGCGGACTGGCGCGAGCCGTGGGAGGACTGGATTTCCACCCGGTATGAGCAGAAGGCCCTGCGCGAAGGCCGCACACCGCATTACCTGACGTTCCGCAAAACCTGACCCCTACGGCGTGGAATCGCGCAGGCTGGGAAAGGCGCGGCCTTTGGCGAACCAGGCCAGCCCGAATGCCCAAAGCGCGATTGTTTCTACAAAAAACGTCAGATTATGGGATTTCCACCCCGCCTGAGCGCCTTCACCGGAAAAGGCGACGATACCCAGAATTAGAACGCACAACAGGATTGTGACGCCGCACAACGAATACAGTGTGTTGCGTAGTCTTTTCGACCGGATCAATTGGCCGTCTCTTATATGACGTTCAGGAACCACGCGGCGTAAAACGAATAGGCAATAAAGGCCCAGATAGGCAAACAGGATGCCCGCGGCCCAGGCATGTAAATGCGGAGCGCTTGAAAACAGGGTGAAGAACGCGTCCGGCTGGGGGTCAGACAGCACCGGTGGCGGCGATTGGTTCACATCGGCAAAGATTCTTGACTTGAAGCTGACGGGCTCTTCGCAGCCAGACCCGCTTGTTGGGAAAACCGCAACAAAACAGGCGCCTATTCCGGCAATGAAGGACCCAAGATCTTCAAGCCAATGATCTCCGGTATAGGCGATGAGAAAACCGCCGATAAAAACCAATAGCCCGACAAAAATGGCGCCAAGAAACTGGGCATAGTAAAAATGGCTGATGCTGTCGCGGAAACAGCTGCCGCCAAACACTGCGCCAGCGGCGAGAATGATCGGCAGGCCGAAGGCAACAAGGCCGACCAGAAAGGCCAGGCGCATCTGCAAAACGCTGTCAGTCTTTAGTGGGTCCTTGGGCTGAAAGTACTTTTCTGTGCCACTTGAGAGCATGGATTGAAATTGTGACATGGGGCAATCCTCGGACAGTGATTAATGAGAAACAAAAAACAAACTCGTCCTGAATTCGGCGATTGTAACCCGGAAACCCCTGATCACCCAAACCTGGCTTGCGCTGGCGGTCGCATTGCCGCTGGACCAACCGTCTCCAATTCGCTAATCGGCTTGGGCACTGATAGCGAAAACAGGAGCCCCCATGTTCGGACACGGCACGCCCATCCCGATGACCTCGCATCCCTGCGGCCCGCTGACCGGCACGGCAGAGGTGCCCGGGGATAAGTCGATCTCGCACCGGTCGCTGATCCTGGGCGCCATGGCGGTGGGTGAGACAAAGATTTCGGGCCTGCTTGAGGGCGAAGACGTTCTGGATACCGCCAAGGCGATGCGCGCTTTTGGGGCCGAGGTGACAGACCACGGTGGCGGTGAATGGTCTGTGCATGGTGTCGGCGTTGGCGGTTTTGCCGAGCCCGATCAAGTGATTGATTGCGGCAACTCGGGTACCGGGGTGCGGCTGATCATGGGCGCGATGGCGACCTCGCCCATTACCGCGACCTTTACTGGCGATGCGAGCCTGAACAAACGCCCGATGGCGCGGGTGACCGATCCGCTGGCGCTGTTTGGTACGCAATCGGTTGGCCGTTCAGGTGGACGGTTGCCGATGACCATCGTCGGCGCGGCGGAACCTGTTCCGGTGCGCTATGAGGTTCCAGTGCCGTCGGCGCAGGTGAAATCCGCTGTATTGCTGGCCGGTCTGAACGCGCCGGGCAAAACCGTCGTGATCGAGAAAGAGGCCACCCGTGACCATTCGGAGCGGATGCTGGCCGGGTTTGGCGCAGAAATCACCGTTGAAGATACCGATGAGGGCCGGGTGATTACCCTGACCGGTCGCCCCGAGCTGAAACCGCAGGTCATCGCCGTGCCGCGCGATCCGTCCAGCGCGGCCTTCCCGGTTTGTGCCGCGTTGATCACCCCCGGTTCGGACGTTCTGGTGCCCGGCATCGGTCTGAACCCGACCCGCGCGGGGCTGTTCACCACGCTACGCGAGATGGGGGCCGATCTGACCTATGAAAACGAACGCGAAGAAGGTGGCGAGCCGGTTGCCGATCTGCGCGCGAAATACTCGCCCAACATGAAGGGCATCAACGTGCCGCCGGAACGTGCGGCCTCGATGATCGACGAATATCCGGTTCTGTCCGTGGTCGCGGCCAATGCCACCGGCACCACGATGATGGGCGGCGTGAAAGAGCTGCGTGTCAAGGAAAGCGACCGGATTGACGCGATGGCCAAGGGTCTGCGCGCCAACGGCGTGACCGTGGAAGAGGGCGAGGAATGGTGGTCGGTCGACGGGCTGGGCATCGGCAACGTCCCCGGCGGCGGCACGTGCGAGAGCTTTCTGGACCACCGCATCGCCATGTCGTTCATGGTGATGGGCATGGGTGCGAAGACCCCGGTTTCAGTGGATGACGGCGGCCCGATCGCGACCTCGTTCCCGATTTTCGAACCGCTGATGGCATCCCTGGGTGCAAAGGTCGAACGCTCGTGAGCTTTACGGTCGCCATTGATGGCCCTGCGGCGGCGGGCAAGGGCACGATCTCGAAAGGTGTTGCCGCACATTTTGGGTTCGCGCATCTGGATACCGGGTTGCTCTACCGTGCGGTTGGGCGTCGGACGCTGGACGGCGCCGACCCGATCGAGGCCGCGCAGGCTTTGACCGCTGAGGAACTGGAACAGGGTGATCTGCGCACGGCCGAAATCGCACAGGCGGCGTCGAAAGTGGCCGTGATCCCCGAGGTCCGCGCGGCCTTGGTGGATTTCCAGCGTGCCTTTGCCCGCCGTGCCGGGGGCGCTGTGCTGGATGGGCGCGATATCGGGACGGTGATCTGCCCCGAGGCCGAAGTGAAATTGTTCGTCACTGCCAGCGCCGAGGTCCGGGCCGAGCGGCGTTTTCTGGAGCTGAGCGCCAAGGGCTCGGACGTTACCCGCGAACAGGTGCTGGCCGATGTGCGCGAACGCGATGCGCGGGATGCCGACCGCAGCACCGCGCCGATGAAACCCGCCGGGGATGCTGTTCTGCTCGATACCTCCGATCTGAGCATCGACGCGGCGCTGACCCAGGCCGTGGCCTTCATCGAACGGAAAAAACCCGCGACACCCTGATGCCGCGGGCTTGCTGGATTACAACTCGCCAACGGCGATGCTTTTGATATTCGCCCACTGATCGTCAGCGGTTTTTGCCGTGGCTGCCACGTCCTTCAGGAAGGCCGCACGGGTTTCGGCGTTCAGGAACAGATACAGCTTGCCATCTGCGACCAGATACTGATCCGGGTCGCCGTCGAACTTCTTGCCCACCGACACGCCGAACGAACAGAACCCGCCATGCTGCGGCAGATAGGCAGCGGGGTTGGCCTCGAACGCTTCGCGGTTTGCGGCGCTGGTGAAGTAGTAGGACGCGCCGTCAAAGGTGGCGGAATGGGTGGCGAAGCCATCGACAGGGTTGCCGTCATTCACCAGCGCAACCAGATCGACGCCATGCGCCGCCAGCGGTGCGCCGGCGGCCGAGATACCGTTTGAGACATTGATCTCATCCGCGGCAAAGGCGGGTGCCGCGACCAAGGGCAGAGCGGCGATGAGGGTGGTCAGAACCAGAGACTTCATTGGAATATCCTTTCCTGTTCAGGTTTGGATCAGCCGGGTGGCCAACCGCTGAAACATAGGTAGAGGGGCGGTTCTGAACGGGCTATCGCAGGAAGCCCGTCAAACCTTGCAGATCGTTCAAACCTGCGGCCGGACGGAAAATCCACTTCACCAAGCTTTGTTTGGTCAGCCTGTCAGTCGGTCCCTATGGTTGGGGCATAGCCTGCAGGAGAGATGCGATGATCCGACTAGCCCTAACCCTGATTTTTCTGGCCGGAAGTCTGGCGGCTCAGGAAGCCGAGCCGCCGATGGACTACGAACGTCTGGGCAAGATCATCTTTGCACTCGACCCCGAGGCGCAGCCGCGCGGGCCGGGGTTCCAACTGACCGTGTCGGACGTTCCGGTTCTGGTCATCACCGACAGCAATGCCGACCGGATGCGCGCGATGGTCCCGATCCGCAGCGCCGAAGGCCTGACCACAGAGGATATGCATCGCATGATGCAGGCCAATTTCGACAGCGCCCTGGATGCGCGCTATGCGATCGCCAACGGGATGCTGTGGGCGGCGTTCATCCATCCGCTGTCACCGCTGGAAAAGGATCAGCTGATCTCGGGGCTGGCGCAGACGGTGAACATCGCCAAGACCTACGGCTCGCTCTATTCCGGCGGAGCGCAGCAATTCGGCGGCGGTGACAGCCGCAACCTTCAGCGAGACCTGATCGATGAACTGCTGAAAAAGGGCGAGGAGATCTGATCCCAAGTCGTTGGCCGCGGCGACTTGCACGTTATTTCGTGATTTGCCCGGTATGACTTGCGGCGACTTGGCGAACCCGCTATAGAGCGCCGGTCGACAAGGCGATTTGAGCCATAAAACAATGAGACGAGCAGGGTCGGAACCAACCGGCCCTCTTTGTTTTGCGGCATATGTCAGGTCGTCTGACCAATCCACTAAGACCGGCGGAGACAACCGCTCGGCCAGAAAAAACGTATGTAAAGGAAAACAACGCCACATGGCTAACGCATCCATGGAGGAATTCGAAGCCCTCCTGAATGAAAGCTTCGAAATGGACACGCCCGAAGAGGGTTCTGTTGTCAAAGGCAAGGTTCTGGCGATCGAAGCCGGCCAGGCCATCATCGACGTCGGCTACAAAATGGAAGGCCGCGTTGATCTGAAAGAATTCGCAAACCCCGGCGAAGCCCCCGAAATCACTGTTGGTGACGAGGTCGAAGTCTACCTGCGCGCCGCAGAAAACGCCCGTGGCGAAGCTGTCATCTCGCGCGAGATGGCCCGCCGTGAAGAGGCATGGGACCGTCTGGAAAAAGCATATGCCGACGACCAGCGCGTCGAAGGTGCTATCTTTGGCCGCGTCAAAGGTGGCTTCACCGTCGATCTGGGTGGCGCAGTTGCGTTCCTGCCCGGCTCGCAGGTTGATGTGCGCCCCGTGCGCGACGCTGGCCCGCTGATGGGTCTGAAGCAGCCGTTCCAGATTCTGAAAATGGACCGCCGCCGTGGCAATATCGTTGTTTCGCGCCGCGCAATCCTGGAAGAATCGCGTGCCGAACAGCGTGCCGAAGTTATCGGCAACCTGTCCGAAGGTCAGACCGTCGAGGGTGTTGTCAAGAACATCACCGAATACGGTGCATTCGTTGACCTGGGCGGCGTTGACGGCCTGCTGCACGTCACCGACATGGCATGGCGCCGTGTGAACCACCCGTCCGAGATCCTGACGATCGGCGAAACCATCAAGGTTCAGGTCATCAAGATCAACAAAGAGACCCACCGCATCAGCCTGGGCATGAAGCAGCTGCAGGAAGATCCGTGGGATCTGGTTGCTGCCAAGTACCCGCTGGGCTCGGTCCATCAGGGTCGCGTCACCAACATCACCGACTACGGCGCGTTCGTCGAGCTGGAAGCCGGTGTCGAAGGTCTGGTGCACGTATCCGAGATGTCCTGGACCAAGAAAAACGTCCACCCCGGCAAGATCGTTTCGACCAGCCAGGAAGTCGACGTCATGGTTCTGGAAATCGACGGCGCCAAGCGTCGCGTGTCTCTGGGCCTGAAGCAGACTCAGCGCAACCCGTGGGAAGTGTTTGCAGAAACCCACCCCGAGGGAACGCAGGTCGAAGGCGAAGTCAAGAACATCACCGAATTCGGTCTGTTCATCGGCCTCGAAGGCGACATCGACGGCATGGTTCACCTGTCGGACCTGTCGTGGGACGAGCGTGGCGAGGATGCCATCCAGAACTACCGCAAAGGCGACATGGTTTCGGCCGTCGTTTCGGAAGTTGACGTTGAGAAAGAGCGTATCTCGCTGTCGATCAAAGCCCTGGGCGGTGACAAGTTCGCCGAAGCCGTGGGCGGCGTGAAGCGTGGCTCGGTCATCACCGTCGAAGTGACCGCGATCGAAGATGGCGGCATCGAAGTGGAATACGAAGGCATGAAGTCCTTCATCCGCCGCTCCGACCTGTCGCGTGACCGTGCCGAACAGCGCCCCGAGCGTTTCTCGGTCGGTGACAAGGTCGACGTCCGCGTCACCAATGTCGACAGCAAGACTCGCCGTCTGGGCCTGTCGATCAAGGCACGCGAAATCGCCGAAGAGAAAGAGGCCGTGGAACAGTACGGTTCCTCCGACTCGGGCGCATCGCTGGGCGATATCCTGGGTGCAGCGCTGAAATCGGGCGACTAAGCCAGGGCCTCAGCCTTAGCCGAATTTACGGCCCCGCGTATCCGCGCGGGGCCGTTTTTGTTGCGAATCAATATGTTCCGATTTCCGGGCTTATTCCGGGTGTCGTCCGCGCTTTAGAAGTGGAATTTGTGCGAACAAGCGAAAAATCGCGCGGTTTAGCAGCAAAATGAAGGCTTTGCACACAGAGTTTACATTCCCCCGATCCGACTTTTTTCCTATACTGTTCAGAACAATAGAGATGGTTAACCGGTCGCCTGGGAGGGTAGCGCTCATGATCCGTTCAGAACTGATTCAGAAAATAGCCGACGAGAACCCGCATCTGTATCAACGCGACGTCGAGCGGATCGTGAATACTGTGTTCGAAGAGGTGACGGATGCCATGGCGCGCGGTGACCGCGTGGAACTGCGTGGTTTCGGCGCTTTTTCGGTCAAACAGCGCGACGCGCGGGTCGGTCGCAACCCCCGCACCGGCGAGACCGTTCAGGTCGAAGAAAAATGTGTGCCGTTTTTCAAAACTGGCAAGTTGCTTAGGGACCGGTTGAACGGTAAAGCCTAAGCCATGATGCGTTACCTTCGATATGCTTTTCTGGCGATCCTCGGGATCGTGCTTATTTCCGTTTCGCTGGCCAATCGGGAATCGGTTCAACTGTCGCTGATGCCGGAACCCTTCGCCGAACTTGTAGGCTTTAACTTCAGCACGTCGCTGCCGCTGTTCGTGGTGGTGCTGGGCGGTGTGGTTGCGGGCCTGATCATCGGTTTCCTGTGGGAATGGCTGCGCGAACACAAGCACCGCCGGGATGCGTCGGTGAAGAAGAACGAAGTGCGCAAGCTTGAGCGTGAGGTCAAAAAGCTCAA
The DNA here is from genome assembly GCF_056542745.1 of Ruegeria sp. AB10. Lineage (NCBI taxonomy): Bacteria > Pseudomonadati > Pseudomonadota > Alphaproteobacteria > Rhodobacterales > Roseobacteraceae > Ruegeria > Ruegeria sp. AB10. The sequence goes on along the minus strand of NZ_JBQGAI010000005.1, from coordinate 219,129 downwards.
GAAAAAGCAGAACGAAGGTCAGGACGAAGTTCTGGCCCTGCTGGACGAAGCCAGCTGAGGCAAGCCAATGCCCCAAGATGCAAGTGTCAAAATCTGCGGTCTGACCGCCCCTGATCACGTGCGCGCGGCTGCCGAGGCTGGCGCGCGCTATGTTGGTTTCGTGTTCTTTCCCAAGTCGCCGCGGCATCTGGACATTGAGGCTGCCGCCGAACTGGCCCATCTGGTACCCGCCGGCGTCGCCAAGGTCGCCCTAACCGTGAACGCCTCGGATGAGGAACTGGACCGGATCGTGGCCAGCGTGCCGCTGGACATGTTGCAGCTGCACGGCAAGGAAAGCCCGGATCGCGTGGCCGAGGTCCAGCAGCGGTTTGGCCTGCCGGTGATGAAAGCCATTGGTGTAGCCGAAGCCGAGGATCTTGCGGCGATCGACCTCTATTCGGAAGTGGCGGACCAGCTGCTGATCGACGCCAAGCCACCGCGCAACGCCGAACTGCCGGGTGGCAATGGGCTGGCCTTTGACTGGCGTCTGCTGGCCGGGCGTAAATACTGGCGGCGTCCGTGGATGCTGGCCGGTGGGCTGACGCCGGAAAACGTTGCCGAGGCCATGCGCATGACCGGCGCGCGGCAGGTCGATGTCTCTTCGGGCGTGGAAAGCGCGCCCGGCGTAAAAGATGCGACTCTGATCCGCGCCTTTATCGACGCCTGCCGGTGATCTGATCGCCCGATGCCTGCGTATCTCCGTTAGAGGAGGGCGCGGCAATGCTGGCAGCCATTGGCGGAGTTTCATTGAAACGGTGGTATTACGGGCCAGAGTTTTTCTGGCGCGCCCGTCAGGCAATTCTGCAAGCGCGCGGTGATCCGCTGTGCCTGAAAGTAGACGTGTTTCCGCACCAAGGGCTCTATTTTTCGCTGAGTGTCTGGCACGACGCCGAGGCGATGCTGACCTTCGCCCATTCCGGTCCGCACCGCCGCGTGGTGCGGGCGGCGGCGTATCTGGCCGAGGTGAATGAGTTCCACCACTTCACTTGCATCGCCGTGCCAAGCAGGGATCAGGCGTTGCAGGTATGGGCACAGCGCGTCCAGGCGGCGAAATGATACGTTTTGCCATGGCAAATCCGCGCGCCACCTCCTATGAACGACGGGTACGACGATGGAGACACCCATGGCCAACGATCTTTTCAATTCCTTCATGTCCGGCCCCGACGAGCAGGGCCGTTTCGGCATCTTCGGCGGGCGGTTTGTCAGCGAAACGCTGATGCCTCTGATCCTGTCGCTGGAAGAGGAATACGAGAAGGCCAAGGATGATCCCACCTTCTGGGCCGAGATGGACGATCTGTGGGCGAACTACGTGGGCCGCCCCTCGCCGCTGTATTACGCGGAGCGCCTGACCGAGCATCTGGGCGGTGCCAAAATCTACCTGAAACGCGATGAGTTGAACCACACCGGTGCGCACAAGATCAACAACGTGCTGGGCCAGATCATTCTGGCACGCCGCATGGGCAAGACCCGGATCATTGCCGAAACCGGAGCGGGCCAGCACGGCGTCGCCACCGCCACGGTCTGCGCCAAGTTCGGCCTGAAATGCGTGGTCTATATGGGCGCGCATGACGTGCAGCGCCAGGCGCCCAACGTGTTCCGTATGCGGTTGCTGGGGGCCGAAGTGATCCCGGTGACCTCGGGCCGTGGTACCCTGAAAGACGCGATGAACGATGCGCTTCGCGATTGGGTCACCAACGTGCGCGACACCTTCTACTGCATCGGTACTGTAGCTGGTCCGCACCCGTACCCGGCAATGGTGCGCGACTTCCAGTCGATCATTGGCAAGGAAGCCAAGGAACAGATGATGAAGGCCGAGGGCCGTCTGCCCGACACCATCATTGCCGCCATCGGTGGTGGTTCGAACGCGATGGGCCTGTTCTACCCATTCCTCGACGACAAATCCGTCAACATCATCGGCGTTGAAGCCGGTGGCAAAGGCGTCAACGAAAAGATGGAGCACTGCGCCTCGCTGACCGGCGGGCGTCCGGGTGTGCTGCATGGCAATCGCACGTATTTGCTGCAGGATGACGACGGTCAGATTCTCGAAGGCTATTCGATTTCGGCTGGCCTGGATTATCCGGGCATCGGGCCTGAACACTCTTGGCTGAACGATATTGGCCGCGCGAACTATGTCTCGATCACCGATAAAGAGGCGCTGGAGGCGTTCCAGCTGTGCTGCGCAACCGAAGGCATCATCCCGGCGCTCGAGCCCTGCCATGCGCTGGCCCATGTGATGAAGATCGCGCCTGAGTTGCCCAAGGATCACCTGATCTGCATGAACATGTGCGGACGCGGCGACAAGGACGTGCAGACCGTGGCCAAATATCTGAACTTCGACATGTCGGATACCGAAGGCCGCACCGCCGATTGACCAAGCGGTAAAATATGAAATTTTTGACAAGAGCGGCGCGCCTGTGACGGGTGCGTCGCTTTGTTTTTGACGCGCGGCCTTTTCGAATATTGCGCGGCTGGGTAATTTTGTTGCGTGCCCGCCACAGGTGCATTTTAGGGCCGCAAAAAATTATTGAGCGAATCCAGACCCTTCGCCTAAACCCGCCGTTACCGGTCACAACGGGCCGGACCCTAGCGGGCAGAGGTGATCACTCTCCCGGTGCGGACGGCGCTGCCGAAACCGTATGCCAGGGCCGAAACCGGGGATTGGTATGCTTTGTAGCTCAGTTGGATAGAGCGGCAGGTTTCCCATCTGTAGGCGAAGGTTCGACCCCTTCCAAGGCACCAAATGTAGCTCAATGGTAGAGTAATCGACTGCGAATCGATGTGTTGCGGGTTCGAATCCCGCCATTTGACAAAGCTGTTCAGTCAGCACCGGCCTTCCACGCCGGCCCGTGAAAACGGTCCAAAACATATGGGTCCGGGTGTCCCCCAGCAGGGGCGGCACCGCGCAACGTCAGGCTTTGGCCCGGCGGGGCAGGGGCTTTCGCTGCTCTGGCCTTGGGCCGGAGGGCGGATGACGGTGCCGCCGGATCGGCGCCCCGCGTGGCCTTTGGGTCAGGCGGCGCATCGGTCCCGCGCCCCTCTCTCTGACCCTCCCGCGCAGGGGCATGGCGCGGGGGATGTCCGGATCTTTCCCGCCCTCATCCGAGGGCTTCACACCTGTCACCCGTTCGGGGTGCAACCCACTGAAAACATGAAAAGGAGTTCGCGTTTGCGACGACGATAGAGCGATACGAAAAGGAGAAATGATATGACACTGTTCCAAGATCTGATTGACCGGCTGACCGGCCACCGGCGGCTGACCCTGACCGAGACCCAGCGGATGCTGGTCCTGCGCAACGGGGTATTTGACGCAATCCTGGGTGCCGGGAAACACCGGCTGCCGCGCAAGGATGTGCTGACCGAGCTGCACGATCTGGAGAAGCTCTTTTTCGTGTCGCCCTATGAGCGGGCGCTGATGCAGAACCGGCCCGAACTGGCTGCCAGGCATCTGACCGAGTTTCGGGCCGAGCCTGATGAAGTTCTGGTTCTGCTGCGGGATGGGGTGCCCGTTCGGGTTCTGAACCCCGAAGCGCGGGCGCTGGTCTGGAAAGCTGCGGGGCCTTGGAAGGTCGAACACCACGCGCTGACCGAAACCATGGCTGTGCCCAAAGTGACGGCACAGCGGTTGGTTCGGGCCGGGCTGCGGCTGAACCTGACGCAGGTCGAGGTTGCCGAAGGGCATACCGGGCTGCTGACGGTTGAAGGGGTACTGGTGGATCAGCTGGCCCCCGGTGCGCACGCCTTCTGGAAAGTCGGCCGGAACGTCGAGGTCAAGCAGATCGACCTGCGGCAACGGACCCATGAGGTGACAGGGCAGGAGATCCTGACCAAGGACCGGGTAACCATCCGGGTCAACCTCAGCGCCGACTACCGGGTCGTTGATCCGGTCACGGCGGTGGGGGCGGTCAAGGACTTTGACCAGGCCCTGCACCGGGCGCTGCAACTGGCGTTCCGGAAGACCTTGGGCGCGATGACGCTGGACCGGCTTCTGGCCGAGAAGGTCAATGTCGACACCGAGGCTGCGGATCGGGTGCGGACACAGATGGCCGGGATCGGTATCGAAGTGGGTGAGATCGCGTTGAAAGACGTCATCCTGCCCGGGGAGATGCGGGAGATCCTGACCGCCGTGGTCGCCGCCGAGAAACAGGCCGAGGCCAACGTCATCCGGCGGCGGGAAGAAACCAACGCCACGCGGTCCCTGCTGAACACCGCGAAGGTGATGGCGGAAAACCCGGTGATGCTGCGGCTGAAAGAGCTGGAGGCGCTGGAAACCATCGCCGGGAAGGTCGAACGGCTGACGGTCCACAACGGGACCGAAGGGCTGATGTCCGACCTTGTCAAACTGCGGGAGTGATCCCGAATAAGGGCCGGTCCGGGGTATTCCGGGCCGGTCTGCCTATTCCACAATCGCGTGTTCGGTCAGCAGGCGCAGTGGCACCACGTCCAGCGCACGCTGATGGGTTGCTTCAAGATGCACCTTGGGGGCGCAGCCCTCGTCATGGGCCTGCAGAAAGCGCCCGGCGCACAGGCACCAGCGGTCACCGGGGTTCAGGCCGGGAAAGTTGAACTCGGGGCGTGGGGTGCTCAGATCGTTTCCGACATACTTGGAAAAGGCCAGAAACTCGGCTGTCATCACCGCGCAAACCGTATGACTGCCCTGATCTTCTGGGCATGTGTTACAGGCGCCATCGCGAAAGAACCCGGTCAGCGGATCACGGGAACACGGTGCAAGCACACCGCCCAAAACGTTGATACTGTCCTGTTTTTGCATGACCCCACCTTACAGGCTTTGGGCGATGCTGCGGAACATTTCTATGTTTTCTTCGTTCACGCCGTCATCGCGGAATTTTCGATCCGCCCCGGTTGTCACGATCAACACCCCGCGCGGCTGGTCGAAATATATGTACTGACCATAGACGCCACGTGCGAGGAATTCACCTTCATGCGCGCCGACGGGAATCCACCACTGATAGCCGTACCCGATCTCGCCTGCCTTGGTCGGTGCGCTGGGCAGGACGGATTCTGCAATCCAGTCTGCGGGCACCAATTGATGGCCGTCATGTTCTCCGTTCTGCAGGATCATCTGGCCAAACCGGGCAAAATCGCGGGTGGTAAAATTCAAGCCACCCAGCACAAAGGCAACCCCGGCACCGTCAGTCACATAGTAGCCGTCATGTTCAAGCCCCAGCGGCTGAATGATTTTTTCGGTCAGCAGCTCGGTCACGCTGCGCCCGGTGGCCCCACGGATCACCATGCCGATGACATGGGTGTCGATAGAGACGTATTGCCAGGTCTCGCCCGGGGTGGCGAAGGTGTCCTGTAGCGAGGCCGCGAAGTCGTCCAACTCTCCGCCCAAGGCCACGACGCGGCCCATCCGGTTGATGTCCGAGTTGGGGTCGAAATAATCCTCGTTGAACGTGACGCCGCTGGCCATGTTCAGCACATTGCGGATCGTTGCACCGTCATAGGCGGTGCCCGTCAGCTTGGGCGCGTATTTCACCACCGGGTCGTCCAACGAGTTGATGGCCCCTTCGGCCAGAAGAACGCCGAACAGAGCCGAAAGGTAGCTCTTGGCAACCGACCATGAAATTCGCCGATCTTCGGGGGTCGTGCCCAGATAGTATTCTTCGAACCGGATTTGCCCGTCCTGCATCACCAGCAGAGAGGTCACCGCCCGGTCCTCGATCCATTGGTCGGTGCCGTCGGGCAGATCAAAGCCGGGGCCGTAGGGTAGGTCCCATGTCGGACCATCGCCGCGCGGCAGGTCTACCGTCAGGAATGCTTCATCCATATGAGAGAAATTGTGGACGATCTTATCCTCGGAAAACAAAGAGTTCACGGCCATCAACCGCTGAAGCTCTTCGCGTTTCCAGACCCCTACAACAACTGCAGCCAGCACCAGCATCAGCAGGATGCGCAGCACCCACTTGAACAGAGCTTTCATCTAACGCCTCCCGTATCCCTGCCACATTGGTACCCGCCCGATGCGGTTCCGCAATTGGGACGTTACGGCAAGGTCAACAGGCCTATTTGAACTTGTCCAGCAGCTTTTGCATGGCCGAGCGTTCGTCGACCTTGGGTCCCGGCGCGGGTGTCGTGTCGGGCTTCGGCGCTTTGGCCGGAGATTTCGAAGACCGCGGCGGTGCGGTGCGCAGTGCGACCGCGTTCATGAACTTGCCGCCATCGCCGTCGGCCAGGTATCCTGCACCGTCCGACACACCGCGCAGCACATCGTCCAGCCAATCGGCATCGGCCTTGGCAAAATCGCTCAGGACATACGGCGAGACCATCTCCTTGCGCCCCGGATGTCCGATCCCCAGACGCACGCGGTCATAGGCGGGGCTGATATGTTCATGGATCGAGCGCAACCCGTTGTGCCCGGCATGTCCGCCGCCCGCCTTGACGCGCACTTTGCTGGGGGCGAGGTCCAACTCGTCATGAAAGACGGTCACATCGGTCGACTCCAACTTGTAGAAGCGCATCGCTTCGCCCACCGATTGACCCGAGCGGTTCATGAAAGTTTGCGGCTTGATCAACAGCACCTTTTCGCTGCCCAGACGCCCTTCGGCGATCTCGGCCTGAAATTTGGATTTCCATGGTCCGAAACCGTGGTCCTCGGCAATCCGGTCCACGGCCATAAAGCCGATATTATGCCGGTTGCGGGAGTATTTCGACCCCGGGTTCCCCAATCCGACAAACAGTTTCATAGTCTCGTCCTTGTGCGATGCCCGCGGTTGATGGCACAGAATACCATCCGTTTTCCAGCCCACTTACCAAAAGAAAACGGGGCCTGCTGGAGGCCCCGTCTCAAAATCCGGATCGTTGGGTCCGGGTTTATTCTTCGGCTTCTTCTTGACCGACGACTTCAACCTCGTCTGCGGCCACTTCTTCGCCTTCTTCTTCGTCGTCGCTGGACGACAGGCCGGTCGGTGCCGAGACGTTTGCGATCACGAAGTCACGGTCGATGGTCGGCTTGGTGCCTGCGGGCAGATCAACGGACGAGATGGTCACAACGTCGTTGATGTTCAGACCGGTCAGATCAACGGTGATCTTCTCGGGAATCTCACCCGCGGTGCACATCAGTTCGACTTCCGGACGGACAACGGTCAGAACGCCGCCCTTCTTGATGCCGGGCGCTTCTTCTTCGTTGATGAACTCAACGGGGATGTACAGCGCAATCTTGGTGGTCCGACGCAGACGCATCAGGTCCAGGTGGGTCGGCAGGTCCTTGACGACGTCACGCTGAACGTCGCGGCAGATGACGCGGACGTCTTCGTGGCCTTCAACCTTCAGGTTCCACAGGGTCGACTTGAACCGGCCCGCTTTCAGGCGCTTGAACAGGACGTTGAACGGGATCTGGATCGGCAGCGGCTCTTTGTCACCACCAAAAACAATGCCCGGAACCATGCCGTCGCGGCGTGCTTGACGAGCGGCGCCCTTGCCTGTCCCCGTCCGTTCCAGAGCTACGAGATCAGGAATCTCACCAGCCATGATATATCTCCAAATGTTAGGGCGGGCATCCTCCAAGGCTGTATGCCCGCGTGAAGCCGCGTCCTTAGCTTGATTCATTGGATTTGGAAAGGGCTTTTTGACCTTTTGTTTTTGAGGCCAAGTCAGTCCTGCCAGCGGCCACCGAAGTCTTCGGGGATCAGCAGGTTATGCCGCCCCAGATCGCCCACGTTGCGTTCTCCGCACAGCGCCATTGTGGTGTCCAGTTCCTTTTGGATGACGTCCAGCGCCGTTGTCACACCTTTCTGCCCCATTGCGCCCAGTCCGTATACAAAAGCGCGGCCGATAAAGGTGCCTTTGGCGCCCACGGCGACGGCTTTCAGTACGTCCTGACCAGAGCGGATGCCGCTGTCCAGATGGACCTCGATATCATTGCCGACCGCGTCCATGATCTGCGGCAGCATACGGATGGAGCTGAGCGCGCCGTCCAACTGCCGCCCGCCGTGGTTCGACACGACGATAGCGTCGGCCCCAAGCTTGGCGGCCATCTTGGCGTCGTCTGCATCCAGAATGCCCTTAAGGATTACCTTCCCGTCCCATTGCTCCATCAGCTTTTCGACCTTGCTCCAATCAAGGCTGGGGTCGAATTGCTCGGCCGTCCATGCGCCAAGTGAGGAGGCATCCGAGATACCCTCGACGTGACCGACGATATTGCCGAACTCGCGCCGTTTTGCGCCCAGCATTTCGATGCCCCATGACCATTTAGTCATCAGGTTGGCGATGGTTTTTGCGGTCAGCTTAGGCGGGGCGGACAAGCCGTTCTTCAGGTCCTTATGGCGTTGACCCAGGATTTGCAGATCCAGCGTAATCACCAAAGCCGAACATTTCGCATCCTTGGCGCGCTGGATCAGGCGGCTGACATAGTCCTGATCCTTCATCGTATATAGCTGAAACCAGAACGGTTTCGTCGTGTGCTCGGCCACATCCTCGATCGAGTTGATCGACATGGTGGACAGGGTAAAGGGCACACCAAACTCTTCGGCGGCTTTGGCGGCCTTCATCTCACCATCCGCGTGCTGCATGCCCGTCAGCCCGACCGGGGCCAGTGCGACGGGCATCGCGACGTCCTCTCCGATCATCTGCGAGGCGGTCGAGCGTCCGGCCATGTCCACCGCAACCCGCTGGCGCAGGCGGATATCCGAGAAATCCGAGCTGTTGTCGCGGAAGGTCTGCTCGGTCCAGCTGCCGCTTTCGGCGTAATCGTAAAACATCCTGGGCACGCGGCGTTCGTAGATGCGGCGGAGGTCTTCGATTGTCGTGATAACAGCCATGATTGAGCGCCTTCGATATTTTGGTCAGATTTTCACGCCAATTTCTAACATGACAGGGCCTCACGTCCAGAGACCAAAAAACCGCAGCAGGCCATTGCCGTGCTGCGGTTCAAAAAAACACTCTGATGCCCGGTGATCAGGCGGAATGCGCGCCGTCGGCCAGAGATTTCACAAAGTCCAGAACCTCGGCCACCGGCTTGCCTGCGCCGATCTGGCTGACAATGGCCGAACCGACGACGGCACCGTCGGCGACGGTGGCGATGGCCCTGGATTTTTCGGGCGTGTTGATACCAAAACCCACGATCACGGGCAGGTCGGTTGCGGATTTGATCCGGGCCACTTCGGGGCCGACATTCGTGGCCTGAGCTTCGGCCGCGCCAGTGATGCCGGTGATCGAGACGTAATACACAAAGCCCGAGGTGTTCTGCAGCACGCGGGGCAGGCGCTTGTCGTCGGTGGTTGGGGTCGCAAGACGAATGAAGTTCAGACCGGCTGCCTGCGCGGGCAGGCACAGTTCTTCGTCCTCTTCCGGCGGCAGGTCCACCACGATCAGGCCGTCGATGCCCGCAGCTTGGGCATCCGCCAGAAACTTGTCCACGCCACGGCTGTAGATCGGGTTGTAGTAGCCCATCAGAACGATGGGCGTCGTGTCGTCTGTTTCGCGGAACGCGCGCGCAAGGTCCAAAGTGCGCTGCAGTGTCATGCCGCCATCCAGCGCCCGTTGACCTGCGGCCTGAATGGTCGGGCCGTCCGCCATGGGATCGGTAAAGGGCAGCCCCAGCTCGATCACGTCGACTCCGGCACCGGGCAGACCTTTCACAATCTCAAGCGAGGTGTCGAAATCGGGGTCACCTGCCATGATATATGCGACAAAGGCCTTCTTCCCCTCGGCCTTCAGGGCGGCGAACTTAGCGTCAATACGGGTCATCTGCGGTCCTTGCATTCAGAGTTGAACCTGATGTGCAGAAACTTTGCCCGGAAATCAATCCCGCCGGGTCAGATTGCTTCAGAACTGGTAGTGGTATCGCAGCAAGGCCGAGTTGACGCCGGGGTTTTCGTTATTTGTGCTGGCATTGGATTTGTGGGTGATGGCAAACGAGATCTTGTTGCCGCTGTCCAGTGTGTAGCCAAGGCCCAACAGGCTGCGGATCTGGAACTCTCCGCCAAGATCATTCTGGTCGTCGTCCTCGGAAAAGTACCCCGGCATGACGCTGCCTTCGACAAACCAGCGATCCGCGAAGGTATAAAAGCCGATCAGTCCGATGCCGATATGGATATTGCTTGCCGTATCTACGGACAGCGCGCCGCCCCAGGTGGCGGAAAAGCGTGTGGCCTCGTGAAACGGGCGATGCTGGTATTCAAGCGCGAATACGGCTTCGTCCTCAGCTGCGCTATCGGAAAAATCCGAGTAGCCAGCGCCAAAGACAAGGGATTGAGCCTGCGCTGTCTGGGCCGCCAGCAGCATCGCAAGGGTTATGACAGTTTTCTTCATTCCGACTATTCACTTTTTGTTTGTTCTTAACGTTCTATACGTCGATCTTAGAGCGCAGATTCAGATCCGGGCAAGCCGGTAAGGGGTGAACATTTCGTGATGTTGCAGATTGGACTTGGCCGGGTTGCCTGCAGTCCGGCTTGCGCATCGACCCGGACCTGCATAGAAGCACCCCTCGAATGGCATCAGGAGACCGTCATGGGCTTTAAAATGGGAATCGTGGGTTTGCCGAATGTAGGCAAGTCGACCCTCTTCAACGCGCTGACCAAAACCGCGGCCGCACAGGCGGCGAATTTCCCGTTCTGCACGATCGAGCCCAACGTGGGTGACGTAGCCGTGCCTGATGATCGCCTGGATAAACTGGCGGCGATTGCCAGTTCGAAACAGATTATCCCAACACGGATGACCTTTGTGGATATCGCCGGTCTGGTGAAGGGGGCCTCGAAGGGCGAAGGCTTGGGCAACCAATTTCTGGCCAACATTCGCGAGACCGATGCCATCGCCCATGTGCTGCGCTGTTTCGAAGACGGTGACGTGACCCATGTGGATGGCCGCGTTGATCCGGTGGCCGATGCCGACACCATTGAGACCGAGTTGATGCTGGCTGATCTGGAAAGCATCGAAAAGCGCCGCGCCAATCTGGTGCGCAAGCTCAAGGGCAACGACAAGGAAGCGCAACAGCAGGACCGTCTTCTGGCCGAAGCGCAAGCGATGCTGGAAAACGGCAAACCCGCACGTCTGGTTGAGGTGTCGGGCGAGGACGCCAAAGCGTGGAAGATGCTGCAACTGCTGACCACCAAGCCGGTGCTCTATGTCTGCAACGTGTCCGAGGAAGAAGCCGCTGAGGGCAACGAGTATTCAGCCAAGGTTGCCGAGATGGCGGCAGCTCAGGGCAATGCCCATGTCATCATCAGCGCCAAGATCGAAGAAGAGATCAGCCTGCTGGAAGACGAAGAAGCCCAGATGTTCCTGGAAGAGATGGGGCTGGAAGAGCCCGGCCTCGACCGTCTGATCCGCGCCGGCTATGACCTGCTGAAACTGGAAACCTATTTCACCGTCGGCCCAAAAGAGGCCCGCGCGTGGACCATCCGCACCGGCACCGCCGCGCCTCAGGCCGCCGGTGTGATCCACGGTGACTTTGAGAAAGGCTTCATCCGGGCTGAGACCATCGCCTATGACGACTATGTCTCGGCCAATGGCGAGCAGGGCGCCAAAGAAGCAGGCAAGATGCGGGCCGAGGGCAAGGGCTACATCGTCAAGGACGGCGATGTAATGCACTTTTTGTTCAACACTTGAAGGCCCATTGACCCTGCGTGCGGCAGAGCTGTCGGATGCCTCCAGCATCGCGGCGATCTCGATTGAGGTGTGGGTGGGTACATACCTCAAACGTGGCGTCAGCGGTTTTTTTGCGGATTACGCTCTTTCAGAATTCACGCCGTCCAAAATCAGCGACCAGATATCCGACCCCAAAGAGTTCCTTTTGGTATCGGAAAATCATGAAGGGATAGACGGATTCATTCGCGTCTCCTCGTCATGCGATGCCCCGGTTGATGACTGGGCTGGCATGGAAATCTCCACTTTCTACGTTCAGCCGCGCCACCACGGCAAGGGTATCGGCAAGCGCCTGTTGACGGCTGCGCTGCAGCATTGCCGGGATCAACAAGAGGATGTGGTCTGGTTGACGACCAACGCCGAAAACGCGCCAGCCATTGCGTTCTACCTTGCGCAAGGGTTCAAGCAGATCGGTGAGGCCCAGTTCCGGATCGGGGATCAGGGGTATCTGAACAATGTCTACGCGTTTCGCCTGACCTGATATTTGCAAGGGGATTTTCCCTTGACCCAATAGCGGTTACAGTGATTTCCGGTGCGACCCAGAGATACCCAAAATGATCGAAATCCGCGACCTGCAACTGCTCAGCGCTTTGGCGCGGCACCGGCATTTTGCCAAGGCAGCTGAAGAGTGCGGGATTTCTCAGCCTGCGTTTTCCATGCGCATCCGTAACCTTGAGGAACGGCTGGGCGTCTCAATCGTGCGGCGCGCCAATCGGTTTCAGGGTTTGACCGAGGAAGGCGAGATGATCGTGCTGCGGGCGCGGCGCATTCTGGATGACACCAAAGCGCTGGAGCAGCAGGTGCTGGCCTCGAAGGGCGAGATCACCGGAACCCTGATTCTTGGCGTGATCCCTACGGCGATCGCCTTCACCGGGCGGTTGATCAAACGCTTGCAGCTGGCGCACCCACGCATCCTGTCGCGGATCGAGACCATGTCCGCGACGGCCATCCAGCACCGGTTGGACGAAGGCAGTCTGGATGCAGGCATCACCTATGGTGACAGTATCGGCACCGATCTGCGGCAGGTGCAGCCGTTGTATGAAGAAACCTATGTGCTGCTGGTCCCGTCGCACATGACCAGCGAGACTGGCCCGATCCCCTGGGTGCGGTTGGCCGAATTCCCGCTCAGCCTGTTGGAGCCACAGATGCAAAACCGGCGCATTCTGGACCGCATTTTTGTCGAACAGGGGCTGCACCCGCAGGTTGTTGCTGAGACCAGCGGCTTTACCGCCTCGATGGTCATGGCACGCGAGGGGTTGGCGGCCACCGTTGTCCCGCGCGTGCTGGTCCGCGCGCTGGGCGATCTGAAGGGTACGAAGGTGTTACCCCTGGTCGATCCCGTTGTCAGCAAACCGATTTGTCTGGCGACTTTGTCTCGTGACCCTGAATTGCCCACGGTCGAGGCGTTGCGGGCAGTGGTGACGTCTTTGCGGTGATAAGGTGTCGTTATCGTGCGATTGCGATAAGCGATTTGACGATATGTTATTCTGATGAGACACGGAGCCTCAATCGGAGGGCATCATGGCACCATTAGACACCAAGCCATCAGGCGCACCCAAGGGCGTCTGGAAGTCAGGTAAAGGCAAGGGGCGGCACACGCCCAAAGGCCGTCAATTCTCGGACGAGGCGCAGGCTGAAATTCATCGCCTGCTGGGCGACCGCCCGCGCCGCCGCGATCTGCTGATCGAATTTCTGCATTTGATTCAGGACGAACACGGCCATCTCAGCGCCGACCACATCGCTGCTCTGGCGGTCGAGATGCGGATCGGTCAGGCTGAGATTTATGAGACAGCGACCTTCTATGCCCATTTCGATGTGGTGAAAGAAGGCGAGACGCCTCCGCCCGCGCTGACCATCCGGGTCTGTGATTCCCTGTCCTGCGAAATGGCTGGTGCCGAGCAGCTGCAGAAGGCGCTGGAAGATGGTCTGGACCCGGCTGAGGTTCGCGTTGTCCGCGCGCCGTGCATGGGCCGTTGTGACACCGCCCCGGTGCTTGAGATCGGTCACAACCACATTGACCACGCGACCCCCGAAAAGGTGCAGGCTGCGATTGCTGCCGGTGACACCCACGCCCATCTGCCCGATTACGAAGCCTTTGCGGCCTATGAAGCAAACGGCGGCTACGCCAAGCTGAAAGAGCTGCGCGACAGCGGCGTTTGGGAGAAGGTGCAGGAAGACATCCTGTCCTCGGGCCTGCGCGGTCTGGGCGGCGCTGGCTTCCCCTCGGGCAAGAAATGGGGCTTTGTTCGCATGAACGAAGGCACCCGTTATCTGGCCGTAAACGGCGATGAGGGCGAGCCGGGTACGTTCAAGGACCGCTATTATCTGGAACGCACGCCGCATGTCTTTCTTGAGGGCATGTTGATTGCCGCCTGGGCCGTCGAGGCCGAGACCTGCTTTATCTACATGCGCGACGAGTATCCGGCGGTGCTGGAGATTTTGCGCCGTGAGATTTCGGCGCTGGAACAGGCGGGGATCGTTGAGCCCGGCTATATCGACCTGCGCCGCGGTGCCGGTGCGTATATCTGCGGAGAAGAATCCGCGATGATTGAGTCGATCGAAGGCAAAAAGGGTCTGCCGCGTCACCGTCCTCCGTTCGTGGCGCAGGTTGGGGTCTTTAACCGCCCGACCTTGGTGCACAACGTCGAGACGCTCTATTGGGTCTCGAAGATTTGCCGTGAGGGGCCTGAGTGCCTCAACAGCACCGAAAAGAATGGCCGCAAGGGTCTGCGCAGCTATTCGGTCTCGGGCCGTGTGGCGAAGCCGGGTGTTTACCTACTGCCCGCTGGTTCGACCATTCTGGATGTGATCGAAGCCGCTGGTGGCATGGCCGAGGGCCAGACTTTCAAGGCGTATCAGCCGGGTGGTCCTTCGTCGGGTTTGCTGCCCGCGTCGATGGATGACATTCCGTTGGACTTTGACACGCTGCAACCGCATGGCACTTTCATCGGGTCGGCCGCCGTGGTGGTTCTGTCCGATCAGGACACAGCCCGCGATGCGGCGCTGAACATGCTGCGCTTCTTCGAAGACGAAAGCTGCGGCCAGTGTACGCCTTGCCGGGCGGGCTGCGAAAAGGCGGTGAAGCTGATGCAGGCCGACAAGTGGGACACCGATCTGCTGGAAGATCTGTGCCAGGTCATGGGAGACGCATCGATTTGTGGTCTGGGGCAGGCGGCCCCGAACCCGATCCGCCTTGTCATGAAACATTTCGCTGACGAAATCTGAGGGAGACAGAGCCATGCTTGATGCAAGCCCGAACAAAACCGTCACCTTCAACCTGAACGGCGAAGATGTCACCGTGCCTGAAGGCTGGACCATCTGGGAAGCCGCCAAAGGGCAGGGGTTCACCATCCCGCACCTTTGCCACAAGCCGCAGCCGGGCTATCGCCCCGACGGCAACTGCCGCGCCTGTATGGTTGAGGTGGAAGGCGAGCGCACACTGGTCGCCTCGTGCATCCGCCCCGCTGCGGACGGTATGGTGGTCAAGACCGACAGCGAGCGTGCCGAGAAATCGCGCGCCATGGTTATGGAGCTGCTGGTCGCCGACCAGCCTGAGGAAGCCCACGACACCTCCAGCCACTTCTGGGACATGGCCAAGCTGAACGATGTCAGCGACAGCCGTTTTCCGGCGAAAGAGGCCGAGAAGATTCCTCTGCTGGATGACAGCCACGTTGCGATGCGCGTCAATCTGGACGCCTGCATCAATTGCAACCTCTGCGTCCGCGCCTGCCGCGAAGTGCAGGTGAACGACGTGATCGGCATGGCCGGTCGTGGCCACACTGCGCAGGTGGTGTTCGACCAGAACGACCCGATGGGTGATTCAACCTGTGTGGCCTGTGGTGAATGTGTTCAGGCCTGCCCAACCGGCGCGCTGATGCCCGCCACCGTGCTGGACCACAAACAGCAGGGCGACAGCAAAGACTACGATTCTGAGACCGAAAGCGTCTGCCCGTTCTGCGGTGTGGGCTGTAAGGTTTCGCTGAAGGTCAAGGACGGCAAGGTCAAATATGTCGAGGGTATCAACGGCCCCGCAAACGAAGGGCGCCTGTGCGTCAAAGGTCGGTTCGGCTTTGACTACATCCACCACCCACACCGTCTGACCAAGCCGCTGATCCGCCGTGAAGACGCACCTGCCAAAGGTCTGAACGTCGATCCGGGCAACCTGTCGACCCATTTCCGCGAAGCAACGTGGGAAGAGGCGATGGATCTGGCCGCGACCAAGCTGAAAACCCTGCGCGAAGAAGACCCGCGTAGCGTTGCGGGCTTTGGCTCGGCCAAGTGCACCAACGAAGAAGCGTACCTGTTCCAGAAGTTCATCCGTCAGGGCTTCAAGCATAACAACGTCGACCACTGCACCCGTCTGTGCCACGCGTCGTCCGTTGCGGCGCTGATTGAGAACGTCGGGTCCGGCGCTGTGACCGCGACCTTCAACGAGATCGAAAACGCGGATGTGGCGATCATCATCGGCTCGAACCCGATCGAGAACCACCCCGTCGCGGCGACCTACTTCAAGCAGTTCGCCAAGCGTGGCGGCAAGCTGATCGTGATGGACCCGCGCGGTGTTGGGATGCGCAAGTTTGCCGATGAGATGCTGCAGTTCCGTCCGGGTGCGGATGTCTCGATGCTCAACGCGATCATGAACGTGATCGTCGAGGAAGAGCTCTATGACAGCCAGTACATCCACCGCTGGACCGAGAACTGGGAAGCCGAGAAAGAGCATCTGCGCCAGTTCACGCCCGAGGCGATGGCGCCGATCTGCGGCATCGAACCGGATCAGCTGCGCCGTGTCGCGCGCACCTTCGCGCAGGCCAAGGCCGGTCTGATCTTCTGGGGGATGGGCGTCAGCCAGCACATCCACGGCACGGATAACTCGCGCTGTCTGATCAGCCTTGCGTTGATGACCGGCAACGTTGGTAAGCCCGGCGCGGGTCTGCACCCGCTGCGTGGTCAGAACAACGTGCAGGGTGCATCCGACGCGGGTCTGATCCCGATGTTCCTGCCGGACTACCAGACCGTGACTGACGATGGCATTCGCGCCAAGTTCAACAACGTCTGGAATTCAGACGACTTCTCGAACGAGAAAGGTCTGACCGTTACTGAGATCATCGATCAGGCCTATGCGGGCAACATCAAGGGTATGTATATCATGGGTGAAAACCCGGCCATGTCCGACCCGGATGTCAACCATGCTCGTGACGCGCTTGCCAAGCTGGATCTGATGATCGTGCAGGACATCTTCCTGACCGAAACGGCGAACTATGCCGACATCATCCTGCCCGCCTCGGCGCTTTATGAGAAGAACGGCACCGTGTCGAACACCAACCGTCAGGTCCAGCGTGTGCGCCCGGCGGTGACCCCTCCGGGTGAGGCGCGCGAGGATTGGAAAATCACCGTCGAACTGGCGCAGAGGATCGGCCTGAAATGGGATTACACCGATGTGTCTCAGGTCTTTGCCGAGATGAAGTTGACGATGAACTCGCTCAACAACATCACATGGGAGCGTCTGGAGACCGAGACCATCACCTATCCCTCGCTGTCCGAGACCGATCCGGGGCAGGCGATTGTGTTCGGTGACGGCTTCCCGCGTGCGGATGGTCGGGCGCGGTTCACCCCGGCCAGCGTCATCCCGCCGGATGAGGCCCCGGATGACGAATACCCGATGATCGCCACCACCGGCCGTCAGCTGGAACACTGGCACACCGGATCGATGACCCGCCGATCCAATGTTCTGGACGCGGTGGAACCCGAGGCGAACTGTTCGCTGAACCCCCGTACGCTCAAGGTGATGGGGATCGAACCGGGCGAGATGATCCGTTTGACCACCCGTCGCGGCTCGATCGAGATCATGGCACGGGCCGACCGGGCGATTGCCGAAGACATGGTGTTCATCCCATTCGCCTATGTCGAGGCAGCGGCGAACATCCTGACTAACTCGGCCATCGACCCTTATGGCAAAATCCCCGAGTTCAAGTTCTCGGCGATCCGGGTCGAAAAGATCGAAGACGCTGTCGCGGCGGAATAACACCACCACTCACAAATCTAGAAAAGGCGGCCCTTTGGGTCGCCTTTTTTCTTTCCTTGACAGAGTGTTGCTTGCGGCCAAACCTGTCGTCACTTTGGTGATGGAGGAGCATATGGCCCGCCGTTTCGTTGATCTGTCCGTTCCCCTGGAGACCGGGATCGTATCCGATCCGCCGATCATGTTGCCCGAGATCGAGTATCTGACGCATGACCAGACCGCCGAGCAGGTGATGGCGTT
The DNA here is from genome assembly GCF_056542745.1 of Ruegeria sp. AB10. NCBI lineage: Bacteria > Pseudomonadati > Pseudomonadota > Alphaproteobacteria > Rhodobacterales > Roseobacteraceae > Ruegeria > Ruegeria sp. AB10. The sequence continues at coordinate 201,230 of NZ_JBQGAI010000005.1, read as the reverse complement.
CTTTCCGGGTCTTCAGAAAGACGATCTGCCGGGCGGCGAGGGATGGGCCATCGAACGGCTTCAGATCGCAACCCATAACGGCACCCATCTGGACGCGCCGTATCACCACCACTCGACCATGAATAACGGCGAACGGGCGATCACCATCGATGAGGTTCCGCTGGAATGGTGCATGAACCCCGGCGTGAAACTGGATTTCCGCCATTTCGATGACGGCTATGTGGCCACGGCGGCCGATGTCCAGGCCGAACTGAAACGGATCGGCCACGACTTGCAGCCGCTGGACATCGTGATCGTGAATACGTCGGCGGGCACGCGATACGGCCAGCCGGACTATCTGATGAAAGGCTGTGGTATGGGGCGCGAGGCGACCTTGTACCTGACCGAACGCGGTGTGCGCGTGACCGGCACAGACGCCTGGAGCTGGGACGCGCCCTTTCCCCTGACCGCACAGGAATATGCCGAGACCAAGGATGCCTCAATCATCTGGGAGGGCCACCGCGCCTCGATGGAGATCGGCTATTGTCATATCGAAAAGCTGACCAACCTCGAAAACCTGCCGCCGACCGGATTCGAAATCTCGTGCTTTCCGTTCAAGATCAAAGGGGCGTCGGCGGGCTTTGTGCGGGCTGTCGCGATCTTTGAGGAGGATGGTGATGACTAGACCGCTCAGTGGTCATGACGGCCCTTATGATGCACCGGTCGAAATCCGGGGATTCTCGGTTCTGCCGGAATGGATCGACTATAATGGCCACATGAACGTGGGCTTTTATGGCGTGGCCTTCGACATGGCGCTGGAAAAGGTGATGGTCGATCACCTCGGGTTGGGTGAGGTGCAGGTCAAGGCGCTGGGGCAGGGGCCGTATGTCCTGCAATCCCACATGAATTTCCTGCGCGAGGTTCAGCCGGATGAGACGTTCTTTTTCCGCTTTCGGATGTTGGATTCAGACCGGAAACGCGGCCATTACTTTGCGCAGATGCTGTCAGAAAAAGACAACGCCATCTGCGCCACGCAGGAAGCGCTGTTCATGAATGTCAGCCATACTACCGGGCGGTCAGAGTCCTATCCGGATTGGGCGGCCGCACGGCTGGCCCGCATGGTCCGCGATCACGCCGGGCTGGAGGCCGCACCGCAGGTCGGGCAGGCGATTGGTATCCGGCGGAAATAGCGCCCTTAGTAGTCCCGTTCAAAAAACAGGCCCAGCCCGGTTTCGCCGCGCCCGTCGACGGTGCCGCGCACGGTGAAACTGTCGGTGACGTCCAGGTTCAGGTTCACCTCGGTGTCGCCCTCGGTGTTGACGGTGAAATCGGTATAGAGGTTGTCGCTCAGATAAGCTCCGGCCCCCAGACGACCGGCGCCGCCCTCGGTTGCCCCGATATCCACCGTGTCAACGCCGGTCGAGTCGCGCAGCCCTTTGGTCGTATCGCCCCCCGCGCCGCTGAGCTGCGCCAGAGACGCGGCCATCTGGGCAATGATAAAGGGTGAAAGCTCCGAGAAACGGTTGCCGAACAGCAGCATCGCCAGCGCCTCTTCCGCCGGGCGTTCGGGGTCGGAATAGACGTCAACCTCGGGCGCATCCAGCGGACCGGCGATTTCGATCGTGGCTGTACCCTCCGAGGTACTGGTGGACGAGGCGAACTCGATATACGGCGTCAGATCCCCCTGCAGGGTCACGATGCCTTTGGTCAGGGCCAGCCTGCGGCCCAGAATATCGAAATTGCCCCGGATCAGCTCAATCTGGCCGGAGGGGATGACCGACGCCGTCGTGCCGCCGATGAACAGGTTTCCACCCAGTTCGGCATTGACACCACGACCGCGCACGAAAACCGCTTTGGGTGCCCGCAGGCTGACATCCAGCGCAATGCGGGAGTCGCTCTTGGAGGCCCCTTCCTCGACGATCAGCCGCGCCCGTTCGCGGGTGATGTAACTGGCCCGGCTTTCGTTGAAATGTTCGATCTCGGGGATCGGTGCGGCCCCTACGGCCCCCGCTGCGGCGGCGAGGTTGATGTTTGTCTCTTCAAACGTGATCTGCCCGGAAATGGCGCTGTTGCCGGCCAACGCTCCGGTCATGGCGATCTCACCGTTCAGCGTGGTTTCATAAAGCAGCTTGTCGGTCAGCACGAGTTGGTTGAGCTTGGCGACAATGTTGGCGTTCAGCGGCGGCGTCAGGTCCAGCGGGCCCGAGATAGTGAAGTTTCCTCCGGCCCGCATCCCGCCATTCAACGAGATATTGGCCCGGCTCTGCGCCAATTCGACCGAGCCGTTGATGCCGGTGACCGTCTGCCCGATTTCAGGGATCGCCAGTGACGTCCCCGAGGTGGTGATCGTACCGCTGAGCGAACTGAGCGCGGGTTTGCCTTTCAGGCGCAGATTGTGCCGGGCGGTTCCGTCGATCTTGTTGGGCGAGATAAACAGGTTGATAACGCCCAGATTGACACCGCCCTGTGCTCTCAGATCGGCCTCGCCGCTGGTTTCATCGAAAGTGCCTGCGATCGTGCTGTTGATTTCGGCGGGACCATTGGCCGAGCCATCGATGGTCCAGACGCCGTTATTGCGTTTCGCATTGCCGGTTGCCGCGACGGTGCCGGGAAACTCGGGTGCGAAACGTTCGATCTTGTTGAGCTTGGCGTCGAAGTCCAAATCGGCTGTGCCATCCATGTCCACGGTTCCGGTCAGTGCGGCGTAAGAACTGTCCGGCCCGCTTAACCGCATGGTGCCTTCAAGCCCGGATCTGATCGGGGCGACGTTGCCGTCCAGCGTTAGCGGCCCGGACATTGTGGTCAGGATACGGGACAGATCGTCAAGCCGCGCGGTAAAGCTCAACCCGCCGGCGTCGCGGTCCAGCTGGCCCGATGCGGTGGCAGACAAAGCGGTGCCCTGCAGGCGGAAGGTGCGGATATCGACTCCTTCCTCGCCCTTTTCGGCATCGACATTCAGGGTCGTGCGGCCCTGGATCAGCTTGTCGACCAGTTCGATGCCGGTTTGTAGGTCGTCCGCATTCACATTGCCCTGAATGTTGAAAACCTTGCTGGCCAGGGTTGCGTTGCCCTCCAGATTGGCCGAGATCGACCCGGCCAGATCGCGTTGGGCCAGCCCCGAAAACAGGGATAGATCGGGGGCCTTCACCTGCGCCGTGCCGTCCACCGACAGATCGCCGGTGGGGTCGTCGACCGTTGCGGCGACCTGCGCGGCCAGGGCAGCGCCATTCACTGTCGCCTCTCGGATTTCGATCCGGTCTGTTGTCCGAGCTCCGTCCCAGGTGATAGCGGTTTTGCCGGTTAGCAAGGGATCAAGGTCGGACATGCCGGTCTTGATATCCTGTCCGGTCACGCTGGCCGTGCCATCGAATTCCAGCGTCTGCACCGTGCCCTTGCCCTCGAATTCGGCCTGCAAGGTTCCGCCCAATTCGCGCTTGGCCAGACCTGAGAAGACCGACAAGTCAGATGCGTTCACGCTGGCTTGTCCGTCGATGGTCAGGTTGCCGTCGGGTGTCGTGACCTCACCGCTGGCCTGCGCCTGCGCGGCCTCGCTGTTCAGGTCAAACTCGCGGATGGTGATGCCGTCGCTGCCACGGCTGGCATCCAGCGTGATCGTGGTCTCGCCCTTGATGACCGGGTCGATATCGTCGCGTCCGGTGACCAGATCGCGGCCCTCGACCACCACCTTGCCGTCAAAGCTGCGTTCCAGCGGCGAGCCCTTGCCTTCGACGCGCACCGAAGCCTCGCCGCCCAGATCAAGCTGTGCGAGATCCGAAAACCGCGACAGGTCCGATGCGTCGAGCGTGGCTGATCCATCTACGGTCAACCCGCTGGTCAGCCCGTCGATCAGCGCATCCAGCGCCAGCGTATAGTCGGTTCCGACCAGTTCGAACCCCGAAAGGTTCAGGGACTGATCGCTGCCATAGTCGAACTGGCCGTCCAGCGTGATGCGCTTGCCCAGAGCGGTGTTCAGCGCCTGATCGTTCAGGTCGATCCCGTCGACGATGGCCTGCAGATCACCGGTGACGGTAAACGCTTCGCCCTGTTCCAAAACGCCTTGCGCGGTGATCCGGGCGTTGTCCAGTTTCGCCTGCGGTGACTGAAACGCGTCTGCGGTCAGGCTCAGGTCCCATAGATTACCGTTCTTCTGATCGAACAGGACGGAAATCTGTGCCGCCTCGATCGATGTATCCCCGCCCGCAACCGGCAGCACCACGGAATTGCCGTCCGGCGGCGTGATCCGGCCCTGCAAGGCCGCAAGCTGCAGGGTACCGCCTTCGGCCAGCTGCAACTCACCCTTCAGGTTCAGCGCCTGGGTTGTGAGTTCCAGATCAGAGATATCCAGCGCGCCCTGGGGTTTGGTCTGGCCGTCCACGAAAAGCCGAGTCCTGGGGCCAAAGAAGGGGTCCAGATCCTCGGCCATGAAGGGGGTCAGGTCGCCGCCCAGATCGGCGGTAAAGGCGATCCCGTCTGCCGCGCCGGTTTCCGCAGCGCGCAGTTCGACCTGTCCTGTGACCTGCGGCTGCTTGTCACTGCTCAGGGCGATGTCGGCGGTGAAATCGGTCAGGGGGCCCGCGCCTTTGGCGGTAAAGCCGATCGGCGGGCTGTCGGGGATGTTCAGGGCGGTCGAGATCAGGCCACCCTCAGCCTCGTTCACGTCCAGATCCAGATTGATTTCGCGCGAGGAATTCTGGAACCCGGCGGTCAGCTTGATCCTGTCTCCGGCACGGTCCAGCCGGGTGATGTCCAGGTTGGTGTCCAGCGCGCCATCGGCAAGGGACAGGTTGCCGGTGACGGACAATGCGGCAGAGACCCCGATCAGAGGTTTGCCCAGCAACAACTCATCTACCCGGATCTCGCCAATTTCAATGGAAACCGGCAGTTCAGGCAGTTGAAAGGGTTTGGTCTCGGCCGAGGGGGGCGGGGTGTCCTTGGTGGTCGTGCCGGGTGCGCGGGCGATGTCAATCTCTTGCGCCGTCAGGGCATTGACGGAAAACCGCCCCCGGATCAGGGCCAGCCGGTTCCAGTCCAGCTCGGCATCCTTGATGGTCAGCCAGACGCCTTCATCGTCCGAGACGGTGATCTCTCGAATCGTGGCCCGCGCGCTCAGCGCGCCCTGCAGGCCCTTGACGGTGACGTTTTGATCGTCGCCCGACAGCGTGTCCTGCAGGAACCGTTCCAGCATACTGCCGCCGCCCTCATCCTCCTGCGCGATCACAGGCGGGGCGGTCACGATCAGCACCGAGGTGACAACAGGATATGCGTAGCGCCGTATCAAAATGCCTGTCCGATCCCGATATAGAATTGCAGACCGCTGCCGGTATCGCCCTGCATGGGCAAGGCCAGATCCAGACGCAGTGGGCCGAACCCGCCCAGATCATACCGGACGCCCAGCCCGGCGCCCGAATGGTACTCGGCGCCGCTGCCGATAAAGGATGACGTGTCCACGGTACCGAAATCGTAAAACCCGACAAGCGATATCGCGTCGGTGATCTTTCCGCGAACCTCTCCGGACAGCCCGACGAAGGATTTGCCCCCGGCAACGCCACCGTTTACCGGGATACCCAGGCTTTCAAAGGGTTGCCCGCGCACGGTTCCCGCACCGCCCGAGAAGAACAGGAAATCCGGTGTCACATTGCTGGGCGAAGGCCCGATCACCGAGCCGATCTGAGCGCGACCGGCCAGAACGATCCGTCCGCCCGTTCTCAGGCTGGTATAGGCGCGTGCGTCGGCGAAAAGCCGAATGCCTGTGTCCGTACCCGAAAACCCGACGAACGGCATGGCTTGCGCGTCCAGATAGAATCCACGGGTCGCGCTGACCTTGCTGTCACGCTCATCCCATTCCGATCGGAGCGGGATGATAAAATATCGGAACTTGCGGCCACTGCCATAGGCATCATCCGCATCCGACCACTGGAAACCGGCCGAGGCTTCGGCATAGAGCCGGTCGGAAAAGGTGCGCCGGGCACCATAGGCCAGCGACGCGACAGAGACGTTGTAATTCTCGGTGTTGCGCCGCTCCAGCAGGGCGCTCCAGAAGGTGTTGTCATCCGGGCCCAGCCGGTCGGGCTGATCCAGACGCAGGCCGATCCGGCCGTCTAGGTCCTCGGACCCGCCGATGTTGCGCAGCGCGGCTTCGAACCGCAGCCGTTCGGCGCGGCGGAATACGTTGCGGTGGGTCCAGGTCGCGGTTACGTCCAGCCCGGCGTTCGAGGCCAACTCGACCCCAAAGGTCAGGCGGCGCTTGGGCATGTCTTCGAACGTGGCGTCGAAATCCAGCGTACCGTCGGGGTTGGGGGTTTTGTGCTCTTCGATCGACACGACGCTAAATGTACCGGTTCGGCGCAACCGCGTGCCGACCCTCTGGATTTTCGCCGGTGAATACACTTCGCCCGAGGGGAACCCGGCGATTTTTTCAATCGACCGGTAACGCACATCCGTGTCGCCCTTGATGATCATTTTGCCAAAGACCAGACGCGGGCCGGGTTCAAGATCGATCTCGGCGTCCAGCCGTTTCTGCGCATGGCGGGCGATGACCTTTTGGCCTTCGACCTCGGCCTTGGCGTGTCCGGTGTCGCGCCAGCCCTGTACCCCGGCCGAGGCCGCCTGCTGAATGGCTCCGGTCGTGGCCAGCTTGCCGGGGGCGAACTCTTCGGGCAGGACAGTGCCCGGCGCAACCGGTTCAACGATGGCGGTGCCGAACTTGAAGGTCGGGCCGGTATTCACCGTGATGACGGCGCGGTTGATCGTATTGGGCACGGTGAGCGAGCTCATGTCCGCTGCTTCCTGCCCGTCCAGCTTGATGCTGACGACCGGGCTGAAATAGCCCTCGTCATACAGGATCTGAACGATGGTGCGGTAATCGGATAACGCGGCGGACAGGATTTCCAGCGGTGTGTCCAGCCCCCTGTCTTCGGCGGTCGCGACCGAGGACGTTTCCTCGATGCGTTCGACCAGAGCTTTCGGAGCACCGGGTGCGGACAGCGTCGTTTCAAGCGCGGCCAGAGACGAAGGCAGGGCGGTGATCACGCCAAGAAGGCAATATTTCACAAAGGCCTTTGGCCTGCTTCCCTGCATCGAATGGCTCCAACTGCCCCAAGTCGAAATCAATTTCGCCGTTTTATGCAATGCGACGGCTCATTGCATTCATGTTAGAGCATCAGTTTCCACGCAGGGAAAGAACTTATCGAAAACAACGCCGAATTTCCGGCCCTGTTGTGGTCAGGACCCGGCGTTGCGGAACCAGCGAATGATCGCTTCGCGGTCTTCGGGTTCCATATAAGTCACGTTGGCGGGCGGCATGGCGTGGCTGACGCCCGCCTGCAGGTAGATTTGTTTGGCATTACGGGCAATATCGCCTTCGGTTTCCAGCAGGACCCCTTTGGGGGCCCACTGAATACCCTCCCACACTGGTTCGCGGGCATGGCACATGGAACAGCGGCCCAGCACGACGTCATGCGTGTCTTCAAACCCGTCCGCGGCGGCAAATTTTTGTTCATAGGGCGTCAGCGGTTGCGTTTCGGCCTCTTCCAACGGTTTGTACATCGGTGCGGTGGACAGCCACATGATGGCGATGAACAGGATGGCGGTGACGGCCCAGGTCCAAGTTGGATTGCCGGCGCGGGCGTGACGGGTGTTGAAGTAGTGCCGGATGGTGACGCCCATCAGGAACACCAGCGCGGCGATGATCCAGTTGTATTCGGTTGCGAATGCCAGCGGGTAATGGTTCGACAGCATCAGGAACACGACCGGCAGCGTCAGGTAATTGTTATGGGTTGATCGCAGCTTGGCGATCTTGCCGTATTTCGGGTCCGGCGTGCGGCCGTTCTTCAGGTCATCTACCACGATCCGCTGGTTCGGCATGATGATGAAGAAAACGTTGGCGGTCATGATCGTGGCGGTGAAAGCCCCCAGATGCAGCATCATCGCACGGCCGGTGAAGATCTGGTTATAGCCCCAGCCCATCGCGACCAGCAGGATGAACAGCAGCACCATCAGCAGGGTCGGGCGTTCTCCCAGACCGGATTTGCACAGGAAATCATAGATCAGCCAGCCCACGGTCAGCGAGGCGGCTGAGATCAGAATCCCCTGCCAAAGCGCCAGATCGGCCTTTTCCGCGTCGATCAGATACAGCTCTCCTCCGACCCAATAGACGATCATCAGCAGCGCGGCACCGCTGAGCCAGGTGGCATAGCTTTCCCATTTGAACCAGGTCAGGTGGTCCGGCATCCGTTCGGGGGCGACCAGATATTTCTGGATGTGATAGAAGCCGCCGCCATGGACCTGCCATTCCTCGCCATCCGCCGGGCCGGGGATGTTGCGGTTCAGGCCAAGGTCCAGCGCGATAAAGTAAAAAGACGATCCGATCCAGGCGATCGCGGTGATGACGTGCAGCCAGCGCACGGCAAAACCCATCCAATCCCAGAACACGGCGAATTCGAACATGAGAGGTCTCTCCGGTAAGTTACCGCCACACTAGGCAAACGGGCTTTTCTTCGGTATTCCCGTATATTGTCAAACTGTATCAAAAAAAACGATAAGATGTCCTATCTCGACAATATCCGTACTTTTGTTCGTGTCTACGATCTGGGCAGCATGTCCGCTGCTGGCCGCGATTTGAGGATTTCGCCTGCTGTGACTTCGGCACGGATTTCTCAGTTGGAAGATCACCTGGGCGTGCGCCTGTTCCAGCGCACCACGCGCAACCTCAGCCCGACCGAGCAGGGCCGGGCGTTCTATCCCGGTGCGGTCGCCGTTTTGGACGCCGTGGATGATGCCGAGGCACAGGTGGTTCACCTGACCGAAGCGCCGCGTGGATCTCTGTTTGTTGCAGTGCCATTGGGTGTGGGGCGCAGGTTGTTGGCGCCGCATGTGCCTGATTTTCTGGAGGAATACCCCGAGATTGATGTGCGTTTGCGCCTGACGGATCGGTCGGTAGACTTGACGACCGAAGGGCTGGATCTCGCGTTTTTCATTGGTCAGCCGGAAGACAGCACCCTGCGCATCCGCAAGATCGCTGATTGCCAAAGAGTGCTTTGTGCGGCGCCTGACTATGTGCAGCGACGGGGAATGCCGCAAACAGGGGCAGACCTGGTCTCGGGGAAACATGAATGCCTGAACCTGCGCTTTCCGGGCGCGACAGAGTTCCAATGGCAGTTGGAGACACCCGAGGGACCCAAACGCTTTGCAGTGTCGGGTCGGTTCGAATGCGATGATGGGGACGTACTGACCGATTGGGCGTTGTCGGGGCAGGGGATCGCAATGAAGCCGGTATTCGAAGTGTCCGAACATCTAAAGGCCGGGCGACTGGTGCCTGTGGCGACGGACACACCTCCGGTTCCGGTGCAAATGGCGTGCCTATACACCCATCGTCGCCATCAGGATCCCAAGTCGCGTCTTTTCATGGATTTCATGATTGCGCGTATTGGCAAGGTCGTGCGGAGTTCTGAAACTTCGGGGTAGCAAAGGCTCCCGCCCCTGTTTGCGCCCTGCTGGCGCTACACAGCGTTGGGCCGGGCACCGCGGCAAAGCCGCGGTGCGGTCGCGCTGGAGGACGCGAAAAAGGAAATGGAACTCGGGACTGCGACACGCCTGAAAGGCGTGGCGCCCGGCCCAACGGGAGGCGCCACGGCAGGGGCAGCCGACGGGCGGGAGCCTTGCGGGTTTTCTTCAGCTGCCTCGATAGGTTGAGTAGCCGTAGGGAGACAATAACAAGGGCACGTGGTAGTGCGCATCCGCGTCAGACATGCCGAACCGGATCGGTACCTGATCCAGAAACAGAGGGTCTTCGGCGACCTGGCCTGTGGAGCGCAGGTAGTCTCCGGCAAAGAAAACCAATTCGTAGCTGCCCGTTTTGAAATCGCCTTGCGGCAGGATCGGGCTATCGGTGCGACCGTCGGAATTGGTCTCGGTTTCGGCCAGTTTGCGGCGGGTTTCCCCGGTGGTTTCATACAGGGCGATCCGCAGTCCTTGGGCCGGGCAGCCGCGTGCCGTGTCCAGAACGTGGGTTGTCAGGTAACCTGCCACGGGGGTCTCCTTTGATTTTCCTTTAGCTTTGTCGCAGTCTGGCGCAAAGTTCTAAATAGTGGAAATGCCGAAAGAACCGGAAACAGCGTTCGGATTAGTTTGATAATCAACCGCGCGTTTCTGGTCTAAGGCTGATGAAACGCACTAGAACGGAAGATGCCATGCAGCCGCCTCGATACCCTCGTGACATGATCGGTTACGGAGCCACCCCACCCGACGCCAAATGGCCCGGCGGGGCCAAGCTGGCGGTGCAGATCGTGTTGAACTACGAAGAAGGTGGCGAGAACAACATCCTGCATGGTGATGCCGCGTCCGAGGCGTTTCTGTCCGAGGTTGTCGGTGTGGCGCCTTGGCCCGGACAGCGCCACTGGAATATGGAATCGATCTATGAATACGGATCGCGGGCGGGGTTCTGGCGTCTGCATCGGTTGATGCAGGACGTGCCGATCACGGTCTATGGCGTGGCGACGGCGCTGGCTCGGTCGCCGGATCAGGTGGCCGCGATGAAGGCGGCGGGTTGGGAGGTTGCCAGCCACGGCCTGAAATGGATCGAACACAAGGACATGTCCGAGGATGAAGAGCGCGCGCAGATCGCCGAGGCCATCCGCCTGCATGCCGAGGTCGTGGGTGAGCGCCCGCGCGGTTGGTATACCGGCCGTTGTTCCGGAAACACCGTCCGGCTGGTGGCTGAAGAGGGCGGCTTTGCATATGTGGCCGACACGTATGCCGATGATCTGCCCTATTGGATGCAGACCGGCGGGCGGGATCAGTTGATCGTGCCGTATACGCTGGACTGCAATGACATGCGTTTTGCCACGGCGCAGGGGTTCAACTCGGGGGATCAGTTCTACACGTATCTCAAGGACAGCTTCGATGCGCTTTATGCCGAGGGGGAGGCGGGCGCACCCAAGATGCTGTCGATTGGATTGCATTGCCGCCTGATCGGGCGGCCCGGACGCGTGATGGCATTGAAGCGGTTCCTGGACTATGCGCGCGGGTTTTCGGATGTCTGGTTCGCAACGCGGCTCCAGATTGCGGAACACTGGGCGGCGCAACATCCCCCGATGGCGCATCCGAAACCATCGCAGATGCAGCGGGATGAGTTTGTCACGGCTTATGGGGGCATCTTCGAACACTCTGCCTGGATTGCGGAGCGTGCCTTTGATCTGGAACTTGGCCTCGCCCATGACACGGCGGGAGGGTTGCACAACGCACTGTCCCGCATGTTTCGCGCAGCCTCTGAGCAGGAGCGGCTGGGCGTGTTGACCGCGCACCCGGATCTGGCGGGCAAGCTGGCACAGGCCAAGCGGTTGACGCAGGAAAGCACATCCGAGCAGGCCTCGGCGGGGTTGGATGCTTTGACGGATGAGGAGCGCGCCGCTTTCACCGATCTGAACCAACGTTACACTGAGAAGTTTGGTTTCCCCTTCATCATTGCGGTGCGTGACCATGACAAGGCGTCGATCCTGCAGGCGTTTCAGCGGCGGATCGAACAGGACCGGGATACGGAATTCGCCGAGGCCTGCCGTCAGGCCGAACGCATCGCCGAGTTCCGTTTGCGGGACGTGTTGCCCTCATGAGCCGCCGGATCGTCGCCGCGCCGCTGACCGCCGAGGCCTTTGCGCCCTTTGGCGATGTGCTGGAAGTTGCGGGTGAGCCGGACAGGATCATCAATCAGGGGCAGTGCGGCCGATACCATGACCGCGCTGGGCTGGATTTTTCCGATGGTCGCGCAGGGATCAGCCTGTTCAATGCCAATCCGCGAAGTTTGCCGTATCGGCTGGATATGGTCGAACGGCACCCTGACGGAAGTCAGGCCTTCATCCCGATGACGCAGCACCCGTTTCTGGTCATCGTCGCGCCGGATGTGGGCGGGCGGCCGGGTGAGCCCTTGGCATTTGTCACGGCACCCGGACAGACAGTGAATTATCATCGGGGGACGTGGCACGGCGTTCTGACACCGCTGCACGCTCCGGGCCTGTTCACCGTTGTCGACCGGATTGGAGAGGGGGCCAATCTGGAAGAGGTCTGGTTCGACGAACCTTATGAGGTTGTGGCAGGTTAGAGGCGGACCCTCCCGCCCGGTCCCTGGCGCATCAAAGATGCTTGGGACCCGTTGGGCCGGGCAGCGCGCGGGCAAGCCCGCCCGCTGCGGTATCGCCCTTGTCAAGGTTGTGCCATCAGGCGCGCGACGTCGAGCATTCGCGCTGAAAAGCCCCATTCGTTGTCATACCAGCCAAAGACGCGGACCTGATTTTCGCCGACCATGCGCGTTTCCGGGCCTGCGATGACCAGTGATTCCGGTCGTGTTCGCAGGTCTGACGATACCAGCGGGTGATCGGTCCAACCCAGAACGGGCGATTGCGCAACGGCAGTTCGCAATTCGGCCTCAAAAGCAGACGCGGACATGCCGCGGTCAAGCGTCGCGACCAGGTCGACGGCTGACACACTGGCGGTTGGAACGCGCACTGCTGCGCCGGAAATGCGGCCTGCGAGGTGGGGCATGACCTCGTCAATCAGTTCCGTTGCACTGGTGGTCGTGGGGACCATGGACAGTGCCCCGGCGCGCGACCGGGCCAGATCGCCGCGCGGGGCATCCACCATGGGCTGGCTGTTGGTGTAGCAGTGGATCGTCGTCATATGGGCTGAGGCGATGCCTCCGATCCCGTCCAGTACCTTGACCAGCGGGGCCAGCCCGTTGGTGGTGCAGGACGCGTTCGATACGATCCGGGCGTTGCCCAACTGGTCTTCGTTGGCACCCAGAACGATGGTCACCTCGGTGGCGGGTGAGGGGCCGGAGATCAGCACTTTGCCCGCCCCTGCGGTCAGCCCCTGACCGGCCACGTCTGAAGTGCGCGCAACGCCGGTGCAATCCATCAGAACGTCGACCCCGGTCAGATCGACACGCGACAGGTCCGGGCTGTGGGCGACCGGGATGGATTGACCGTCAACCAGCAAGGCCTCTCCACCGGCCTCGACCGATCCGGGGTAGGGTCCAAAAGTGCTGTCGTATTTGAACAGGTAAGCACAGGTTTCGAGCGGTGCGATGTCGTTGATCAGCATCAGCTCGACATCACTATCCGGCGGCAAAGCCAGCAGCTGCCGCAGGATCGTGCGGCCAATCCGGCCGAATCCGTTGATCGCGAGTTTCATGCGCAAGCTATGGCAGCGGGTTGCGTCGACCTCAATGCCCGTTTCGACCTGAGGTCAGTTGCAGCTGACCTGCGAAAAGAACTGACCCGAGATGTTCTGATACATGCTGGCCCGGAGCGGCTTACAGCCGGTCGCCGCCTGGATGGCCGCCATGGCCTGAATGGTGCGCAGGCGCGGCGGTGGGCCAAACGGGTTCAGATTGTTGTTGTCACGGGTTGCGCGATAGACGACCGGAGCGTCCGAGACCTGTGTAACCGCCCATGTACGGCTCATGACGAATACCGATTTGGTTTCTTCTTTGGCGGCAACGGGGGTTGCCTCCAGGGCCGTCAGGCCAATTACAGCTGCCAGTGCCAGCATCAATCCGCGCAGTACCATTGAACAATCTCCAGTGCTAAAAACCGGTGTTATTTCACCAGATTAAGGCGCTTCTGTGAACCCCCGCGCCGGAAAAAGCCGGTTTGGCGTCAGCGTTTGGGCAATGACAGCGGCATGTGCCGGTTCACATCCTTGTAGAGCAGATAACGGAATCGCCCCGGACCGCCCGCGTAACAGGCCTGCGGGCAGAAGGCGCGCAGCCACATGTAGTCGCCGGCCTCGACCTCGACCCAATCCTGGTTGAGCCGGTAGACGGCTTTGCCTTCAAGCACATAGAGGCCATGCTCCATCACATGCGTTTCAGCAAAGGGGATCACGCCGCCGGGTTCGAAATTGACGATGTTCACATGCATGTCGTGGCGTAGATCCTGCGGGTCGGCGAAGCGGGTGGTGGACCAGCGGCCCTCGGTTCCCGGCATCTCAACAGGGGTGACGTCGCGTTCATTGGTGATGATCGGATCGGGGGCGGTCAGGCCGGGGATCGCCTCATAGGCCTTGCGGACCCAATGGAAGCGGGTGATCTCATTGGTGTTGTTGTGCAAGATCCATTCGCAACCGGCTGGAATATAAGCATATCCGCCTGTGTCCAGCTGGTGAACCTCACCGCCCAGCGTTAGCGTCACAGTGCCTTCGACTACGAACAGCACGCCCTGCGCCTGCGGGTCGGTCTCGGGGCGGTCGCTGCCGCCGCCGGGCTGCACCTCCATGATGTATTGCGAAAAGGTCTCGGCAAATCCGCTGAGAGGGCGGGACAGCACCCAGAGCCGGGTCTTTTCCCAAAACGGCAGCGCGCTGGTGACGATGTCGCGCATCGTACCTTTGGGGATCACCGCATAGGCCTCGGTGAACATGGCGCGGTCGGTCAAAAGCTGGTCCTGACCGGGGTGGCCGCCTGTGGGCGCGTAGTAGGTGGGGTGTGCCATCGGGTGCCTCTGCTTGGTGATTGGGGCACTATGCGGGGATTGCCCCGCCGGTCCAAGCGGCAGAGTTGCGATAGGTTTGTTCGGGATAATTTGAAGGTCGCCCAACAGGGCTTGGCCCCGGTTCACGGGCGGTATAGTCTTGAATGCAAATCTTTTTCAGCAAGGCGAGGCGATCATGAAAGCCTGGATTTCTTCTACTTTGACGGCGGCTGTTATTCTTGGCGCGGCGACGGTCGTCCAAGCCAAGCCGATTTCCCGAATTATCTCGGAAATGGGCCTTACTCCTGCGGATTTCGAAGTGGTGAGTGCGACCGCGGACGCGATGTTGACCGGATCGACACCCCGCGTCGGCGAAGAAAGCACCTGGGTAAACGACGCAACCAGGTCGAAAGGCACGATCCTTGTCCGTGATGTGCGGGATAACTGCGTTCACCTGCAGCACTTTATTCAGTCCGAAGGCGCGGAGCAGACCCGAGAGGTCAGGACACGCCGCTGCCGCGATGCGGGCGGCAACTGGATCCTGACGCCCTGATCCGCGATCAGTAGCCGCGCGCCCTGTCGACCTCGTGCAGCAAGGCTTGCCCGGTGGTCAGCCGCTGAAAGTTCTCGCCCACATCCGTCAGAGCCTCGCCCAGATGCCAGCCGGAAACGTGTGGCGTGATGGTGACGCCCGGATGCGCCCAGAGCGGGTTGTCCGAGGGTAAGGGTTCCGTTGATGTCACATCCAGTACCGCATGGCCGGGTGCGCCATTGTCCAGCGCAGAAATCAGCGCGATTTCGTCGATCAAATCGCCCCTGCCGGCGTTCAGTAGCTGACTGCCAGGTTTCATCGCAGCCAGAATCCGGGCATCGAACAGCCCGACGGTCTGAGGGGTTGAGGGCAGGATCGCGCAGACATGATCGCATTGCCCCAGCAATTCCGGCAGGGCAGCATCGCCATGCAGGCAGGTCACGCCGTCGATCTGCTTGGGGGACCGGCTCCAGCCCATGACCTGAAACCCGACTGCCCGCAGCATCCTGGCGCTGCGCGCACCGATATGGCCCAGCCCAAGAACTCCAACCACCGTTTCGGGTGCATAGAGGGGGGCTTTGGGCAGCCATTCCGCGCGGTGCTGGGCGGCTTCGTGAAAGACCATATGGCGTTGGCGGCGCAGGACATAGGCCACGAACCATTCGGCGATTTCCTGTGCGGGCGCATCTGGTTTCAAACGCGCCACCCGCACATGATCCGGCAGGTTGGGGTTGCTGACGATGGTCTCGACTCCGGCGCCCAGTTTTTGCACCAGTTGCAGGTTGGGCAGGCGTTTGGGGTGGTCGTCGCTTAACCTGACCACCGCAACCACGGTGATGTCGGCAGGATCGCCCAAAGTGTCCGGTGTCCTTACATCCGCGCCGGGGTAAAGCCGCTGGATATCGCGGGCAATATCGCGATCGCTGATCCAGTCAGACACCCCGGTTTCGATCAGCAACGCCATGATGCTCCTCCCACTGCTTCAATTTTCGCTATGCCCGGTTAGCGAACTGGACATTTTCCCCGCAGCTAAGTCATTCTCGGGCCGAAGGTAAAGCCCGGTCTTGGCACCGGGTGAGCAGAAAACGTTGAGGCAGTTCATGAGCGGGACATCAGAGCAGAGCCGTCCGGCCTATTTCCATTTGCGCGACGACGGGGCCTTTGTTGGCAACGATCCGGCGCGTGGGCCTTGGTCTGCCGATCATTGCCATGCGGGGCCGGTCAGCGGCCTGATCGTGCGGGCAGCGGAAACAGAGGTTGGCCCCGAGAAGATGCTGACCCGCCTGACGGTCGATCTGCTGCGGCCGCAACCGTTGGCGGGGCTGCGGGTGGCGGCAGAGACCACGCGCCACACCAAGACGCTGGCAACCACGCGGGTTACGGTGCACGATCTGGACGACAGGCTCTGTGCCACCGCCACGACCATGCATCTGGCGCGGCGCGATCTGGGGCCGGTTCCGAATGTGACAATGGCTCCGCCCCGGTTGCATGACGCGGTGACCGGCCCGTTTCCGATCGGTGAGGTGCGCCATTATCTGCCCGGCTTCGCCAATCACTCGGATGTGTTGTATCCGAAAGGCGGCAATCAGGGGCCGGGCCCCAAGACGGTATGGATGCGGGTCCCGGCCCTGTTGCAGGGCGAGGCTCCGTCACCGATCCAGGCGCTATGCCCGCTGGCCGATTGCGGCAATGGCATTTCGTGGAATGCACCTACGACCGAGATGGGATTCATGAACACTGATCTGACTGTCCAGATTCATCGTGAGCCGGTGTCGGACTGGCTGGCCTCGGAGTCGATCAGCCATTGGCAGCCCTCGGGGATCGGAATGTCGCAATCGGTGCTGTATGACACCGAAGGGCCGGTGGGCACCGCCCTGCAAACGATTATTCTGTTTCCACCAACCTGATCCCTTGGCCGGTTTCTGCATGCCTTCCGTGAAACGCATTGCCGGGCGTGGGCCGAACCCCTATCTTTCGCCCATGCGCTGGATCGTACCCTTTTTGACCTGCTGCCTGCCGTTTTCGGCAATGGCGCATCCGCATGTCTTCATCGACACCGGGTTGGAATTCATCGTGGACGACTCCGGCCAGCTGACCCATGTGCGCGTGACCTGGGCCTATGATGAGTTCTACTCGTTGCTGGTCCTTGAAGACATGAAGCTGGATCAGGATGCGGACGGTGTTCTGACGGACAGCGAACAGGGCTTTCTGGCCGGTTTCGATGCGCAATGGATGGAGGGGTATAACGGCGATCTGGTCCTGCTCGCGGACGGTGCTCCGGTGACCCTGTCCGGCCCGATGGAGCCGCAGGCCACCACCGAGGACGGGCGCATCGTCTCGTCCCATCTGCGCGCGGTCGAAGGCGGTGCCGTGCCGGCTTCGGCGCTGACGGCAAAAGCCTATGACGAATCCTATTATACCGCCTACGAGGTGACCCGTCCGGTGACGGTGACCGGCCCCGCGTCTTGCCAGATCAGCCGGATTGATCCCGACATCGACGGTCAGCTGGCGCAGATGCAGGCGTTTTTGTTGACGCTCGACGCGGATTACGATCTTGAGGAAAACGATATCCCGCTGGTCGGGGAGAGCTTTGCGACCGAGATTTTCGTTTCATGTCCAAATACCTGATTGTTCCGGTTGCCATCTCCATTGCCTTGCTGCTGTGGTTCTGGGGCAGCGGCGGCTTTGACAGTCTTGCGGCTTGGGCCGCAGGTGAGCAGCGCGAGTTTCAGAACCAGATTGCCCGCGCCTTGCGTGCCGCCCGCGCTGAACAGCCCGAGGCGGTCGTGACCCTGCTGACGGTCTGTTTCGCCTATGGCTTCTTTCACGCTATCGGTCCCGGCCACGGCAAGGTGCTGATCGGAGGCTACGGGCTGGGTCGCCGCGTTGCCTTCTGGCGCCTGTCTGCGATCAGTGTGCTGTCCAGTCTGGGGCAGGCGGTGACGGCTGTTGTGCTGGTTTACGCAGGGGTCCTGATCTTTCAGATGTCGCGCGAAAGCCTGGTGGGCACGACCGAACAGGTCATGGCCCCGATCAGCTATGCCGCCATTGCCGCAATTGGTCTTTGGCTGGTGTTCCGGTCTGTTCGCAGCTTTGCACGGCGACATCGGACCGAAAGCGCGCATCAGCATGAGCATCACCACCATCATGACCACGATGATGGCGTTTGTTCCGATTGCGGCCACCGCCACGGGCCAACGGCCGAGGAAGTTGCACAGGTCGGCAGCCTGCGCGAAGCCATGATGCTGATCGCGGGCATTGCCGCACGGCCCTGCACGGGTGCCCTGTTCGTGCTAATCCTGACGTGGCAGATGGGCATCGCATTGGTCGGCATCGCGGGCGCCTTTGCGATGGCTTTGGGCACGGCGACGGTAACGACTCTGGTCGGCTGGACCTCGTTCGGACTGCGCGGAGGGTTGCTGGCCTCTGCCTCGGCCACGCGGTTTGCCTCGGTGCTGGCCCCGACCATCGAACTGGTGGCGGGGCTGATCATCGTTGTGATCGCCAGCGGGTTGCTGATGCGCGCGATCTAGTCGAACACCGGTTCCGGATATCCGACCCGCGCCAGGTACAGGCCCTGCGGCGGGCATACCGGCCCGCAGGCGGCCCGATCCGCAGCTTCCAATGCGTCGCGCACATCTTCGGGCGTCCATGCCCCTGCGCCGACACGCTCCAGCGTTCCGACGAAACTGCGCACCTGGTTGTGCAGGAACGACCGCGCGCGGACGTGGAAATGAACCTCTGGACCGGAAAACCCCTGAACCTGTTCGACCCGCAGCTCGTCCAGCGTTTTGACGGGGCTTGCGGCCTGACAGATCGAAGACCGGAAGGTGGTGAAATCATGCCGCCCGATCAGCATATCTGCCCCGGCCTGCATCGCATCGATGTCCAGCCGGTGATTAATCTGCCAGACCTGTCCGGCGTCGTGGGTTGCAGGTGCACGGCGCATCAGGATACGGAACAGATACTGACGCTCCAGCGCCGAGAACCTTGCGTGCCAGTCGTCATCCACCCGCGCGGCCTTTACGATTGCCACAGGCTGCGGCTTGAGATGATAATTCAGCGCCTCGGACAGACGGAACGGGTCCCAGTCCTTGATCAAATCGCAATGGGCCACCTGACCCAGCGCATGCACCCCCGCATCGGTGCGACCAGCGGCGGCGATGGTGTGATCGCCGGGCTGAATGCGCGACAGCGCCTGTTCGATTGCCCCCTGCACGGACGGCAATTCCTTTTGCCGCTGCCACCCGGCAAACGGTTCCCCGTGGTATTCGACTTTCAGCGCGTATCTGGGCATGGGCCGCTGGTAACGTGCTGCGCGAAAAGGGGCAAGAGCGGGAAAGCTCTGGCAAGTGCCGCGTGCTCTACCTATCTTGGGCGAAACGAAAAAAGCGGGGCGACAGTTTGGTCATCTCATCCCTGGCAGACAGTCTTGTGCGCGGCGTTGAATCCGTGGGCGACCGCGTGTCCGAGACATTGTTCGAGCCGGTCATCCGTCTGGGCGTCACCGGATTGGCGCGGTCGGGCAAGACGGTTTTCATCACCTCTCTGGTTGCGAATCTGCTGGACCGGGGGCGCATGCCCGGACTGGTCGCGCAGCAAGAGGGGCGGATCAACACCGCTTATCTGCAGCCGCAACCCGACGATACCGTGCCCCGGTTCGACTTTGAAAATCATCTGGCCGCGCTGACCGGCCCGCAGCCGCATTGGCCCGACAGTACCCGCGCCGTGTCCGAGCTGCGCTTGTCGTTCAAGGCCCGCCCTTCGGGTTTGCTGTCCGGGTTACAGGGGCCGCGCACCGTCCACCTGGATATCGTGGATTACCCCGGAGAGTGGCTGCTGGATCTGGCCTTGCTGGACAAGTCCTATGAGGTCTGGTCGGCCGAGACGCTGGACCGCATCGCTGGCCGGGCTGAGGCCGCGCCGTATATCGCACAGGCCAAGGCGGCTGAACCAGCAGAAAAACATGACGAACCCACGGCGCAGACGCTGGCGAAAACCTTCGCCGCGTATCTGAGCACCGCGCGCGAGGCCGGTTTCTATGATTGCACGCCGGGACGGTTCCTGTTGCCGGGTGATCTGGCGGGGTCTCCGGTGCTGACATTTGCACCTCTGCCGGTGGACGGCCATGGGCCGCGGCGCAGTCTGCACCGGGAAATGGCGCGTCGATACGAGGCCTATAAAGCGCAGGTGGTGAAACCGTTCTTTCGCGACCATTTCTCGCGGATCGACCGGCAGGCGGTTCTGGTCGATGCGCTGGGCGCGATCCACAAAGGCCCGCAAGCGGTCGAGGATATGCGCCGCGCGATGGCCGATATCCTTGCGGCCTTCCGACCCGGTCGCAACGCGTGGCTGACGCAACTGCTGCTGGGCAAACGGGTCGAGCGTATCCTCTTTGCCGCCACCAAGGCCGATCACCTGCACCATACGCAACATCCCCGCCTGACCCATATCATGGAGGCGCTGACTCGCGACGCCCGCGACCGGGCCAGCTTTGCCGGGGCGGAAACGGCGGCGCTGTCTCTGGCCGCGATGCGGGCGACGACCGAGGAAATTCGCACGCATGACGGGGCCGATCTGCCTTGTGTGCGTGGCACCTTGTTGGACGGTAAACAGGCGGCGTTTTATCCCGGCGACCTGCCCGAAGACCCCGCCCATCTGTTGGGACCCGCCCGCAACGGGGCCGACAGTTGGCTGGGTGAGGATTTTGGTTTTATGGCCTTTGCGCCCGCGCATCTGACCCTGCGACCGGGCGACGGCCCGCCGCATATCCGGCTGGATCGCGCCGCGCAGTTCCTGATCGGAGACCGCCTGTGATCGTCACCCTCCGCCCCGCCCGTACCACCGATGCCGGCAGTATCGGAGAAATCCTGCACGCGTTCTCTCGTGATAACGACTGGATGCCGGTGCTGCATTCGCGCGCCGAAACTATCGCTTTCTGCGGGTGGATGATCGATCAGGGTTGGGTCACCGTGGCCGAGGATGACGGCGCGGTTACAGGCTTTCTTGCGCTCAACGGAACGCAGGTCCATTCCCTGTATTTGACGCCCGCCGAGTGTGGGCGTGGGATCGGGCAGCGTCTGCTGGATCACGCAAAAAACGGGCGGCCTGAGCTTTCGCTATTTGCGTTTCAGGCCAATCCCGGCGCCTGCCGGTTCTATGAACGCAACGGGTTTGCCGAGGTTGCCCGCAGCGACGGAACGGACAATGATGAAAACCTGCCGGACATCAAATATGTCTGGCGCGGGGAAAGGGTGGCGGATGGCTAAAGGTCCGGTACTGATTGATCTGGATGCGGAAGAGCCTGCAGCTGACGTGGCGCAGGCCCCGCCGGTGCCCGATTTTGCTCCACCGCAGGGGCAGGCGATGCAGACGGCGGCGCGGCTGGCGGCGCGGAAACCCTCGGCCCTGTCGCGGTGGTTCTGGGGCTTGGCGCTGGCCGTAATTGGCGCGGTGATCTCGGTTGCCGCCTGGGACTTCGTCAATTCGCTGCTCCTGCGCGCGCCTGTTTTGGGCTGGGTCGTGACCGGTTTGATCGGGGCGCTTGTTCTGGTTGCCCTGATTATCGCCCTGCGAGAGCTGGCCGCCATAGGGCGGCTGTCCCGCGTGGACGGGATGCGGCACGCTGCCGATGTCGCTCTGGCCGAGGGTGATCTGGCGCGGGCCCGTGCGGTCACCAACCGTCTGATTGCATTCTACAAGGGGCGTGACGAAACCCAATGGGGCCGCGACCGTCTCGCCGAACGGATGGGCGAGCAGTTTGATGCCTCGACTCTGCTGACCCTGGCCGAAGACGAACTGCTGGCCCCGCTGGACACCGCCGCCAGCCGAGAGGTCGAGGCCGCCGCCCGGCAGGTCGCCACGGTGACTGCGCTGGTGCCTCTGGCGCTGGCGGATGTGGTGACGGCGTTGGCCGCCTCTCTGCGGATGATCCGCCGGGTCGCCGAGATTTACGGTGGCCGCGCAGGGTTTCTGGGCAGTTGGCGCCTGACACGCGCGGTCTTTGTGCATCTGGTGGCGACCGGGGCCGTGGCTGTGGGCGATGACCTGCTTGAGCCGGTTCTGGGCGGCTCGGTTCTCAGCAAACTGTCGCGCAGGTTTGGTGAGGGGCTGGTGAACGGCGCGCTCAGCGCGCGGGTCGGCGTGGCCGCGATGGAGGTCTGCCGTCCGCTGCCGTTTTCCGATCGGCACCAACCCTCGACGCGCGGGATGATCAAGCGGGCGCTCAGCGGGTTGTTTTCGAAAACTTGACCTGACGCAAGGTCCCTTGGCTCGCTGGCGTGCATAACAATGTCGGAGCCAGCCATGACCGATCACGGACACAGCCAGCAGGAAATCGTCGCGCGGATCAACGCGCCGCCCGGCCGGGGTGTGCTGCGCGATGTGGTCTATGGCGGCATCGATGGCTCGGTGACCACTTTTGCCATCGTGGCCGGGGTCGCCGGTGCGGGGCTGTCGCCCTTCATCATCGTGGCGCTGGGTCTGGCCAATATACTGGCGGACGGGTTTTCCATGGCCGCAGGGAATTACTCGGGCACAAAGGCCGAGTTGGACAACATCCGTCGCATCCGCGCTATCGAAGAGCGCCATATCGACCTCTATCCCGACGGTGAGCGCCGTGAAGTGCGCGAGATTCTGGCGCAGAAGGGCCTGTCAGGCCGCGTGTTGGACGAGGCAACGGATGCGATCACCGCCAACCACGAAAACTGGATCAACCTAATGGTCGAGGGCGAATACGGGCTGGGCAGTGTCGATCCCCATCCGTTCAAGGCCGCGATGGCCACCTTCATCGCGTTCCTCGTTGCCGGTATGGTGCCGCTGCTGCCGTTCCTTCTGTCGCTTGATCAGGCCTTTGCCGTCTCGGCCTGCATGACCATGGGTGTTTTCTTTGCCATCGGCGCGTTCAAGAGCCGCTGGTCTCTGGCCCCTTGGTGGCGATCCGGGTTCGAGACCTTTTTGATCGGCGGGGCCGCCGCGTTGATCGCCTACCTTGTCGGGTCTCTGTTTCACCCGTGACGGCCAAGATTGTCGCAGGGTGGCGCATATGGCTGGTCAATCCCCGACCAGCGGTTAGGCTGCTGCAAACGGGTTCAAGTGATCGAGTGCCAATTGCAGCTTGCGCATAAAAACGTTCTGGTTTTAGGGGCTTATGGCTTTATCGGTGCCGCTGTCACGCGGTCGCTGCGGGCTGAGGGCGCGCGTGTTTCGGCCTTTGTGCGCAGTGGGAAATCAGCGGCTCAGGTTCTTGGGGGCATTCCGCAGATACAAGGTGATTTGCGGACCTGTATACAGCCCGAGGATTGGGACAGCCACCTGCAGGGCATTGATTGCGTCGTGAACTGCGCGGGCGCATTGCAGGATGGCCCAGCCGATGATCTTGAGGCCGTTCACCACACCGCCATTGCAGCTTTGGGCGAGGCTTGCGCGCAAAGGAATATTGCAATGGTCCAGATATCGGCCATCGGGGCCGAACCCGATGCAGACACCGATTTCATGCGTACCAAGGCCGCCGGGGATGCGGCGTTGCGGGCCAGCGGCGTTCCGTTGTGTATACTCAAACCGGGTCTGGTGATCGGGCAATCGGATTATGGCGGCACCGCGTTGTTGCGGATGCTGGCGGCGGTGCCTTTGGTGCAGCCCATTGCGTATCCCGAAACCCCTGTTCAATGCGTCGGAATGCAGGACCTGTGCCGAGCCGTTGTGCTGGCCGTGGCGCAAGACTTGCCGCAGGGGGCTTATGATCTGGTCGAAGACACTCCGGCCCCATTGTCTCATGTGTTGGCGGAGACCCGCAAATGGATGGGATTCCCCGACGCGCGGGTTACGGTGGCGGTGCCGGGCATGGTGATCGGCCTGATCTCGGCCTGTGCAGATGGGCTGGGGCATTTGGGGTGGCGCTCGCCCCTGCGCAGCAATGCGATGACGGTGATGGCCGACGGTGTGGTGGGTAACCCAGAGCCCTACCGCGTGGCCACGGGCCGGACGCTGGCCGGATTACCGCAGGTCTATGCGGGTCTGACCTGTTCACGTGAGCATCGGCTGACCGCGCGGATGTCGCTGTTGATGCCTGTGGTTGTCGCGGTGCTTAGCCTGTTCTGGCTGGTATCCGGCCTGATCGGATTGATCAGCCTGCCCCGGGCCGCGGCCCTTCTGACCGATGCCGGGTGGAGCATGGCCATGGCCGTGGCCAGCGTCCTGTTCTGGTCCCTAGTGGATATCGCGCTGGGGCTCGCCATCCTGTGGCGTCCCTGGGCTGCGCGGGTCTGTCTGGCGCAGGTTGCGGTTGCTCTGATTTACCTGCTGGCCGCTAGTTTCACTATTCCCGGCCTGTGGCTCGACCCGCTCGGCCCGTTGATCAAGATACTGCCAGCGATGACGTTGTCGTTGATCGCCTGGCCCCTGTTGCAGAGCCGCTGATGGACCCGGACCTGATCCTGCGCTGGCTGCACGTCATCGGAGCTTGCGTCCTGTTGGGCACCGGCGCGGGGATCGCGTTTTTCATGTTGATCGCGCACCGTTCGGGCGATGCCCGGTTTATCGCGCAGACCGCTGGAGTGGTGGTTTTGGCCGATCTGGTGTTCACGGCCACGGCTGTTGTTGCCCAGCCAATCACCGGCGGCCTGCTGGCATGGCGGCTGGGCTGGCCCCTGACCGAGGGCTGGGTATTGGCCTCGCTGGCGCTTTACGCAGTGGCCGGGGTGTTCTGGCTTCCGGTCGTGTGGATACAGGTCCGTATGCGTGAACTGGCGCAGGCGGCGGCTGACCGGGCCGCGCCATTGCCACAGGCTTATCATCGCCTGTTCTGCATCTGGTTCGCCTGCGGGTTTCCCGCTTTCGCGGCGGTGCTGATCATCCTCTGGCTGATGATTGCGCGCCCATCGATCGGGTGGGTTTAGCCCGTGGGCTTGCGGGCAAGCCAGCGGGATTTCTGACTGTTGCCCGCTGCGTGCCTCGGGTAGCTTGGCGTTGAAACCACTCGGAGAGCCCATTGGAATCCCTGCTTGTTCTTGTCGGATTGATCGTGCTGGCCATACCGGTGGCCATCATTGTTCTGCTTGTCGGCCACACCCGCCTGCGCCGCCGGGTCGAACAGCTTGAGCAGCAGCTTCGCGCGCTGGGCGGGGACGTTCCCGAAGCGCGCCCTGCGCCAACCCGACCCGAGCCGCGCAAACCGACGGAAAAGCCGGACAAGACGCCAAAGCCTGCCCCGTGGTCCAAGGCTCAAACTTCCAAGCCTGCTGTCGAACCGTCCCCACCCGCAGCCGTTGTGTTTCGCGAGGATCGGTTTGCCGCCCTCTCGACCTGGCTGCGCGAGAACTGGTTTTACGCGGTGTCGGCCCTGTCGCTGGCATTGGCGGGGATTTTTCTGGTGCAATATGGCGTCGAAAACGGGCTGCTGCCTCCGTTTGCGCGCGTGACAGCGGCCTTGCTGTTTGGTGCCGCGCTGATCGTTGCAGGGGAAGTGATCCGCCGCCGGTTCGGCGATGACGAAACCTCGGCCACCGCCTATCTGCCCTCTGTCTTCTCCGGCGCCGGTCTTGTTACCCTGTTCGGAGGTATTCTGGCCGCGCGCCAGCTCTATGACCTGATCGGCCCAGAGGTCGCGCTGGCCGCGATGGTTGTGGTCGCGGTGCTGGGGCTGGTCCTGGGCTGGTTCCACGGCCCCTTGCTGGCCGCCGTCGGTTTAATCGGAGCGTTTTCGGCCCCCTTCGTCGTTGGCGGTACGTCCGAGGACCCAAGCTGGCTGTACGCCTATTTCTTTGTGATCGCCGTGTTGGGTCTGGGAATCGATACGGTGCGGCGCTGGGCGTGGATATCGGTTCTGACCCTGTTTGGGGCGTATACTGCCTGCCTGTTGCTGGTGCTGTCCTCGCCGCTGACTGAACCGGATTACCTGATCTGCGTCACGGCGCTGGCGGTGATAGCCATTGCCATCCCTGTCCGGCGCGTTTGGCCCGATCATGGCAGCGCGATGATCAGCCAGATCATCGGTCGTAAAAAGGGAGATGCATGGCCTGAATTCCCGACACGGCTGGGTTTTGGCGCAGTTGCCGTTAGTTCTGCCATTCTGTCAGTGCACTGGGCCGACAGTCCGGCAGAGTTTTGGCTGGGCGTTGTTCTGCTAGCGGGGCTGACGCTTGGATTGATGCTGTGGGGCAGGCGGGCAGAGGCCTTGCAGGATGCGACCGTGTTACCTGCGCTTGGCCTTGTCTGGTTCGTCCTGATGCACGGTTGGGACAATGGCGTTATGCTGCGCCAGTTTGCCGATACCTATACCGAGACCGCCGAAGCAGATTACCCGTGGGTGGTCACGATTTTGACAGCTCTGGGCGCTGTGATTTCCGTCACCGCAACGTGGCGCTCGATGCAGGCGCGCAGGTTTGCGGCCATCTGGGCCGGTGCGGCCGCTGTCTTTGCACCCGCCCTGGCCATCGCGCTTGAGGTCGGCTGGCACCCGGCGGCGGTCATCGGAGCCTACCCGTGGGCGCTGCATGGCATCGCCTTGGGCGTGCTGATGGTCGTCTTTGCCGAACGCTTTGCGCGTGTTGACGGCGACAACCGGATGCGCCCGTCATTGGCGACACTTTCGGCGCTGTCCTGTTTGACCTTCGCCTGTGTCATCGTCCTCAGTTCAGCTGCGCTGACCATTGCTGTGGTCGTTATGGTTGTCGTCGCCGCCGCGCTGGATCGCAAATTCACCCTGCCGCCGATGAGCTGGTTCATCTGGGCCGGAGTGTTCACGGTCACGGTGCGGCTGGTCCTGAATCCGGGTCTTGTCTGGGCCAGTACAGCTCCGGTGGCCGAGATGACATTGGTTTACAGCGCGGCCACCGTTGGGTTCCTGGCTGGCTGGCTGCTGATCCGACCGTTGAACCGCCCCCTGGCGACGTTGCTGCTGGAGAGTGCGGCTTGGGCAACCGGGGGAATCCTGCTGTCGCTTCTGCTGGAACGCTGGCTGCAGAGCTTTGGCGAAGGCAATGCCACCAACAGTCATTGGGGGCTGGGCCTGCTGGCGATCATCTGGTTGCTGCTGGCCTTTGCACAGGTGCAGCGGTTCGAACTGGGCGGCAAGCTGAACTATGCGCGCTACCTGCTGGCCGCGTTCTTTGCCGGGCATGGCCTGTTCCGGTTGACCCAGGCGCTGACCGAGGCGAACCCGCTGCTCAGTACGCTCGTGCCGCCGGTTCTGGGCCCGCCGGTGCTGAACACATTGGCGGTGGCTTACCTGCTGCCTGCGCTGGCCATCGGGTTCTCGGTCTGGCGCATCCAGGCCACACCTCTTTGGCTGAAGCGTACCAGCTATGGCCTGAGCGGAGTGCTGTCGGCCGTCTGGCTGGGATTGGCAATCCGTCACGTCTGGCAGGGCGCAAGCGGCATGTTTGAGGGCAACGGCGTGACCCAGCCCGAGCTATATACCTACACCATGGCCTTGCTGTTGATCGGCGCGGCGCTGTTTTACCAGTCTCTGGCCTGCCGGTCCGACCTGATGCGCAAGGCCGGGCTGGCTGTGATCGGGCTGGCCGTGGCCAAGGTGTTCCTGATCGACATCGCCGGGCTTGGCGGGTTGATCCGGGTATTCTCGTTGCTGGCGCTGGGGCTTGCGCTGGCGGGCCTTGCGTGGCTCAACCGTTGGGCCAAGCTGCGCCATTCGCCGCATGGGGCGGACCCTCTGGACCATTAGGCGCGGGCGTCCTATAAGCGCGGCCATGCATGACCCGACGGCCATCATTATTCGAATTATATCCCCGGCGCTCTGACCCTCTGAGACGCCGGGCAAAGGTGTTTGAGACTTCGCACCGACCGCTTCGATCCATACGACGACCAGATCATCCAAAGGACGCCCCCAATGTGCGCCGACACGATCCAGACACCTGATTACAAAGACACGCTGAACCTGCCCAAAACCGAGTTCCCCATGCGCGCCGGCCTGCCCAAGCGCGAACCCGCATGGCTGGAGCGTTGGGAGACCATCGGCGTCTATGACCGCCTGCGCGAAAAAGAGGGCCGCGCGCCCTTTACCCTGCACGACGGCCCCCCCTATGCGAACGGCCACCTGCATATCGGCCACGCGCTGAACAAGACCATCAAGGACATGATCGTGCGGTCGCATCAGATGATGGGATTCGACGCACGCTATGTGCCCGGTTGGGACTGTCACGGCCTGCCGATCGAATGGAAGATCGAGGAGCAATACCGCAAGAAGGGCAAGAACAAGGACGAGGTGAACGTCGTCGACTTCCGTCAGGAATGCCGCAAGTTTGCCGAGGGCTGGATCGACATCCAGCGTGAAGAGTTCAAGCGTCTGGGCATCACCGGCAACTGGGCCGATCCCTACATCACCATGGACTATCACGCCGAGGCGGTGATCGCCGACGAATTCATGAAGTTCCTGATGAACGGCACGCTCTATCAGGGCTCGAAACCCGTGATGTGGTCGCCCATCGAAAAAACCGCTCTGGCCGAGGCCGAGGTCGAGTATCACGACAAAGAAAGCTTCACCATCTGGGTGAAGTTCAAGGTCGTGAATGCGGGCGATTTGGATGACGCGTTTGTGGTGATCTGGACGACCACCCCTTGGACGATGCCGTCGAACAAGGCGGTCGTTTTTGGCAAGGACATCTCCTACGGCTTGTACGAAGTCACTGGCGCGCCCGACGAATGCTGGGCCAATGTTGGCGACAAGTTCCTGCTGGCCGACAATCTGGCCGCCGACGTGCTGGGCCGCGCCCGCTTGAACGACGATCAGTGGACCCGCGTCCGTGATGTGTCCACGGATGAGCTTGCAGGCGTGCAACTAACCCACCCGCTGGCCGGGGCCGAGGGCGCCAATGGCGAATGGGACGACATCCGCGACTTCCGCGCCGCCGAGTTCGTGACCGATACCGAGGGCACCGGCTTTGTTCACTGTGCGCCCTCACACGGTATGGAAGAATTCGAGCTGTACCGCGATCTGGGCATGTTGGAGCAGGTCATCACCTACAACGTGATGGACGATGGCTCGTTCCGCGCCGATCTGCCGTTCTTTGGTGGCAAGTACATCCTGTCCCGCAAGGGCGGTGAGGGTGATGCAAACAAGGCGGTCATCGACAAGCTGGTCGAGGTTGGCGGCTTGTTGGCGCGTGGAAAGATTAAGCACAGCTATCCGCATTCGTGGCGCTCGAAGGCGCCGATCATCTATCGCAACACGCCGCAATGGTTTGCCTCGGTCGACCGCAAGCTGAATGACGGGATGGGTGAGATGGGGGATACCATCCGCGAACGTGCCCTGCGCTCGATCGATGAACTGGTGAAATGGACCCCGCAGACCGGTCGCAATCGTCTGTATTCCATGATCGAGGCGCGTCCGGATTGGGTTCTGTCGCGCCAGCGCGCCTGGGGCGTGCCGCTGACCTGCTTCACCAAGAAGGGGGCTCTGCCCACCGACGCCGATTACCTGCTGCGCAACGAAGACCTGAACGCCCGCATCAAGGCGGCGTTCGAGAAGGACGGAGCGGATATCTGGTACACTGACGGGTTCAAAGAGCAGGTTCTGGACGGCATCGCCAACCCCGAGGACTACGATCAGGTGTTTGACGTGCTGGACGTGTGGTTCGACTCCGGTTCGACCCACGCCTTCGTTCTGCGTGACCGTGAGGACGGCACCGAAGACGGTATCGCCGATGTCTATATGGAGGGCACCGACCAGCACCGCGGTTGGTTCCATTCGTCGATGCTGCAGGCCTGCGGCACCAAGGGCCGTGCGCCGTACCGCAACGTGGTGACCCATGGCTTTACGCTGGATGCCAAGGGCAACAAAATGTCCAAGTCGCTAGGCAACACCATCGTGCCGGAAGAGGTCGTCAAGCAATACGGCGCCGATATCCTGCGCCTGTGGGTGGCTCAGACCGACTACACCGCCGACCAGCGGATCGGGCCGGAGATTCTGAAAGGCACCGCCGACAGCTATCGCCGTTTGCGCAACACCATGCGGTTTATGCTGGGATCATTGGCCGATTTCACCGAGGCCGACCGTGTCGCGCCCGAAGAGATGCCGCGTCTGGAACGCTGGGTTCTCAGCCGTCTGGCCGATCTGGATGAGCAGGTCCGCAAGGGTTATGCCGCGTTCGACTTCCAGGGCGTGTTCAGTGCCGTGTTCACCTTTGCCACGGTCGATCTGTCGTCCTTCTATTTCGACGTTCGCAAAGATGCGCTCTATTGCGACGGCGACAGCCTGCGCCGCCGCGCGGCCCGAACCGTGCTGGATATCCTGTTCCACCGCCTGACCACCTGGCTGGCACCGGTTCTGGTGTTCACCATGGAAGAGGTCTGGCTGGAGCGGTTCCCGGGCGACGACAGCTCGGTCCATCTGGTGGATTTCCCGGACACGCCTGCCGACTGGCGCAACGAGGTGATGGAAACCTACATGGCCAAAGTGCGCCGCGTGCGCCGCGCCGTGACCGCCGCGTTGGAGGTTCAGCGTCAGGACAAGGTGATCGGTTCCAGCCTTGAGGCCGCGCCGATCGTGCATGTCGAGGATCAGGAAACCCGCGATCTGCTGGCGACCTTCGACGTGGATGACATGTGCATCACCTCCGGTTTGACGGTCACCGGCGATCCGGCCCCGGCCGAGGCCTTCCGGGTACCGGAAATCGAAGGCGTCGCGGTGGTGTTCGAAAAGGCCGAGGGCGAAAAGTGCCAGCGTTGCTGGAAAATCCTGCCCGATGTGGGCCGCCACGCCCACGAAGGTGTCTGCGGACGCTGCGACGAAGCACTGAGCTAAGATCAACCCCCGGCCCAACCGCCGGGGGTTTTTCGTTGCGTAGGGAGCGGCGATCTGAAACGTTGCCCTCATGCCGATGATCGCCGTTGAAACCCAGTTTGGCCGCCTTGGTGTCGAAGAAACCGCCGGAGCCATCACGCGTCTTGTGTGGAATGGCCGGGACGAAGGGCCTGAGACGCCTCTGCTGCAAGAGGCCGCCGCGCAATTGACAGCTTATGATCAGGGTCGCCTGGATCGATTTGACCTGCCGTATCACGTTTCCGGGTCCGCGTTTCAACAACAGGTCTGTGATCTGATGTATGCCATTCCCTTGGGTGAAACCCGCACCTATGGGGATATCGCCAAAGAGCTTGGGCAACCCGCTCAGCCCGTGGGCCAAGCCTGCGGCGCCAACCCGATTCCGGTCATCATCCCCTGTCACCGGGTGCTGGCGGCCAACGGTCTGGGCGGTTTTTCCGGGGACGGCGGGATCGAGACCAAGGTTGCCCTGCTGCGCCATGAACGGGCGGCGGGTCTGCTGATCTGAGGCGCGGAATTCTATTGCAATCCGGTTGCTTGAAGCCCAACTTGTATCAGACAGAGAATTCAAAGGACCGCATTGCATGACCGCCCAAACAGACCCGGCCGCCCGCAAGAAGGCCATCATTGACCGACTGATGTCGCTGGAGGAGCAGGAACTGGCAACTGCCCAGGCGCATTACGACGCCTTCCTGAAGGATTCCCAGCTGGATGACCGTGAAGGGCATGACAAGGATGACATCGCCGCCTCGCGCGAGAACGCGGATCTGGCGGCGGCCTTTGATGCGCCGGTCCACGCCCATCACGCCAAGATCGACGTGATCGAAAACACCGATTTCGGTTTGACCGACACGGTGCAGCCCGGTGCGGTGGTCAAGTTCAACAATCGTCGCTTTGTGGTCTGCGTCTCGACCACGCGGTTTGATGTGGACGGCAAGACCTATATGGGGATCTCAACCCAAAGCCCGATCTATCTGGCCATGGTCGGCCTGCAAGAGGGTGACATCTTCACCCATAACGGCACCGAGTTCGAGGTTCAGGAAGTCCTGTAATCCGCGCTTTTGCGCTGCGGTATGATCTGCTGCGCAATTCCCGCCGACACCAGATAGAGGCTGGTGATCACCAGACCCCAATGCGCCCAGCTTTCGGGGTGGAAATCGACCCAAGCGGCCCACCCGGCAAAGAAAGTCCAGGCAAAGGCTATGGGCAGCGATACGGCGCGCCAGCGCTCGGTTCGGACGGGGTGGATGAATTTCAGCGGCAGGAACATCGCCAGAGACAGCAGCGACACCAGCAGCAGGATGATCCAGAAATTGGGCTCCAGAGCGAAAATCACGATCACGAACATGTTCCAGCAGCCGGGGAAACCGGAAAAAGAGTTATCCTTTGTTTTCATGCGCGTATCGGCAAAATACATCGCACTTGCAAAGGTGATGACAATGATCGCGAACCAGCCGGTCCAGCCGTCCATAAGCCCGGATTTGAACAATGCAAAAGCCGGGATGAACACATAGGTCAGATAGTCGATGATCAGATCCAGCAGCACGCCATCAAACTCGGGCGCGTTTTTCTTGACGTGGTAGTGCCGGGCCAGAGGGCCGTCGATACCATCCACGATGAACGAGACCACCAGCCACAGATACATCAGGCTCCATTTTTCTTCGACGGCGGCCAGCATGGCCAGCATTGCGAAAACGGCGCCGGTGGCGGTGAACAGATGGACGAAAAGCGCTTTGAATCTGAGGGTCATGCTGGTGTCATGACCGATGCGTTCGCCAGATGCAAACCAAAAGCCGGGTTAATGGGATTGCCCGCCGTCGCGATGCGAAGACATCACGCTTTGGGGTGGGTGCGGTTGTAGATTTCCATCAACCGCGCCGTATCGACCGCCGTATAGGTTTGAGTGGTCGAGAGCGATGCGTGGCCCAACAACTCCTGAATAGCGCGCAGGTCGCCCCCGGCGGACAGAAGATGGGTGGCAAAGCTGTGTCGCAAAGCGTGCGGCGTGGCCGTCGCGGGCAGGCCGAGTTGCATCCGTGCCTTGGCCATCACCTCCTGAATGGCCCGCGGGTTCAGCGGGCCGCCGCGTACGCCGCGGAACAGGGCCTTGTCGTTGTCTTGCGGGTGCGGGCACAGCTGCAGATAACGATCCACGGCCGCGCGGGCGACGGGCAGGACGGGAACGATCCGCTCTTTGTTGCCTTTGCCGACGATTCGCAGGGTTTCGGGCAGGGGGGCGTCGGCACCGGTCAGGGACAGGGCCTCGGAAATGCGCAGCCCGCAGCCGTAAAGCAGTGTGACCACGGCCACATCACGGGCCGAGACCCAATCGTTGGTCGATTGCAGCTCGACCGTTTCGATCATGGCGCGAGCGGCGTCTTCGGCCAGCGGGCGGGGCAGTTTCTTGGTGAACTTGGGCGCGCGGGTGGACAAAACGGCTGTGGGTTCGAACCCCTCACGCTCGGAAAGCCAGCGGTAGAAGCTTTTGACCGCCGAGAGTTTGCGCGCCAGCGACCGCGCGCCCACGCCCGAGGCGCGCTGATCCGCCATCCACGCGCGCATGTCGGATACGGTGATCCGGGCCAGCGCTGCCAGTCCCTGACGTTCGCTGTGATGCAGGGTCATGAAAGACAGGAAATCGGTGACATCCCCGCCATAGGCGGTTTTCGTGTTCTCGGACCGTCCGGCCAATGCCCCCAAACTGTCCAGCCAATGCTGTAGCGCATCGCGGCAGGCTGGGGAGATCAGGCTCACGACAGCCAGTGGCGCATCGAGCGTTCGAACACGCCAGCGAAGAAGGACAGCAGGTCAGTGCCCAGTTGCGGGGTGAAGTGGTTGGCGTCCTTGGCCCCCATGACGATCATGCCGGGCAGGCGGCCTTCACCCAAATTCAGCCTCAGACATGCTTCCGAGCGGAACTGGTTGGCCTTGGCGCCGAAAATTCGGGGGTTGGCCTGTGCAATCGGGCGCAGGACAACTTGCCGGGCCGGACCGCCGCGATCCTGACGGAGGTAGGCATCGACAGCCCCCGGTTCTACCACGGTCAGCACTCCACCCAGCTTTTCGATGGCAGGGTCTTCCTGCCGGACTGTGGTTTCCAGCACCAGGGTTATGTGGTCTACCCGCAGGATATCGGCAATTTCATCACCGAGCGTGCGCAGAAAATCCTCGAATTCCACGGGCTCCAGCAGACGGAGAATGGCACGATGCACCTGATTGGTGCCGGCAAGGTTTTCATAGGCCGCAGCGATCACTGAACGATGCGTGTCCTCGAGCCGGTCCAGCCGCGCCTCGAGCCGTTGCATGGCGATGCCGCGCAAGTCTATGACATTGTCGCCGCGCGCCTGTTCGTTGGCGGCTACCAGCGCCTGCATCAGATCCTTGTCGTCCAGCACAGCGTCCGGTTCGGCCAGAATCGCGGCGCGGAGATTATCCTTGAGTTTGGTGTTGCTGCTCATGTCCCGTCCGGTCTTTTTTTGTTGAGCGGCTTATAACACGAGACACGGGAATTGCCTTGGGAAAAATGCAGGCAAAAGTGGATTTCATGTGGGGGTGTGTCGGAATAGCTTCCGCCTGCAACATCCTGATCCAAGATCAGGTTTTGCAGTTGGGCCGGGCGCGGCGCTTGATGGCGCCGCGCGGTCGTGCACAGTATCAGAGGATTTTCTGACCGGTCTTGGCCCAGTCGGCCAGGAAGGTTTCAAGGCCTTTGTCGGTCAGGGGGTGATCGGCCAGTTTCTTGATCACGGCGGGCGGTGCGGTGATCACGTCGGCACCGATGCGGGCGCTGTCAGTCACGTGGTTCACGGTACGGATCGAGGCGGCCAGGATTTCGGTTTCGAACCCGTAATTGTCATAGACCTGACGGATATCGGCGATCAGGTCCATGCCGTCGAGGTTGATGTCGTCCAAACGACCGATAAAGGGCGAGATGAACGTGGCCCCCGCTTTCGCGGCCAGAATCGCCTGATTGGTCGAGAAGCACAGGGTCACGTTGACCATCTGGCCCTCGTCGCTGAGGGTTTTGCAGGTTTTCAGGCCTGCCCATGTCAGCGGAACCTTCACGGCGATGTTCGGGGCAATCTTGGCCAGCTTGCGGCCTTCGGCGATCATGTCGTCGGCTTCGGTTGCGACGACTTCGGCGGATACGGGACCGTCGACCAGATCACAGATTTCCTTGGTGACTTCCAGAATGTCACGGCCCGATTTCAGGATCAGCGAGGGGTTGGTGGTGACGCCGTCCACCATGCCCAGATCGTTCAGTTCGGCGATGGCGTCGATCTCGGCTGTGTCTACGAAGAATTTCATGAGGGCAGTCCTTTGATGGGTTGGCCTTGGTTGCGGATGCCTTTACCTCAAAGAGACCCATGCTGAAACCCCCGACCCAAGGATATGCGGTGAGCATTCAGGAGTATTTCGACCAAGGCGCGCTGGTGGCCGTGCTGACCACCCAGCCGTTGGACCGGACGCTGGACTACAAGGCGCCCGAAGGTGGGTGTTTTTTGGGCGCGTTTGTCGAGGTGCCGTTGGGGCCGCGCAAGGTTCTGGGCGTGGTCTGGGGGCCGGGGCAAGGCGGTTTTGATCTGGCCAAGGTGCGGTCGGTGATCCGGGTGCTTGAGGTCGCGCCGATGCGCGAGGAGATGCGGCTGTTTCTGGGTCGTGTCGCCGATTACACGCTGACGCCGATGCCTGCGATGCTGCGGCTGGCGACCCGCGCGCCGGGGCTGGGGGACCCGCCGTCGATGCGCAAGATTTACCGCCTTGGCGATGATCAGCCGGATCGGATGACCGACGCGCGGACCCGTGTGCTGGAGGTTCTGCGTGAATATGGCGGGTTGGCGTTTACGCTAAAAGAACTGGCCGAGCAGGCGGGCGTGACGTCCTCGGTGGTCAAAGGGCTGGTGAAACAGGGCGCGGTGCGGGAAGAGGACAGCCCGCGCGATCTGCCCTATCCGCATCTGGACCCGGATTTGCCGGGAAAGGACCTGACCGACGATCAGGCCGCTGCGGTAATCCGGCTGCAGGCCGGGCAGCGGACGGGCGACTATGGCACGACGCTGCTGAAAGGGGTGACGGGCTCGGGCAAGACCGAGGTTTATCTTGAGGCGGTGGCCGAAGCCCTGCGTATGGGACGGCAGGCGCTGGTCTTGCTGCCCGAGATCGCGCTGACGGCAGAATTCCTGACGCGGGTCGAGGCGCGGTTTGGTGCGCGCCCGGCTGAATGGCATTCGGGCGCGACCATGACCGAGCGCCGCCGGGTATGGCGGATGGTCGGGCAGGGCGACGCGCAGCTGGTCGTGGGCGCGCGGTCCGCGTTGTTCCTTCCGTTCCGCAATCTGGGGCTGGTGGTGGTCGATGAGGAACATGACACCTCATACAAACAGGAAGACGGGGTGCACTATAGCGCGCGGGACATGGCGGTGCTGCGCTCTGCCATCTGCGGCGCGCGGGTGGTTCTGGCCAGTGCCACGCCCTCGCTGGAAAGCTGGGCCAATGCCGAGGCGGGCAAGTACGAACGGCTCGACCTTACCTCGCGCTTTGGCGCTGCGGTTCTGCCAGAGATGAAGCCCATCGACATGCGGGCCGAGCAGATGCAGCCGGGGACGTGGATTTCCCCGTCGCTGCGGCAGGCGGTGCGGCAGCGGATCGAGCGGGGCGAACAGTCGCTGCTGTTCATCAACCGCCGCGGCTATGCGCCGGTGACGCTGTGCAGGGCCTGTGGCGAGCAGATCGCTTGCGATCATTGCGATGCGCGGATGGTTGAGCATCGGTTCCTAAAACGCCTGATGTGCCACCAATGCGGTGAGACCAAGCCGATGCCCGACACCTGCCCGTCCTGCGGGGTCGAAGGGAAACTGGCTCCGGTCGGGCCAGGGATCGAACGGCTGGCGGAAGAGGCCGAGGCAACTTTCCCCGAGGCCAGGATCGCGATGCTCAGTTCTGATCTGTTTGGTTCTGCCCGTGCCTTGAAGGCCAAGATCGAAGAGATTGCCGAGGGCGATGCGGATATTGTCATCGGCACGCAACTGGTTGCCAAGGGACACAATTTTCCCAAGCTGACCTTGGTAGGGGTGATCGACGCCGATCTCAGCCTGCATGGGGCCGATTTGCGCGCCGCCGAACGGACGTTCCAATTGATGCGTCAGGTCGCAGGCCGGGCGGGCCGGGCGGACAAGCCAGGGCAGGCGCTGTTGCAAACCTTTCAGCCGGAACATCCGGTGATCCGGGCCATTCTGTCAGGCGATGAAGAGGGGTTCTGGAAGGCAGAGGCCGCTGGGCGGCAGGCCGCCGGAGTACCGCCTTATGGGCGCATGGCGGGAATCGTGCTGTCGGGGCCAGAGGTCGGGCCGGTTTTTGATATCGGCAATGCAATGGCCCGAAACGATGCACCGCTGCGCGATATCGGCGCGCAGGTCTTTGGCCCGGCCCCAGCGCCGATAGCCCGTATCCGGGGGCGGCACCGCGTACGCTTGCTGGTCAAAGCCCCCAAAGGCGCGCCCATACAGGATGCCATCTCCCGATGGATTGCTCCGCTGCGCCTGAAAGGGGATATCCGCCTGACCGTCGATATCGACCCGCAGAACTTTTACTGACCCTGCGCCAGCGCAGAGCCAGTGTGCGCCGCGTCCTTGGCCCTCGCCAAACCGCGAAAATGGGCGTAGAGGGAGTCCCATGCTGACACCCATGCCGCTTTCCGAGGCGCAGAGCCTGCCGTTCTGGCGCCGCCCAATCACGCTCTTGTTCGTGATGGCGCTGACCATGCCCATCGCCTTCAATGCATGGAGCGCGCTGCTCAACAACTTCGTCATCGAGGTTGCCAATTTCGACGGGGCGGATATCGGGTTGCTGCATACAGTGCGCGAAATTCCGGGCTTTCTGGCGGTTGGCGTAATCGCGGTGATTATCTTCGTCCGAGAACAGGTGCTGGCGATGATCTCGCTGATGATGTTGGGCGTGGCTACGGCGGTGACCGCGTGGTTCCCAAGCCTGGGCGGGCTGCTGTTCGTGACGCTGTTCAGCTCGATCGGCTTTCACTATTATGAAACGGTGAACCAGTCTCTGCAATTGCAATGGCTGCCCAAGGACCGCGCGCCGCAGGTGCTGGGCTGGCTGGTGGCTATGGGCTCGGCGGCCACGGCGGTGGTCTATGGCCTGATTGTGCTGACCTGGGACCGGCTCGATCTGTCCTACAACTTCGTGTTCATGGCTGCGGGTGGGGTAACCGCCCTGCTGGCGCTGTTCTGTCTGCTGGCCTATCCGCAATTCAATGCGCCCACGCCCCAGACCAAAAAGCTGATCCTGCGCAAACGGTACTGGCTGTACTATGCACTACAATTCATGGCTGGCGCACGGCGGCAGATTTTCGTTGTCTTTGCAGGCTTCATGATGGTCGAGAAATTCGGCTTTGAAGTGCACGAGCTGACCAGCCTCTATCTGATCAACCTTGTGATCAACATGGCCGCAGCCCCCATGCTGGGCAAAGCGGTGTCGATGTTTGGTGAGCGGCGCACGCTGATTTTCGAATACACGGGGCTGGCCATCGTCTTTGCCGCATATGGCGGCATCTATTGGTTCGGCTGGGGTGTGCTGCTGGCGGCGATCCTTTATGTGATCGACCACGTGCTGTTTGCTCTGGCGCTGGCGTTGAAGACCTATTTTCAGAAGATCGCCGACCCGGCGGATATCGCGCCGACGGCTGCGGTGGCCTTTACCATCAACCACATTGCAGCCGTGTTCCTGCCTGCGCTGCTGGGGCTGCTTTGGGTCGTGTCGCCCGGTGCGGTCTTTGGACTCGCGGCCGCTATGGCGCTGGTCTCGCTGGCCCTGTCGCTGCTGATCCCGCGCCATCCCGAGCCCGGCAATGAAACCATCCTGTCGAAATACGCCCCGGCCCTCGCCGAATAGGCGCAAATGCTTGACCTTGGCGGGCCCACGCCCTAGGCGCTGTCTCAACTGAGACAGGAGGCCCTCATGCCCACATTCACCGCGCTTACCACTCTGACCGGCAAGAAAGCTGCCGAAGGTCTGGGCGAAGCGATGGAGCGACTGGATCCGGAGCCCACCGGCGTTGGCGTGTTCGAGGTCGAGGACGGCTCGGGCCTGTGGGAGGTCGGCGGCTATTTCACCGAAGCGCCTGACGAAACCGCTCTGGCTGTTCTGGCCGCCGCGTTCGAGGCAAAACCCTTTGTGGTCTCGGAACTGCCCGAAACCGACTGGGTCGCCCATGTGCGCCGTGAACTGGCCCCGGTCGAGGCCGGCCGCTTCTTTGTCTATGGCAGCCATGATGCCGACAAGCTGCCCGAGGGGCGCATCCCCCTGCTGATCGAGGCCGCAATGGCCTTTGGCACCGGTCACCACGGCACCACGCTGGGCTGTCTCAAGGCGCTGGATCACCTTCTGAACGACGGGTTTGCAGCGACCAAAGTGGCCGATATCGGCTGCGGCACCGCGGTTCTGGCGATGGCAGCGGCGCGGGTTTGGGACGGCGATATCATCGCCAGTGACATCGATCAGGTCGCGGTGGATGTGGCCGAAGCCAATCTAAAGGCCAATGGCATGTCGGGGCAGGTGGATTGCGTCGAGGCCGCCGGTTTCGACCACCCCGACCTGCAGTCGCACGCCCCCTACGATCTGATTTTTGCCAATATTCTCAAAGGCCCGCTGGTCGCCTTGTCCCCCGAAATTGCGGCGAATCTGCGGGGTGGTGGATATGCGATCCTGTCTGGAATCCTCAATGAACAGGCCGATGACGTGGTCTCGGTTTATTTACAAAACGGGTTCAATCTGACCAAAAGAGATGAAATTGGTGAATGGACTACGCTAATTTTGTGCAAAAAAGGCCTAAATTAGACCATTTTCAGGAGTTCCGTAGATTCTTGCCTCTTTTTTGTCGCAATCTGTAACTACCGTCATAACGTGGTTACGGGGGCGGTTTTTGGAGGCTGCCATGACGGGAAAACAACTGGAATTCGATCAGCGCGTTCATCGCCTGAACAAGAAACACGCCAAGCTAAGCCGGGGCTATCGCGCCACGATGCGTAAGGATGGCCTTGTGGTCATGAGGCCGCAGCGGGTCAAATCTGCGCTTCCGGTCAAGGCACTTGTGGGGTGTTTTCTGGGCCTGTTCGCGTTCAAGGTCTTTTTGCTGACAAGCCTGGGGGCTTCGGCCTATCAGTATCGCGTCGACAGTCTGGCGCAGGGTACATCCGTTGAGAAAGCCGGCGCATGGGTCATGCAGGTCGACCCGGTGTCCGAGTATCTGGCGGCCCAGATCAGCGGCTTCCTTCACTGAACCGATCAGCTTTGACGAAAAACGCCGCACATCATGAGATGCGCGGCGTTCTTTGTGTGCCCCAGAGGGGAGTGGGGCGAGTGAGTGGTGGTTGTCTCTTAGCGACGACCTTCTGCCACGACGTCAATATCACCGCGGCACATACCGATATCTTCCAGTTCGCGATCTGTCAGACCGCTCAGCACGTTGCGTGTCACGCGGGCGTCGTTCCATTCGACAACGGCGTTCACGACCGATGCGAAAGTTTCGCCGATACGGCCGACGAGGCCGAACGAGCCAGTGGTGGTGCGAGTGGTGTCCAGTGCAGCCATATCCTGTTTCCTTCTGGTTAGTGTTTAACTTTTGATCATCCGATGTACGCGGCATCTAGTTCCGTCGATCTGGTCGCGCAAGTGCGGAATTTGCATGTGTCCTATGCGTTTTTTGCAAGGGTACTGAATCCTTAAAAACCTTTAATTTATAGGCCATTAGGCGGTCAGAAAGCGTGTCGAATTCGGACTTTCCGCAGTCGCAAACAGGCCGTTTTGTCGCCTCTGAGACAGGCGTGTCGTTTTCAGACGCGGGGTCAATTCGCTTGGAAAATGTTCACGCTTCGTGCTAATCCGAAAGAAAGATCACAAAAACCCGAGCAGGCTGAGGCAAAAAATGCGAATTCTGGGCATTGATCCGGGGCTCAGGACCCTGGGATGGGGCGTCATCGAATCGCATGGCAGCCGCCTGAGTCATGTTGCGAATGGTTTATGCAAATCCGACGGGGACGATCTGGGCGAACGGTTGCTGTCGCTGCATAATCAGATCGTCGAGGTCATTGCCGAACACCAACCCGATCAGGCCGCCATCGAACAGACCTTCGTCAACAAGGATGGCGCAGGTACGCTGAAGCTGGGCCAAGCCCGCGGCGTGGCGTTGCTGACGCTGGCGCAGGCTGGGCTGCCGGTGGGGGAATACGCGCCCAACCGGGTCAAGAAAACCGTCGTGGGTGTTGGCCACGCCGAGAAAGAGCAGGTTCTGCACATGGTCAAACTGCAACTGCCGGGCTGTCAGCCCAAAGGCGCGGATGCGGCGGATGCTCTGGCGATTGCCATCTGCCACTCGTATTACGGCACAGCACCGCATGCGCGGATGAAAGAGGTACGGGCATGATTGGCAAACTGACAGGACGGCTGGATTATCGCGCGGCAGACCACGTGCTGATCGACGTGCGCGGGGTTGGGTACATCGTCTATTGCTCGGACCGCACCATGGCGGCTTTGCCGGGTGTGGGAGAGGCGGTCTCGATCTATACCGACATGGTCGTGCGTGAAGACCTGATGCAGCTCTATGGGTTCCTGTCGCTGGTCGAGAAGGAATGGCATCGCCTTTTGTGCTCGGTTCAGGGTGTCGGAGCCAAGGTCTCGCTGGCCATTCTGTCGGCCTTGGGGCCGGATGGCGTCAGCCGGGCGATTGCGCTGGGCGACTGGGGTGCGGTCAAGGCGGCCAAGGGCGTCGGGCCGAAAACGGCGCAACGGATCGTGCTGGACCTCAAGGACAAGGCGCCGGGCGTGATGGCGATGGGCGGAACCGTGACCGAGGCAATGGACGGGCCCGCATTGGAGGTCGTCGAGCCCGTTGAGCCCGCACCGGCCCCCACGCGCGCGGCGAAGCCGGTTTCGGGATCTGCAGCCGCCTCGGCAGGCGCGTTGTCGGCCCTGTCCAATCTGGGTTATGGACCATCTGACGCCGCCTCTGCCGTGGCCGAAGCGGCGGCCAGCCTGCCGGATGCCGGTGAGGCGGACCTGATCCGCGCGGCGCTGAAATTGCTTGCACCGAAAGGGTGATTGAATGGTAGATGCCGATCCCACGCTGCGCCCGGA
Source organism: Ruegeria sp. AB10 (assembly GCF_056542745.1). NCBI lineage: Bacteria > Pseudomonadati > Pseudomonadota > Alphaproteobacteria > Rhodobacterales > Roseobacteraceae > Ruegeria > Ruegeria sp. AB10. The sequence continues at coordinate 159,337 of NZ_JBQGAI010000005.1, read as the reverse complement.
CCCTCTGCCGGAAGACAACGACCGTGCGCTGCGCCCGCAGGGGCTGGACGAATTCATCGGTCAGGCCGAGGCGCGCGCCAACCTGCGCGTGTTCATCCAATCCGCCCGCCAGCGGGGCGAGGCGATGGATCACACGCTGTTCCATGGACCTCCGGGGCTGGGGAAGACCACGCTGGCGCAGATCACGGCGCGTGAGCTGGGGGTGAATTTCCGCATGACCTCGGGGCCGGTGCTGGCCAAGGCGGGTGACCTGGCGGCGATCCTGACCAATCTGGAATCGCGGGATGTATTGTTCATCGACGAGATTCACCGCCTGAATCCGGCGGTGGAAGAGGTGCTGTACCCGGCGATGGAGGATTTTGAACTGGATCTGGTGATCGGCGAAGGGCCCGCCGCGCGCACGGTTCGGATTGAGCTGCAGCCCTTTACCCTGGTCGGAGCAACCACGCGGATGGGTCTGTTGACGACGCCATTGCGCGACCGGTTCGGTATTCCAACACGGCTGCAGTTCTACACGGTCGATGAGTTGCATGAGATCGTCACCCGCAACGCTCGCAAGCTGGGCGCGCCGGCCGATGACGACGGCGCGCGTGAGATCGCCCGCCGCTCGCGTGGGACGCCGCGGATCGCCGGGCGGTTGCTGCGGCGTGTGGTGGATTTCGCCATTGTCGAAGGCGATGGGCGGATTACCCGCGAACTGGCAGACGGAGCTTTGACCCGGCTGGGTGTCGATAACCTGGGTTTGGATGGCGCGGACCGGCGATATCTGAAGCTGATTGCCGAGAACTACGCAGGTGGGCCGGTGGGGATTGAGACCTTGTCCGCGGCCCTGTCGGAAAGCCGGGATTCGCTGGAAGAAGTGATTGAGCCGTATCTGTTGCAACAGGGTCTGATCCAGCGCACGCCGCGCGGTCGAATGCTGGCCCAAAAGGCATGGACGCATTTGGGGATGGCCGCACCCAGAGGGCAAAGCGATCTGTTTGGTTGAAGCCGGGTCAAAGAGATTTTATGCCTTCGGCGAGAGTATTTTCGAAAAGATGAAGGATTGGGCGTGACCCCCGAAGACATCCAGACGTTGTTCACCCGCGAAAGTGGCGAGTTTCTGTTTGCCCGCTGGGGGCGGCCCATCGTGCCCATCGTCTTTGGTGTTCAGGATGAAACGCTGGCCACCGTCAAGGGGGCGTTCGAGGCCGTGGTGGCGCTGGCCGGGCACAAGATGGCCGAGACCGACCCGGAGCTTGGTGCCAATTGCATGATCTTTTTCTTCCGCGACTGGCAGGAGTTGCTGGAGGTTCCCGATCTGGATCGGTTGATCCCTGATCTTGCGCCTCTGGTTGAGCGGTTGGTTTCGGCAGACGCCAACCAGTATCGCATCTTCCGGTTCGAGAAAGATGGCGCGATCCGTGCCGCCTTTGTCTTTCTGCGGATGGACAAAGAGATGTCCAAGGTGCCTGCCGAGACATTGGCGCTCAGCCAGGTTGTGCAGACCATTTTGCTGTGGTCGGATACCGCCTTTCGGTCCCAGTCTCCTCTGGCGGTGGCCGGAGATACAACAGTCCTGCGCCCCGACATCGCCGAGCTGATCCGGGCGGCCTATGATCCGGTCCTGCCGGGGGCGGCACAGGACGCGTCTCATGTTTTGCGGCTGTTTGCACGGATGCAGTCACCGCAATAAGGGTCAGGAGGGCGGTTTGCCCCGAGTATGAAACGCTCTGATCAGGGCGTTCCCTGATTCGAAGTAGGCGTCGTCCCCAACCAGATCCGTGATCCCGTAGCGATCAAGCTCTTTGCGGACATTGGGTTCGACCAGCAGAAAAACCAGTTTGATGTTTTTGGACTTGAGCAGGTCGTGAATGCTGCGAAGCGTGTAGCCCGCAGTAAAGTCGATATCGTCCACAGCAGACGCTTCGATACAAAACCAGCGCAGCGGCGGTTCGGATTGGTTGACGATGGCCGTGACTTCATCCGACAAGCGTTGGGTGTTGGCGTAGTACAGGCTGTGGGAAAAACGATAGATCACAAGGCCCGGATCAAACTGGTTTGGGGCAGTGATGGGTTTCGACCGCCAGCCGCCATCATCGCTTTTGACGATCACCGCATTCTTGGGCCGGTAGCCCCGGCGCGTGTGATCGATCAGCGACAGGACCATTGCAAAGATAATCCCTTGCTCGACCCCTACCAGAACCACCACGGCGGCGGTGGCGATTGCAATCCAGAACTCGGACCGAGCCTGCCGGTATATGGCGGCGAGGCCTTTGAGGTCGATCAGCTTGACGCCGATCAGAAACACCACGGCCGATAGGGCAGCGTTCGGCAGAAACGCAAGCGGGCCGGTCAGAAACAGGATCACAACAAGGACAATTGCAACTGTCGTCAGTTGCGCGATCTGGCTGCGGCCACCTGCGCTGGCCACCATCTCGGTCTTGGTGGGGCTGCCGTTGACCACGAAGGTTCCGGTAAAGGCCGCGCCCAGATTGGCCAGCCCGAGGCCAACAAGATCGGTGTTTTCGCTGAACTTGTCATCGTAGCGTGCAGCGTAGGCGCGCGAGGTGGCCGCGCTTTGGGCGAGGATCACCACAAAGATGGACAACGCCGTGGGCAGCAATTGCTTGAACAGAGACCAACTCCAATCCACGTCCGGGATCGACAGGGCGGGCAAACCGCCGGGAACCGTGCCCAGAACGCCAATGCCGGATGCACTGAACTGAAACGCCCAACTGCACAGAATGACGCCCAGTATGGCGAATAGCGGACCTGGAAGTTTGGGCGACAGCCGTTTGCACCCGATGACAACCGCCAGCACTGCAGTGGATACGGCGACCGTTGGCCAATGTGTTTGAGCGTAGTGCTGTGCGACATCCCCGAGCTTGGCGAGGGTGCCGTGACCTCCGCCTTTGATCCCCAGCATTCCGGGGATTTCGCCGCTGGCCACCTGTATGCCCACGCCTGTCAGAAATCCGACCAGTACCGTGCGTGACAGGAAATCCGCCAGAAACCCCAGGCCGACAAGACGGGCCGCAATCAACAGCGCCGCTGCCATCAGCGCCAGCAGTGACGCCAGTGCCAAGTACTCGGACGAGCCCGAGACCGCCATACCTGCCAGCGCCGATGCGGTGATTGCTGCTGTGGCGGAATCCGCCCCCACTACCAAATGCCGCGATGATCCGAACAGGGCAAACAAAGCCATCGGAATCAGGATGGTATACAGCCCAGTCACGACCGGAGTGCCAGCGATCTTGGTGTAGCCCATGACCTCGGGGATCGCGAGGCAGGCGAATGTCAGCCCGGCCAGAACCTCGGTCGGCAGGGCAGAGCGGTGGATCGGCAGGATGCCCTGCAGGATGGGAAGCGGAAATCGGCCCTCTTTTCCGTGGGGTCCTGCCATTCAATCACCTGTTACGTTCACATCCCGATTTTGTCAGATTAGTCGGCAAAGGGCGGGAATTCGATACCGAGGACCGTGTAAGCCGAAATTTGTAGTCCCGCAGGGATTGCACGACCGTTGATGCGCGTGCATCTGTTGGGGGAGGCTCGCCCCGAGTCCGACGATTATTGCTGATTGAATGACCGGATGTGTGACCATGGCCGAAGACACCCAAGCGCAACACACGCATATCTACCGCGTCCGGGTTTATTATGAAGATACCGACATGGGCGGTGTGGTCTATCACGCGAATTACCTGAAATATATCGAGCGCGCCCGGTCGGACTATGTGCGTCGTCTGGGCAACGACCAGAATGCCATGCGCGACGACGGCGTCGTCTGGGTCATTCGGCGGATCGAGGCGGACTATCTGGCGACGGCGAAGTTCGACGATGAACTGACAATCGAGACCCTCTTCCTGTCCCGCTCGGGCGTGCGGCTGACAATGGGGCAATTGATAAAGCGGGGCGAGACCGAGATATTTCGTGCCACCGTCACTGCGGTTTGCATGAACGCGCAGGGTAAACCGGTGCGGCTTCCGGCAGAGATTCGCGCATTGTTGTAACAAATTGCGGCGCGGGGGTGGTTCTGTTGGCTTTTCAGGACCATCTGGGTTAGCGTTTGACAAAACAAGGCCAAACCAACGGCCATCAGGCAAAAAAGAGCAGGTTCATGGAAGCTGAAACGCTGGCGCTGGCGCAGGAGATCGATTTCTCCATGTGGGGGCTGTATGCCCGCGCGACATTTATCGTCAAACTGGTGATGTTGATGCTGGTTGGCGCATCGATCTGGTCCTGGGCGATCATCATTCAGAAACTGATCAATTATCGCGGTGCCCGTCGTGAGGCACAGGGGTTTGACGAAAGCTTCTGGTCCGGGAACCCTCTGGATGAGCTGTTCGAACAGATCGGCACTCAGCCCGATGGCAGTTCGGAAAAAATCTTTGCTGCCGGGATGATCGAATGGCGCCGGTCGCACCGCACCGATGGCGGGCTGATCGCCGGGGCTACGGCGCGGATCGACCGCTCAATGGACGTGGCGATCGCGAAAGAGGCCGAGGGGCTGCAAAAGGGCCTGTCCATTCTGGCAACTGTCGGCTCGACCGCGCCGTTTATCGGCCTGTTCGGCACCGTTTGGGGCATCATGAACGCGTTCATCGAGATTGCCGAACAGCAGAATACCAACCTCGCTGTTGTGGCCCCCGGTATTGCCGAGGCGCTGCTGGCCACAGGTCTGGGCCTGCTGGCAGCAATCCCGGCGGTGATTTTCTACAACAAACTCAGCGCGGATAGCGACCGGATCGTAAATGGTTACGAGGCGTTTGCGGACGAGTTCGCCACCATCCTGTCGCGCCAGTTGGACAGCTGACATGGGCGCGGCAGTTCAGCAAAACGGCGGCGGGAATGGGCGCAGACGCGGGCGGCGCCGCGGCCGCGCGCAGCCGATGGCCGAGATCAACGTGACGCCGTTTGTGGACGTTATGCTGGTGTTGCTGATCATTTTCATGGTGGCCGCCCCGCTGCTGACCGTCGGAGTGCCGGTGGATTTGCCGAAAACGGCGGCCAGCGCCTTGCCCGGCGACAACGAGGAACCGCTGACCGTGACGTTGACCGCAGATGGCCGGGTACAGATTCAGACCACGGATGTTGTGCGTGAAGAGTTGATTGGCAAATTGCGCGCGATTGCGTCAGAACGCAGCAGCGACCGCGTGTTCCTGCGGGCCGACGGGGCGATCCCTTACGCGCAGGTGATGCAGATCATGGGCGCGCTGAACGCAGGTGGGTTTTCCAATGTGGGCCTGGTGACAGACACCGGTGGTCCGACGCTGGAAGAAGGTGGAGAGTGAGGCCGCACGGTGGATACCGGCACCAAGATCTCGGCAATTGCCCACGTCGTTTTGATTGGATGGGCTTTTTTCGGCGGAACATTCCGGTCCGAGCCCCTGCCGATTCCGGTGCAGGAGGTGTCGGTGGTCACGGGTGAACAATTCGCCGCGATGATCGCGCAGCGCGCCGCTCCCGACGTGCCGACCCCGACCGCCTTGCAGCAACCTGAAGCACCCGAGGAAGAGGTGATCCCGCCCGCGCCGGTGGAAGAGGAACTGACCCCGCCCGAGGTCGTGGCACCCCCGGAACCAGAGCCCGACCCGGTGCCCGATCCGGTCGAGGAACCGCCCGAACCCGAAGTGGTTGAGGAACCCCCGACGCTGGAACAGCCCGAGCCCGTGACCGAAGTGCTGCCGGTGCCTCCGGGTCCCGAGGCGCAGCCGCGCCCCGCCGACAAGGTGGCACCGGAACCCATCGCGCCGCCACCGCCCGAGGCGCAGCCGGACGAGGTGGAGACTCCCGCCGTGTCGTTGGATGAAGGGGCCGAAACCCAAGAGGAACAGCAGGATCAGACCGCCCCGGAAGAGGCGACCGATGAGATCGTGACCGAGGCGGAAGAGACCAAGGACAACGCCCCGCGCACCTCTCCGCGGCCGCGGGTGCGGCCGAACCGGCCTGCACCTCCGGCGCAGCCCGAAGTGGCCGAAGAACAGGACCCGAGCCCGCCCGAGCCAGCGCAGAGCGACACTGCAATTGACGATGCCCTGGCCGAGGCATTGGGGCAGGGCAGCGAGCCCTCTGGCCCGCCGCTGACCAGCGGAGAAAAAGACGCCATGCGTCTGGCCGTGTCCAAGTGCTGGAACGTGGGTTCCTTGTCCACGGATGCGCTGCAAACTGTTGTGGTGGTTGGCTTTTCGCTGACCCAAGACGGCAAGATCGTCGGCGGCAGCCTGCGCATGATCGACAGCTCTGGCGGGTCCGCCGGAGCGGCGAAACAAGCCTATGAAGCCGCCAGACGAGCAATTTTGCGCTGCGGCGCCAAAGGATACACCCTGCCTGCTGACAAATACGACCAATGGCGGGATATTGAGATTACATTCAATCCCGAGAGGATGCGGATCAAATGATGAGATTTCTGACCAGCCTGTTGCTTGGCCTGACGATTTTGGCGGCACCGGTACATGCCCAGAGCGGACCGCTGCGTCTGGAACTGGATCAGGGGATCATCGAGCCCTTGCCCTTTGCCGTGCCGAACTTCGTGCCAGATGGCCCTGCGGCGACGCAATACGCCAACGACATCTCTCGGGTCGTTGCGGCCGATCTGACGGGCACCGGGCTGTTCCGCGAAATCGCACCCGAGGCTTTCATCAGCCGGGTCAGCAGTTTCGAGGCGCCGGTCCAGTTCGCCGACTGGAAAGCCATCAATGCCGAGGCGCTGGTGACCGGTGCTGTGAACGTCTCGGGCAACCGCCTGACGGTGCGGTTCCGGGTGTGGGATGTGTTCTCGGGTCAGGAACTGGGCAATGGTCTGCAATTTGCGGGCACCACCGATGGCTGGCGGCGCATGGCGCATAAGGTGGCCGATCAGGTCTATAGCCGGATCACTGGTGAAGGCGGTTATTTTGACAGCCGCGTGGCGTTTGTCTCGGAAAGCGGCCCCAAGGATCAGCGCCTGAAGCGTCTGGCGATCATGGATTACGACGGCGCGAATGTGCAGTACCTGACCGACAGCGCCGCCATCGTTCTTGCCCCGCGCTTTTCTCCGACGGGGGACCGGTTGCTTTATACCAGCTATGAAACCGGCCAACCGCGTATCTATGTACTGGACGTAGACCGCGTCCGCCGGACCGAGTTGAAAACCCAGGACGGCACGATGAGCTTCTCGCCCCGCTTCTCTCCGGACGGGCGTTCGATCGTCTATTCGTTGATTCAGGGCGGCAATACCGATCTGTGGAAGATGGACATCGCCTCGGGGCAAAGCGTGCGCTTGACCAACACACCAGCTATTGAGACCGCCCCCAGCTATTCGCCGGACGGCTCTCAGATCGTGTTTGAAAGCGACCGGTCCGGTACGCCGCAGCTGTATATCATGCCCGCAAATGGAGGCGAGGCGACCCGGATCAGTTTCGGGCAAGGCCGCTATGGCACGCCGGTCTGGTCGCCGCGCGGGGATCTGATTGCGTTCACCAAGCAGAACAAGGGCCGGTTCCATATCGGTGTCATGCGCACCGATGGCAGTGAGGAACGTCTGCTGACCTCGTCTTTCCTTGATGAAGGTCCCACATGGTCGCCCAATGGCCGGGTCATCATGTTCACCCGCGAAACGCAGGGGGCCAGCGGCCGGGCCAGCTTGTATTCGGTGGATATCTCGGGCCGGAACCTGCGCCCGGTGCGCACCCCGGATGGCGGCAGTGACCCGTCATGGGGGCCATTGCAGAATTGATCGGGGCAGGGGCTTGGAAAAGTTCACAAAAAACCTGCACTGTGCTACAGAGACGGCAATAAACCGATAAAACAACGAGGCACTTGAAATGAACGTATTGGGCAAAATCCTGGCCTTGGGCACGCTGAGCGTGATGGCCGCTTGTACCAACAATGATCCGTCGGCACTGGGCGGTGGATTTGGCAGCGGCGCGAATGGCGCAATCGCACCGGGCTCGCCCAGCGATCCGCGCTCGCCGGCCTATTTCCAGCAAACCATCGGCGACCGGGTGTTGTTCTCGGTGGACCAGTCGACTCTGACACCGCAGGCGCAGCAAGTCCTTCAGGGGCAGGCTGAATGGTTGATGGCGAACCCGGACTATGTGGCCACCATCGAAGGTCATGCGGATGAGCAGGGCACACGCGAATACAACCTCGCTCTGGGCGCACGCCGGGCCAATGCGGCGCGCGAGTTTCTGATTTCGCGCGGGGTGGCGGGCAATCGTCTGACAACCGTCAGCTATGGCAAGGAACGCCCGATCGAGATTTGCAGCACCGAGGATTGCTATTCCAAGAACCGCCGCGCGGTGACGGTGCTGACCGGTTCAACTTTGGGGTAAGACGATGAAAGTTGCAGGATGGGTTCTGGCCGCGGTTGTTGCGACCGCTGGTGTGGCACAAGCGCAGGATCAGCAGACCCTGGCGGACATCCGTCAGGAACTGACGGTGCTGCATGTGGAAGTTCAGCGCCTGAAGCGTGAGTTTTCGACCACCGGCTCTCCGGCCCCGAACCTGTCCGGCAGTTCCGTTCTGGAACGGGTGGACGCCATCGAAGCCGAGCTGCAGCGACTGACGCGCCAGACCGAACAGTTGAATCAGCGGGTGCAGAACATCGTGACCGATGGCACCAACCGGATCGGCGATCTGGAATTCCGTCTGGTTGAGCTGGAAGGTGGTGATCTGAGCACATTGGGTGAAACCTCGACCCTTGGCGGAGATACGCAGATCACCGCAGCAGCACCTGCAACACCAACGACCCCTCCGGTGATCGAACAGGGAGAATTGGCGGTAGGTGAACAGGCAGATTTCGATGCCGCTGCGCTGGCTCTGGCCGAGGGCAACTTTCAGGCCGCCGCCGATCAGTTTGCGCAATTCGAAGCTTCATACCCCGGCAGCCCCCTTGCGCCCGAAGCCAATCTGAAACGCGGGCAGGCGCTGGAGGGTCTGGGTGACACGCGAGAGGCCGCTCGGGCGTTCCTGGCCAGCTTCACCGGTGATTCCGAAGGCGCATTCGCGCCCGAAGCCCTGTTCGAACTGGGGGCCGCACTTGGGCGTCTGGGCCAGACCGATCAGGCCTGCATCACGCTGTCCGAGGTTGGCGTGCGCTTTCCGGCCTCGGCCACCGCATCCGCCGCCACGCAGGAAATGGCGTCGCTGGGCTGTTCTTGACCAAGCAGGCCGACACGCTCCGATCCGAACTCCGCGCGCGGCTGCCTGACCGGTTGCCGCCGCGTTTGGGTGTTGCCGTCTCGGGCGGCGGAGATTCGGTGGCTTTGCTGTGTCTGCTGCACGAAATTGCACAAACCGAACCAATCCGGCTGTTTGCCGCGACAGTGAATCACGGCCTACGCCCCGAAGCGGCCGCCGAGGCCGATCAGGTGGCCGAACTGGCCGCGCGTCTGGGCATCCCCCACGAAACGCTGCTGTGGCAGGGCTGGGATGGTGCGGGAAACTTGCAGGATCAGGCGCGGCAGGCGCGATACCGGTTGTTGACCGACTGGGCGCGACGCAATGACATCCCGGCGATTGCTCTGGGCCATACCGCAGATGATCAGGCCGAAACGGTGCTGATGCGGCTGGGCCGGGCGGCAGGGGTCCGTGGTCTTTCAGGTATGCCTTATGCGCGGGATCAGAACGAAGTCACTCTGTTGCGTCCGATGCTGGGGGTCACGCGCCAAAGCTTGCGGGACTACTTGTCGGACCTTGGTGAAGGATGGATCGAAGATCCCTCGAATCACGATCAGAAATTCGACCGGATCAAGGCGCGCGAGGCACTGACGGGGCTTGGGGCGCTTGGGATTTCTGCACAATCTTTGGCCCGGGTCGCTGAAAATCTTGCACAAGCGCGTGACGCGCTGGCGCTCTATACGCAGGAATCCGCGCGAAAGTTCGCGAAAGTGGATGGCGGGGATGTCTGTATCGACTGTAACGGGTTCAGGCTGCTTCCAACGGAAATCCAAAGACGGCTGATCGTCGGCATCATCGCCTGGATTGCGGGGCAGGGCTATCCGCCGCGCGGGGCGGCCGTTGATCAGGCTGTTACTGCTATTGGCGCAGGGCAGACGCTGACCCTGGCGGGCTGCCTTCTGATCCCGCATCAGGATAAAATGTGGTTTTGCAGAGAGCTAAACGCGGTGGCAACGGAAACCGCCGCCCCGCAGGAGGTCTGGGATGACCGCTGGGTTTTGACCGGGCCGCTGACTGCAGACGCCGAGGTCCGCGCACTGGGAGACGCCGGTTTGCCGCAGGTGCCCGAGTGGCGCGCGATGGGCAAACCCCGTCGGGCGCTGTTGTCCTCGCCCGCGGTTTGGAGCGGGGAAAGCCTGCTGGCAGCACCTCTGGCCGATTATTCAAACGGTTGGTCGGCTGAATTCGCTGCGTATAGACCAGAGTTTTACTCTTCTCTTTTATCGCATTGAACATGCTTGAATCATCTCTATTTTATAGAGCAACCCGGCAGGTCCCCATCTGCCGAAATCTTTTGGGAGATTTTCCTTGGGCAACGCTCGTAACATCGCCTTCTGGGTCGTTCTGTTTCTGCTGATCCTTGCACTGTTCAACTTCTTCAGTGGTCAGGGCGGAACACTTCAGAGCAATGAAAAAACCTATTCCGACTTTGTCACCGCTGTTGAAGGCGGCGAAGTCAAGAATGTGACGCTGGATGGTGAGCAGATTCGCTATACCACCCAAAGCGGCGCGACCTATGTCACCATCAAGCCCGGCGATGCCGAGGTCACCCAGCTGCTGATCAAGGAAGACATTCCTGTTCAGGCGGTGAAACAGCAGCAATCGGGCTTTCAGTCCTTCCTGATCACATTGCTGCCGTTCCTGCTGCTGATCGGTGTGTGGATTTACTTCATGAACCGGATGCAGGGTGGCGGCAAAGGCGGTGCGATGGGCTTTGGCAAGTCCAAGGCCAAGATGCTGACCGAAAAGCATGGGCGCGTGACCTTTGATGACGTTGCGGGTATCGACGAAGCGAAGGAAGAACTGGAAGAGATCGTGGAATTCCTGCGCAACCCGCAGAAATTCTCACGCCTTGGTGGCAAGATCCCGAAGGGCGCGCTGCTGGTTGGCCCTCCGGGCACTGGTAAGACGCTGTTGGCTCGTGCAATCGCGGGTGAGGCAGGCGTGCCGTTCTTCACCATTTCGGGTTCCGACTTTGTTGAGATGTTCGTGGGTGTCGGTGCATCGCGTGTGCGCGACATGTTCGAGCAGGCCAAGAAGAACGCGCCCTGTATCGTTTTCATCGACGAGATTGACGCCGTGGGCCGCCATCGTGGTGCCGGTTATGGCGGCGGCAACGACGAACGCGAACAGACCCTCAACCAGTTGCTGGTCGAGATGGACGGGTTCGAGGCCAACGAAGGTGTGATCATTCTGGCCGCAACCAACCGGAAAGACGTTCTGGACCCCGCGCTGCTGCGTCCGGGCCGGTTTGACCGTCAGGTCACCGTCGGCAACCCCGATATCAAGGGCCGTGAAAAGATTCTGGGCGTTCACGCGCGCAAGACACCTCTGGGTCCCGATGTCGATCTGCGCATCATCGCGCGTGGTACGCCGGGCTTTTCGGGCGCCGATCTGGCCAACCTCGTGAACGAGGCCGCTCTGATGGCTGCCCGTGTGGGCCGTCGCTTTGTCACCATGGAAGATTTTGAGAACGCCAAGGACAAGGTGATGATGGGGGCCGAGCGCCGCAGCATGGTGCTGACGCAGGATCAGAAGGAAAAGACCGCCTATCACGAGGCCGGTCATGCCGTGGTTGGTCTGGAACTGCCGCTGTGCGATCCGGTCTACAAGGCGACTATTATTCCGCGCGGCGGTGCGCTGGGTATGGTTGTGTCGCTGCCGGAAATGGACCGCCTGAACTATCACCGTGATGAGTGCGAACAGAAGCTGGCCATGACCATGGCCGGTAAAGCAGCCGAGGTGATCAAATATGGTGAGGACCATGTCTCGAACGGTCCGGCCGGTGATATCATGCAGGCCAGCCAGTTGGCGCGCGCCATGGTGATGCGCTGGGGCATGTCGGACAAGGTCGGCAATATCGACTACGCCGAAGCCCACGAAGGCTATCAGGGCAACACTGCCGGGTTCTCGGTCTCGGCCCATACCAAAGAGCTGATCGAGGAAGAGGTGAAGCGCCTGATCCAGCAGGGATACGAACGTGCCCACGAAATTCTGACCGAAAAGAACGAAGAATGGGAACGTCTGGCGCAAGGGCTGCTGGAATATGAGACCCTGACCGGGGATGAGATCAAGCGCGTCATGAACGGGGAATCGCCCAGCGAGGGTGACGACGAGGGCGACAAGCCGGATGAAGGCAGCGCGCCCAGCGTGACCGCGATTCCGAAGACCAAGGTCAAGAAGTCTCCGCCCGATGGCGGGATGGAGCCGGAACCTTCGGCATAACGACATCAGACCCGGGCATTGTCCCGGGTCTTTTTTCTTTCCAATCCGGATCGGCTGCTTTCTAGTGCGAGGCGACAAAAGCGAAAGTGAGGGGCGAACATGCCGGTGATGCGTGAGACCGAGTACAAAGGCGAGGTCGTCTGGCTGGGCCATGTTCCCGCAGGCGGTTCGATCCGCGCCCATGCGGTTAATGCGCTGGACCTTAGCTTTGCCGGGGATCGCGGTGCACGGCATGAAGGCGAGAACCGGGCCTCATGCGTTCGGATGAGAAATCTCTATCCGCAGGGCACGGAAATCCGCAATGTCCGGCAATTGTCGGTACTGTCAGCCGAAGAGATTGAGGCGACCGCACAAGAGATGGCGCTGGACCAGCTGGACCCGTCCTTTCTGGGCGCCAGCATCGTGTTGCTGGGTATCCCGGACTTTACCCACATCCCACCCTCTTCACGGTTACAGGTCGCGGGTGGTGTCACCATCACGGTTGATATGGAAAACCGTCCCTGCGTGATCCCCGGCCGTGAGATCGAGGCGGATCTGCCCGGACACGGGGCAGCTTTCAAACCGGCTGCAAAGGGGCGGCGCGGGGTCACCGCCTGGGTTGAAAGGCCGGGTGAATTGAAGCTGGGCGACCGGATGACCCTGTTTGTGCCAGATCAAAGGACGTGGGCACCATAAGGGGCACTCGTTTCCGATCTGAAACCGCGGAAATGACGCAACGCCGTTTCGCGGCATAATTATGTCGGAATCCACAGCCATCTGTTTGGTACACGACGGTATGGGTTGCGCAGCGCCGACGCTCTGCGCCGGTTTTGCACGGCATTCAATCAGGGACCCTGCCCAATGAGCTATAAATCCGACATCGAAATCGCCCGCGAAGCGAACAAGAAGCCGATTCAGGAAATCGGTGCCAAGATCGGCATCGATTCCGCCGATCTGCTGCCCTATGGCCACGACAAGGCCAAAGTCAGCCAAGACTTCATCAACTCGGTTCAGGACCGTGAAGACGGCAAGCTGATCCTGGTCACCGCGATCAACCCAACCCCGGCGGGTGAAGGTAAAACCACCACTACCGTTGGTCTGGGCGACGGCCTGAACCGCATCGGCAAGAACGCGATGATCTGTATCCGCGAAGCCTCGCTTGGCCCGAACTTCGGCATGAAGGGTGGCGCTGCAGGTGGCGGCTATGCGCAGGTTGTTCCGATGGAGGAAATGAACCTGCACTTCACCGGCGACTTCCACGCCATCACCTCGGCGCATTCGCTGCTGTCGGCGATGATCGACAACCACATCTACTGGGGCAACGAAGCCGAGATCGACGTGCGCCGCGTTGCATGGCGTCGTGTGGTCGACATGAACGACCGCGCCCTGCGTCAGATCACCGCCAGCTTGGGTGGCGTATCGAACGGTTTCCCGCGCGAAGCCGGCTTTGACATCACCGTTGCGTCCGAAGTCATGGCGATCCTGTGCCTGGCAAACGACCTGAAAGACCTGGAAAAGCGTCTGGGTGACATCATCGTGGCCTACCGCCGCGACAAGACCCCGGTCTACTGCCGCGACATCAAGGCCGAAGGCGCAATGACCGTTCTGCTGAAAGATGCCATGCAGCCGAACCTGGTGCAGACGCTGGAAAACAACCCGGCCTTTGTCCACGGCGGCCCCTTCGCGAACATCGCGCACGGCTGTAACTCGGTCATCGCGACCAAGACCGCTCTGAAAGTCGCTGACTATGTCGTGACCGAAGCCGGTTTCGGTGCCGACCTGGGTGCCGAGAAGTTCATGAACATCAAGTGCCGCAAAGCTGGCATCGCACCGTCGGCAGTTGTTCTGGTTGCCACCGTGCGCGCTATGAAAATGAACGGCGGTGTTGCCAAGGCCGATCTGGGCGCCGAGAACGTCGACGCCGTGGTCAGCGGTTGCGCCAACCTGGGCCGCCACATCGAGAACGTGAAGTCCTTCGGTGTTCCGGTTGTTGTCGCCATCAACCACTTTGTCACCGACACTGATGACGAAGTTGAAGCGGTCAAGAGCTACTGCGCCGATCACGGTGTCGAGGCGGTTCTGTCGCGTCACTGGGAATTGGGCTCGGACGGCTCTGCGCCTCTGGCCGAGAAGGTTGTGGAAATCGTCGAAGGTGGCACCGCGAACTTCGCGCCGATCTACCCCGACGAAATGCCGCTGTTCGAGAAAATCGAAACCATCGCCAAGCGCATCTACCGTGCGGACGAGGTTCTGGCCGACAACAAGATCCGCAACCAGCTGCGCGAGTGGGAAGAAGCCGGTTACGGCAATCTGCCGGTCTGCATGGCGAAAACCCAGTACTCGTTCTCGACCGACCCGTCGCTGCGCGGCGCGCCCACCGGCCACTCGGTTCCTGTACGTGAAGTTCGCCTGTCCGCAGGTGCCGGCTTCATCGTGGTTGTCTGCGGTGAGATCATGACCATGCCCGGCCTGCCCCGCAAACCGGCGGCTGAGACAATCCGCCTCAACGAAGAAGGCCAGATCGAGGGCTTGTTCTAAGCCTCCGAATAGGACATCTCGTGGTCCGGGGATATCCCCGGGCCATGAGGAGATCGCTATGCCCACTCTGACACCACCGCAAGACTGCCAATCGATGCAGGAATTGCGGGCTCAGATCGACAAGCTGGATCGCCAACTGATCGAGATGTTGGTGACGCGCGCAGGTTATATTGACCGCGCCTCGCAGCTGAAACCCGGCGAGGGCCTGCCGGCCCGCATCCCGGAGCGCGTCGAAGACGTGGTGCAGCGCGTGCGCACAAGTTCCGGTGAACTGGGGATGGACCCCGATCTTGCCGAGCAGCTTTGGCGCATTCTGATTGACTGGTCGATCGCACGTGAAGAACGTGTGCTCGGCCCTGATTGAACACCCGGGCGCCCTGCGCCCGATTTGTTTTTGGAAGGAAGGGATCACAGGATGGTAGCCCAGGTTATCGACGGTAAGGCCTTTGCGGCGACGGTGCGCGCGCAAGTGGCCGATCAGGTTGCAAAGCTGAAAGAGGAAAACGGCATCACGCCCGGTCTGGCGGTGGTTCTGGTGGGCGAAGACCCGGCCAGCCAGGTCTATGTGCGCTCGAAGGGCAAGCAGACCGTCGAGGTCGGCATGAACTCGTACGAGCACAAACTGGATGCAGATACGTCTGAAGAAGACCTGCTGGCCCTGATCGACAAGCTGAACAACGATCCCGCCGTGCATGGCATCTTGGTGCAGCTGCCGCTGCCCAAGCACCTGAACGAAGATCTGGTGATCAACTCGATCGATCCTGCCAAGGACGTTGATGGCTTCCACATCTCGAACGTGGGCCTGCTGGGTACCGGTCAGAAGTCGATGGTGCCCTGCACCCCGCTGGGCTGCCTGATGATGCTGCGCGACCACCATGGCTCGCTGTCCGGAATGGACGCGGTCGTGATCGGCCGTTCGAACATCGTTGGCAAGCCGATGGCGCAACTGCTGCTGGGCGACAGCTGCACCGTGACCATCGCGCATTCGCGCACCAAGGACCTGCCGGATGTCGTCCGCCGCGCCGACATCGTTGTCGCCGCCGTTGGCCGCCCCGAGATGGTTCCGGGTGACTGGATCAAGGAAGGCGCCACCGTGATCGACGTGGGCATCAACCGCATCGAGCGTGACGGTAAGAACAAACTGGTCGGTGACGTCGACTACGCCAGCGCGGCCGAGCGTGCAGGCGCGATCACCCCGGTTCCGGGTGGCGTTGGTCCGATGACCATCGCCTGCCTGCTGGCCAACACGTTGACCGCCTGCTGCCGCGCAAACGGCCTGCCAGAGCCCGAGGGCCTGACGGCCTGATCCTTGGCGCACTGCAATTGATTTTGGGCCGAGGGGCGGAAACGCTCTTCGGCCCGATTGTTTCAATATGCTCGCGCTAAGTTTTAAATCTCGGGGTTTGAATGTAACGGGTTCAGTGATAAATAAGTGAATCCAGCCGGTTACGTTGTGGTATTGCGAGCCTCCGGGGTTTGTGCTGGACCCGTAGGCTTATTGTTGAGTAGGTATGAACATAATACTGAGCCCAATTCTGGCCGAGGTCTCGCTGCGCAGAATTATCGCCGCGCTTGCCTTTCCGCCGTTGCTGGCCTCTGCTTTTCAACCGTTCTCAGCCATTGACCTGACCTATTTTCAACGCCTGGTGTTTTGGGTTGGGGTCGTGGTGCTGGCGCTGTGTGTGACATGGACCGCCAGACAAGTGACGCGGACCTGTTTGTCGGGAATTCACTTTTCCTGGCGCGATACCGCATTGGTTCTGGTCAACTTGGCGCTTTTCGTTCCGGCGCTTTGGCTGCTGTCCTACCTATTGATCACCATCAATGGACACCAAGCCCCCGGGTTCCTGTCAGTGGCCCCGTACGGGGCGTTGTTTGTCACCGGGCTGATGCTGGTGCGGGGACGCAGGCGGACAGAGGTGCCACCGGAACAGGCCGAGCCGGTGCAGCCGCGGCTGGCAAAGCGTCTGCCGGAGACCTTTCAGGGCCAGATTTATCGACTGACTGTCCGGGACCACGCCGTGGATGTGGTCACGTCCGAGGGGACATTCACCATCCGGTCCCGTCTGATCGATGCGATTGCCGAGATGGAGCCGGTGCCGGGCCATTGCACGCATCGCTCGCACTGGGTAGCGGATGCTGCCATTGCCGGGGTCGAGCGGCAGGGGGGCAAGACCTTTATGCGGCTGAAGAACAATGACTTGGTTCCCGTCAGCCGAAAATACAAACCGATGCTAGAGCAGGATGGCGTCATCTGAGCCAGCTCATCTTGGCATGGGAATGATCCGCGGCTGGGGCCCGGTCAGGATTGCCATGGCCCGGTTGTCCATCAATGCATTCAACGCGTGATCCGAACTGTGCAGCCCACCGGTATAGGTACCGTAGGCAGGCAGGATCAGCCGCGTCTGATCGACCAGAAAGGCCGGGCGGGTGATCGCGCGCCCGCGTGCCCGCAATCGGGCCTTCGGGTGATAGTGGCCGGACACTTCAGCCCGGGCCTCTGCCTGGGCGATATGTCGAAAGGTCAGCGGGCCGATTTTGCTTTCAGACAAGTGCGCCCCGCCCAGATCAAACGGGCCGGGGTCGTGGTTGCCCTCGATCCAGATCCAGCGCCGCCCGGCCTGCAGGGCGGTGATATCCCGTTTCTCATCCGAACCCATCGCCATGGACGCATCCAGATCGTCGAAGCTGTCACCCAAACAGATGACGGTGCCCGGATTGGTGTGCGTGATATCGGCGGCCAGACGCGTCAGCGTTTCCTGGCTGTCATAAGGCGGCAGGGTCGGGCCGCCGCGCCGGGCGATACGCTCAGACTTGCCCAGATGCAGGTCAGAGACACAGAGCAGGTTCTGCTCGGGCCACCACAATGCCCCGGACCCCAGCGCGCAGAGGCCTTGCCCGGCGAAAGAAAATGCGATGCTGTTCATGATACGTTCTTTGCGCGTTTCTGTCCGGTGCGCAAGCGATATCAGCCGGGTTTCAGTCCTGCGGCTTGCATCAGACGGGCGCTTTCTTCGGCCAGAAGGCGTTCCTCGGCCGCGCCTTTGACCGGCACCTTGCCGACCTCAAGGAACAGCGGCGCCGCGAGGGGTGAGACGCGATCCAGCCGCAACAGATCGATCCTGTCGCCGATACGTTCAACCATCGCCTCGATCCGCCCGAAATCCACCAGTCCGCGCATGGCCTCTTGGCGGGTGATCTGCATCAGCAGGTGGTCGGGGTCGTATTTCAGCAAGGTGTCATAGAGGATATCCGAGGAAAACGTCGCCTGACGCCCGCTTTTACGTTGCCCGCCGGTGTTGCGTTCGATCAGACCGGCAATGGTGGCCGAGGCGCGAAATGTCCGTTTCATCACTGCGTTCCCGGCCAGCCAGGTCTCAAGCCCGTCGCGCAGGGCCTGCAATTGAAACAGGGGGCGCGGGTCGGTTACCGCATCCAGTCCCCAGATCAGCGTCGCATAGTCGGTGGCCACGAAACCCAGCGGTGCCAACCTGGTTTCCTCCATCCGTTTGGTCAGCAACAGGCCCAGCGTCTGTTGCGCGTTGCGCCCGGCGAAACCGTAGACACACAGGTTCTCGCGCCCGTCATTGGGAAAGCTCTCGATCAGCAGGCGGTCGCGTTGGGGCAGGCGGGACATGTCGCGCTGCAGGGCCAGCCAATCGGACGTGTGCCCGGGCAGTTGCGGCCAGTCGGGTTGCGCGAACATCCGCAGGATGCGATCGCTCAACTGCGTTGAGGTGGCAAATTTCGTACCCGAGAAAACGGCAACCTTAGGCTTGCGATCCGCGCGGCGGCTGACCTCGACCACCATCTCGCGCAGGCCTTCATAGCGAACGATCTGCCCGCCAATCAGGAACGTGTCCCCTTGGGTCAGCGAGGCGGCAAAGCCCTCTTCGACCTCACCCAGAGGTTTGCCCCCGCGATTGCGCTTCAGGCGCACTTTTAGCGTGTCGGTGTCCTGAATGGTGCCCAGATTCATGCGGATGCGCTGCGCTGCACGCGGGTCGCGCAGTTGCCAGCGGCCATCGGCGCGCTGTTGCAGCCGTTGCCAGCGGTCATAGGCACGCAGGGCATAGCCTCCGGTGGCGCAGAACTCCAGACAAGCGTCGAATTCTGCGCGCGTCAGATCCGCATAAGGCCCGGCGGCGGTCATTTCAGTGAACAGCGAATCCGCGTCGAACGGCCCCGCCGCCGCCGCGATCAGAATATGCTGGCACAACACGTCGCGAGGGCCTGCGCCGCGCGGCTCACCGTCCAGATCATGGGCCTTGGCCGCCTCGAGCGCGGCGACGCATTCCACCACCTCGAACCGGTTGGCGGGCACCAGCAAGGCCTTGGAGGGCGCGTTATAGCGGTGATTGGCCCGCCCGATCCGCTGCACCAGACGTTTGACGTTCTTCGGCGCCCCGATCTGGATCACGAGGTCGACGTCCCCCCAGTCGATACCCAGATCCAGAGAACCGGTGCAGACAATGGCGCGCAGGTCGCCGCGGACCATGGCGGCCTCGACCCTTTCGCGTTGCTGACGATCCAGACTGCCGTGGTGGATGCCGATGGGCAGGCCGTCTTCGTTGGCGAGCCAGAGGTTGTGAAAGAAAATCTCGGCCTGCGCGCGGGTGTTGTGAAAGATCAGCGTGGTCTTGTGCTGCTTGATCTGCTCCAACACCGCCGGGATCGCATAAGCCGCCCCACCGCCGGACCAGGGGGGCATTTCCTGCGTTTCCAGCATCCGGATGTCGGGGTCGGGGCCGGGGTCGGCCTGCACGATCTGGCAGGGATCAGGGTGCCGGGCCAGAAACCGCGCGATGGCTGCGGGGTCTTCGACCGTGGCCGACAGCCCGACCCGGCGCAGGTCAGGGCAGAGCGATTGCAACCGGGTCAAAGCCAGCATCAGCTGATCGCCTCGCTTGCTTTCCGCCAAGGCGTGGATTTCATCGACGATCACCCTTTGCACACCTGCAAACATCCGGGATGCGTCCTCGTACGAGGTCAGCAGGGCCAGGCTTTCCGGTGTGGTCAGCAGAATATGCGGCGGGTCCACGCGTTGGCGTTTCTTCTGCGTGGCCGAGGTGTCCCCGGTGCGGTCTTCGATCCGGATCGGCAGTCCGATCTCATCCGCGGGGCCGCGCAGATTGCGGCGGATATCGGCGGCCAATGCCTTGAGCGGCGAGACATAGATCGAGTGCAGCCCTGCATGATCCCGTTCGGCCAACTCGGCCAGAGTGGGCAGGAACCCCGCCATGGTCTTGCCGCCGCCGGTCGGGGCGATCAGCAGCGTGGCCGGGTCCGAGGCCCGGTCGAACATGTCCTGCTGGTGGGGGTGGATCGACCAGCCTTTGGCGGCGAACCAATCGGTGATCCGGGCGGGAATCTGCGTCATGGCCGCATGATTACCTGCCCGGGATCAGAATTGCAGGGGGTCAGTGAATGATCTTTTCTTCCTTGACGAACATATTGGCCCAGGCGCGGTCGACCAGATCGGGGCTCATCTGATAGGGGATGCCCTCGAATTCGCAGATCGAGATCATCTGATCGATCAGGAAGATCGGCTGATAGTTCGCGTAGATATTGTTGATGGTCGGGTATTTGACCTTCAGCAGATGCACCAGCGCGGCCTCATCCAGCGGCATTCCGCGTTTGCGGGCCACCATGGCAAAGATTTTCAGGAAGTTCTCCTGATTTGGGCCGTCGATCTTGATCTTGAAGAAGATCCGGCGCAGGGCCGCTTGGTCGAATATCTCGTTGGGGTGGAAGTTGGTCGAGAAGATGACCAGCGTGTCGAAGGGGACCTCGAACTTTTCGCCCGATTGCAGGCCGAGAATATCCTTTTTCTCTTCCAGGGGAACAATCCAACGGTTGATCAGCGCCTGCGGCGGTTCCTGCTGACGTCCAAGGTCGTCCACGATGAAGATGCCGCCGGTCGATTTCAGCTGCAACGGTGCCTGATAGGTCCGCGCGGTGGGGTTGTAGACCAGATCCAGCATGCTCAACGACAGTTCACCACCCGTCACAACGGTCGGGCGTTCGCACTGAACATAGCGCGTGTCGAATCTTTTGCGGCGGCGCAGGCTGTTGGGATCATCGGGTTCCTGCTCGACTGCGGTGTGCACGATCGGGTCATAGACGGTGATCACCTGACCGGCATACTCGATGGCAAAGGGCACATAGACATTGTCCCCCAGCGCATCCTTGATCCCGTTCGAGATCGAGGACTTACCGTTGCCCGGCGGGCCATACATCAGGATCGACCGGCCGGCGCTGACTGCGGGGCCAAGATGGTCCAGCAGGCTGTCGGGCAGAACCAGATGGCCCATCGCGCCCGTCAGCTGATCGCGGGTGACCTGAATGTTGCGGATCGACTGGCGCTTGACCTGCTCGCGATACACATCCAGCGGCACGGGCATGGCGCCGAAGTATTCAGACTGGCTCAGCGCGTCCAGGGCGCGGGCCTTGCCGGCATCGGTCAACTGATAGCCCATCTCGTTACCGCTGTTGGCGTTCAGGGTACCGGTGGCCTCGATCAGCTTCTGCTCGCGGGCCATGTCGATCAGTTCCTGCGTGACGGAACCCGGCAGACAGACCGCACCGGCGATCTCGGAAACGGTGTCCACGTTCTTGCGGAAGATTGTCTTCAACAAAATGTCGCGCATCATGACGATGGGCAGTTTCATTTCGCCCAAACCCTTGGGGGCAGGGGGGGCCATTACCGAGGTCGTCTGCATATTCATGAGCGTTGCCCGTCTATCCAGTTTTCGCGCCAAAGGCCCCAAAAAGGGCCGCTTGGGGAAAATCTGGCCCGGCTTTGTGTCAGTACCAAGGCACGGACAAGGCGGCTTAATGATAGTTTACGAGCCGTAAACAGTGCCAAGAATCAGATAGAGGGCAAGGCTGCCGCCCAGCGAAAGACCCATCGGTATGTGTCTGGCCCTGCTCCAGCTTTTCCAATCCGGTGCGAAATTCCGCAGCCCCGTGTTGCGCGCCAGCCGGTGAGTGGTCAAAGCCGCCACATTCATCGTGGTCAGAATAAGAACCACCAGAAGATAGTCGCCGGGCCAGATAAACGGCGAGGCTGCTGCCAGAAACTTGGCGTCACCGGCCCCCATCTGGCGCATCACGTAAAACAGGATGCCAAAGGCCAGAGCCGGCACGACATGCAGCAGATGCCAGACATAAGGGGGCAACGAGATCGACAATGGGCCCACCGTGGCGGTTGTCCACGCAGTCGACCAGGGTGGCAGAACGAAAAGACCACCGATAACGAACACCGCAAACACCGCGTAGACTGCCTGGTTCCTGATCTTCATGGCGCGCAAGTCCGTGAAAGTCACGTACAGGCAGATCGGCAGAACGAAGGGCAGAAATAACAGCGCCGCATTCGCGGGAATGTTCATCTATCAGGCATCCTCAAGCGCACGCAGCGAGCGGACGGCCTCGTCATAATGCTGAGGGTGCGTGGCGATGGCTTCGCGGAAAAGGTTCTTGGCCGTGGCCACATCCCCTTGTTTGACTGCGGAAATTCCCATCGTATTGAGCAACATGGCGCGTTCGATCTGCGTCAGCGGGACAACCGGCAAACTGTAGTTGCCCTGCGCAGCCCGGGCCAGAACCAGATTGTTCTTGGCGGTGAACAGGCTCTTGTCCTGCTGGATCGCTTCGTTGAACAGACGTTCGGCCTCGGCGTATTGGCCACGCGTCAGCTTGGAATAGCCCCAGTTGTTCATCACCCCGCCGGGCCGTGTGGTCAGGCCGACAGCGGTTTCATAGAAATGATCCGCACGTTTCCAATCCTTTTTGGAGTCCGCAACCACCGCCTCGAGGCGGTAACGTTTGAAGGTTTCATAGGTGGGCGGCACGGAATCCAGAACGGTTCTGGCCTGACTCCAGTTGCCGGCACGCACAAGGGCGTCGGCATATTCGACCTTGTCGACATTTGCAGCGCCCTTCATGGTTGTCACTTTTTTCCAGGCAGCGGCGGCCTCGGTCGTTCGTTTCGCGCGGGACAAAGAAATCGCCAATCCACGCTGCAGGTCAATTCTGTCCGGGTTTTTGGCGGCTGCACCCCGGAAGTAGGTGACGGCCTCATTCGGGTCAGCGGCGGTCAGAAGCACCTCGCTCAGGTTGGTTTCGTCAATGACGTTGACCTCCTGATAGGTGCGTTCGACTTTTTCTTCCTCGGTCTCTTTTTCGCAGGCGGACAGGATCAGCCCGCACATCATCATCGGCGCAATCAAGAATTGTTGGCGCATTTTTGCGTCCCTTACTGCTCTTGCCTGTGTTATGGGAGCTTGCGCAGCGTGTATTGCCCGTCGCCTTGCCGCTCCAGCGTATATTCTTGTTCTTCCGCTGTATTATTAGCAGGATTTTCCATTTTTACGAGGGCTAAGCGCAGATTGTCGCGGATTGCGTCACTTTCGCCATTGTCCAGCGCGTAGGCGCGTTTAAAGACCTGCGCCGCCTCGGGGTATTCGCCCGTCTCGACCAGCAAAACACCCAGATTGTTCCACCCAACGGACCATTCGGGGTCAGTTTTCACGGCGCGGCGCAACAGGTCTTCGGCCTGTCCCAGGCGTTTGAGCCCCAGATTGGCAGTACCCATCGAGGTCAATATCTGCGCCGTCATCCCCTGATCCAGCGCGGCGCGCGTAAAGGAATCCAGCGCCAGTTCGTATTCTCCGGCGGCCATCAGCCGGTTTCCAACCGTGATTTCGTCTGCACCCTGGCCTTTCGGGTCGATACCGGGGGCATCCAGATCATCCGTCGTGCCCATATCCGTACAAGAGGCCACCATGGCGATCACCATGGCGGCCCTAATTGTCTGGCGTATTCCGGAACGAATACGCCTGAAGCTGGTTGTCATGAAGTTATCCGCCAGCACCTTTTCCAAAATCTGCGATCCCTTTTGCCGAAGGTCCGACCAGAATGACCAGCAAAGGCGGCACCGTCAGCATCATTGTGGCAAGTGTCATTTTGGTTGGCAACTTGTTCGCGGCCTCTTCGGCCCGCATCACGCGTTTGTCACGCATTTCGCTGGCATAAACCCGCAGGGCTTCGGCAATGGATGTACCAAATGTTGCCGATTGGATCATCACGGTCACAAATGAACTGACATCCTGAACGCCGCAACGGGTTCCGAAATCACGAAGCACCGTGTCCTTGTCCTTGCCTGCTTTCATTTCATGGGCGACAACTTCGAATTCCTGCGCGATATCAGGGTACGAGGCGCTCATCTCGCGGGCTACGCGCACGATGGCCTGGTCCAGAGACTGACCGGCCTCGACGCAGACCAGCATAAGGTCAAGCGTATCCGGGAACCCGGCGGTGATCGCCTCTTTCCGTTCCTCGACGCGCCGGGTGATCCAGTAGCGCGGCAGGAAATACCCTGCGGCTGACGGAATCAGAACGCGGATTGTCATTTGGCTTCCGGTGAATTCCTGGTCGCCTGCCAGCACCGTCACCAGCATCACGCCGACAAGGATGCCGACAATGCCCAAGGCAAACTGTGCAAAGTGAAAAAACCGCACCGCATCCTTCGAGTGATATCCTGCCTGGCGCAACTTGAGCTGCATCGCCGACAGTTCTTCCTCGTTCTGGGGTTCCAGGAAGGTGGCGAATTTCTGCAGCTGCTCGTTGCGGCTGCTGTTGCGGAGCTTGTCCTTTTTCGACCTTTTGTCCGCCTTGGGGGCAGCGGTCGATTTCTGCAGCTTTTTCAGCGGGTCCTCCGGCTGGTTCAGCATCAGAGAAACCGCGATCAGGATCATGGCCAGCCCCAGAACGCCGATGACGATCAGCGGTCCGAATTCGCCCAGGTATTGTTTGATCAGGTCGTTGATTTGGGTCAGGAATTCCATTGCTATGCCCTCAGACCTTAATGTTGGTAAGAACGCGCATCACGATCAGGTTCAGTGTCAGCATGATGCCGACAAAGAAACAGAGGGGGATGAACAGGGGGTGATCGATCACGTCGTCATAGTAATTGGGGTCGGTTACCAGAATGAACATCAGGCAGAAAAGCGGGAACCCGGACAGAAACTTGCCGGACCATTGCGCCTCGGCGGTGATTGCCTTGACGCGCCGGAACAGGCGGAAACGGGCACGGATCACCTTGGCCAGACCGGCCAGGATTTCGGCCAGGTTACCACCCGACTGCTGCTGAATGCCGACGGCCACCGACAAAAAGCGGAGATCCTGCATACCCAGACGCTCTGCCATGTCTTTCAGGGCCTCACCGACGTCACGGCCATAGGCGCATTCATCAGCGATGATGCCGAATTCCGTACCCAACGGATCCTGCACCTCGTTCGCAACGATCTGGACGGATGAAACGAACGGGTTACCCACGCGCAGCGAACGAACCATCAGTTCAACCGCATCCGGCAGTTGCTCTTCCATCAGCGCCATGCGCTTTTTTGCCTTGCGATTGACCCAGGTGTAAACACCGCCAACGCCGATAAAGACCGACAGGGCAACCCGAAGAACCATATCCGTCGCCGTGCCGATGCTCAGGCCCACAAAGGCAAAGCCGGACAACAGAACCATGACCATGACCAGCTGTCGCGGAGTGAAGGCGATTGCCGCTTTCTGCGCCTTGTCGGCCAGCAGCGAATAGAGCGGGATGCTCTGCGTCTTCATATGCTGCTGCATTTCCTTGCGCAGCTGTTCCAGAACCTGTTCCCGCCCGACACCTTTGTCGAGCATGTCGAGACGGCGGTTGACCTTGCTGTTCAGGCTGATGGATTTCCCGAAGGCCACCAGATAGATGCCTTCGACCAGAAAGAATACCGCGATGAAGATCACGACATATATGAGCGCCTCAACAGGCAGTTGCATATCCAGATCTCCTACATAGTCGTCGGTTCGTAGATCGAAGTCGGCAGATCAAAGCCCCACAGGCGGAAGCGCTCGGAATAGTGGCTGCGCACGCCTGTTGCCGTGAAATGACCGATGATCTTGTTGTCCGGTGTCAGGCCAACCCGCTGGAATTTGAAGATTTCCTGCATCGAGATCACGTCACCTTCCATGCCGGTGATCTCGGTGATCGATGTCATACGGCGCGAACCGTCCTGCAGACGGCTGGCCTGCACGATCAGGTTCACAGCTGATGAGATTTGGCTGCGGACCGCCTTGATCGGCATTTCGATCCCGGCCATCGCGATCATGTTTTCCAGACGTGAGATACCATCACGGGCCGAGTTGGCGTGGATCGTGGTCATCGAGCCGTCGTGGCCGGTGTTCATGGCCTGCAGCATGTCGATCACCTCGGCGCCCCGCGTCTCGCCCACGATGATGCGGTCAGGACGCATGCGCAGGGCGTTTTTCAGACAGTCGCGGGGGCTGACCTCGCCCTTGCCTTCGACGTTGGGCGGGCGGCTTTCCATCCGGCCCACATGGGTCTGTTGCAGCTGAAGTTCCGCCGTATCCTCGATTGTCAGGATGCGTTCGGCATCGTCGATAAAACTGGACAGGGCGTTCAGCGTGGTCGTCTTACCGGAACCGGTACCACCCGAAACGATGATGTTCAGTCGGGTTGAGACGGCGGCTTGCAGATAGGCGGCCATTTCCTCGGTAAAGGCGCCGAAATTGACCAGATCGTCGATGCCCAGCTTGTCTTTTTTGAACTTACGAATGGAAACCAGCGATCCGTCCACCGCAATCGGCGGGACCATCGCGTTGAAACGCGAACCATCGGCCAGACGGGCGTCAACATAAGGGTTGGATTCGTCGACGCGACGGCCCACGGCGGACACGATCTTGTCGATGATCCGCATCAGGTGCTTTTCATCCTTGAAGGTGATGTCGCTGATTTCCAGCCGGCCGTCGCGCTCCACAAAGATCTGTTGGGGACCGTTGACCAGAATATCGTTGACCGTGTCGTCCTGCAGCAGGGTCTCAAGCGGACCCAGACCCGTTACCTCGTCATACAGCTCTTTGTTCAGCTGCGTGCGGTCCTCGCGGTTCAGGACGATATTGCGCGTTTCCAGAACTTCGCTGGCAATTGCGCTGATTTCTGCGCGCAATTCTGCTTCACCGGCATTCTCAAGCGCGGCGAGGTTCAGATTTTCCAGAAGTTCGCGGTGCAGTTCGATCTTGATTTCGCCAAGACGCTCTTTGCGCTTGCGGTCTTTGTCGGCGACCACGGGCTCGGCAGCTTTCTTCGGCGCGGGGCGCCGGGCAACGGCATTGGCCGAGGACTTTTTTTGAACTGCGGGTTCCGGTGTAGCGGCCGGGGTTTGAACCGGCTGCGCTTCGGGCTGTTTCTTGTATCTTGAAAACACGGCGGCTCGTTCCCTTCCAAACTGAGTTATGCAGCTTCAGCGTTGTTGCTGCCCAGGCTATGAAGCGACTTCGCAAGTTTTGCGAATTCGCGGCGCAGCGGGTTTTTGGCGGCCGCATTGGCCAGCGGTTGTCCGTGGTCACCGCTTTGCATGACTTGCTTGCCACCATCAGGCAGTTGCAGGTCGATAGAGATACCCAGGCTTTCGCCCATCCGCTTTACCCGGCTCTTGCCGTTCAGATCGGTGAATTTCGGTGCCCGATTCAGGGCGAAACGCAGTTTGTCGAACGGCAGTTCCTCGGCCTGCAGGGCGCGTTTCAGGCGCAAAGCGTTCTGGGCCGAGCGCATGTCCAGCTCAATCAGCGCGAAATAAACGTGTGCGGCCTGAAGAACGGTTTCCGACCAGTGAACAAGCGTCGAGGGCATGTCCACGATGACATAGTCAAAGTGGCGGCGGGCCGTGTCGATCACCCGCTGGATATCTTCCGGGGTGATCAGGTCCAGCGGCACCATGTCCGACGGCGCGGTGAGAACCTGCAGCTTTTCCTCATAGGTCTGCAGCGCCTGCGCGAACACTTCCTCATCCATCGAGTCGGTGTCGGACAGCATTTCAAAAACGGTTTCGCGGCGGGGCAGGTCCAGATAGGTCGATACCGTGCCGAACTGCAGATCCAGATCAAGCAGGCAGACCGATGGTTCCTCTTTGTCGGAAACGGTGGCCAGTTCCCAGGCCAGGTTGACCGCCATTGTGGTGGACCCTACGCCTCCGGCCAGGCCGTGCACGACGAACAAGGCCCCTTCCTTTGATTCGCCTTGTGTCAGCGGCGAGGCCGCCTCGTGAACCGCAACCGGTTCGGGGCGGTTCATACGGGCGATCGCTTCCTGCAGCTCGCCCTCGGGCAAAGGGTAGGGGACGAATTCATCCGCACCCTTGCGCAGCAACTGATGCAGAGATGCCGGTGTGACATCTTCGGCGATCAGAACAACCTTGATCTTCTTTTCTTTGGCGCGGGTGATGATTTCGCCCATCAGAGACAGGTTGTCTTCATCTTCGCCATCAATGGCCAATGCCACGAATTCCAGAGAATCGGCATCGGGTTGGCTGAAAAAGGCCAGAGCTTCGGCAAAGCCCAGGTCGCCCCAGCGTTCCCCCAGTGCTGCTTCCATGTCCTCAATCAGTAGATCGAAGTTCTGGACATCACGGCTGATGGTGCAGGCCAGAATGGCATTTTTATCATCTTGTGGCGATGCGCTCGTCATTAACACAATCCTCGTCGCGGGGGCAGGCAAACACAGTGGGCCTGAAGACCCTGTCTGGTTCGCTTTTGCCCCAGTGCGGCCATGATCGGCCGCAAGTCACCTAATTGTTGAAAATTTGGCTTGGAACTTAGGCAAGATTTGGGCGCAAAAGAACCAATTGTAGGGAAATGGGCGACGATGCCGCCCAGTTCCTGTTTATTGTTACTCGCTGGTCTCGCCCAGAGCGGTATCTTTGCTCAGACGGCTTCCGTAGGCCGCGCTTGCAACGTACTCGCGATAGATGACTTCCGCGTACTTCCCGTCCAGAAGAAGCGGGTTGCGATCCACAAAACCGGACACTTCGGTCACGGTGCGGCGGTTGCGGCGGTCCCTGTCCGGAGTGTCAATGAGCGGCCGCGATTTGCCAAAGGACACGACAGCCTCGAGACGCGAGCGCGAGATGCCTTGCCGCGTCAGGAACGCAACGGCGGCATTGGCGCGCCGCTGACCCAGCGCTTGGTTGTACGATGTCGAACCAACCGCATCGGTATGGCCGTACACGCGGAACCTGGCTTCGGGGAACTGTTTGATCCACGATGCCTGGCGCAACAGTACCCGCTGAGCCGTTTCATCCAGCTGTGCGCTGTTGAAGGCAAAGTTGATCTGGGTCGGAACCTCGGCCGCGAAACGCTGGCCCAGAATCTGAGCGTATGTCAGTTCGCCGTTCATGACCTGGAGGTTGTTCAGGGTCGCATTCCCGAACGCGCCTTGGTCGACTTCGTACCCGGCCTCACGCGTACATGCGGCGACAGCGACCGACAGACCCAGTGTGATGATCCACTTCTGCATTGGTCTTATCCTCCTATCAATCCAGAACGTAGCCGTAGGAGCTGCCAAAGTCTTGCTTGGCCACTTCCGAGGCTGCGCCGGCACCCGGGCGCGTTGTACGACCGACGCGGCCGTTCACGAACAGATCAAACTCGCTGGGCGGTTTGACCCGGTCTGTCGGCAAAGCCAGCGCCTCGCCACGTGTCGGCGACACCAGATGGGCGGTGATGATGACGACCAGTTCACTTTGCTCGCGCTGGTATTCAGCGCTGCGGAACAGGGCACCCAGAACCGGAACGTCACCGATCCAGGGAAGCTGGCTGCTCAGGTCCGTGAATTCATCCTGAATCAGGCCGGCAATGGCAAAGCTCTCTCCGTCGCGCAGCTCAATCGTCGTGCTGGTTTGGCGGGTGATAAAGCTGGGAATCGTGTCACCCTGGATCGTGAAGTTCGAGTTGGTATCGATGCTCGACACCGAGGTGGCCAATTCCAGATTGATCAAATCGCCATCAACGACACGCGGGATGAAGTCGATTTCAACACCGAACGCCTTGTATTCAATGGCGATTACGCCAAATTCCTGCGGTACGGGAATTGGAACTTCACCACCGGCAAGGAAGGTCGCTTCCTGTCCCGACAAAGCGGAAAGGTTGGGTTCCGCCAGGCTGCGTGCAAGCCCCTTGGCTTCCAGAGCCTCAAGCAACAGGCGTACCTGCGTCGATCCGGCCCCAAATCCAAACAGGATGGCACCTGTATTGGTCTGAAGAGGGGGGATGTTGTTGTTCAGAGCATTGTTCAGCGCTGGTGCGGTGTTCAGGGTGTTGATACCACCAGTCACGTCGCCACCGCCGAAACCAAGCGACGCGGTCAGGCTTTTGGCCACCGATCGGTTCATTTCGGCAAAGCGCACTTTCAGCATCACCTGCTGCACGCCGCCGACCGACATCAGATTCGAAACGCGATCGGGCGCGTAACGTTCAGCCAGTTCCAGGGCGCGCTCCAGTTTCGCGCTGCTTGACACGACGCCCGAAAGCACGATGCCATCATTGGCGGTCCGGACTTCGATCGGCTCAGCCGGCAGAATCTGCCGCAGCCGCTCTTTAAACTCGGACACATCCGGAGATACACGGACCCGAACGTTCGCCAGCAGGTTACCCGCGCCGTCAAACAGGGTCAGCGTGGTCAGGCCCGGTGTTTTGCCCAACACATAAATCGTGCGATCCGAAAGCGACGAGATGTCAGCGATGCCTGCATTGGCGATGCTGAGCTCGGCGAACGGTTCTTCGCTTTCCACGACAATAGCGCGGTTCATCGGAACGTTCAGCGTTTCCGCTGTGCCATTCTTCACCACGCGCAAAGTTTCAGCCCAGGCCGTTTGGCCGACCGGACCAACTATTAGCGCCAACCCAAGAAGGGTTGCGCTGATCCAAGAACGTATTTTCATGTGACCTGCCTCTCCGATCACGCCTCGTTTTTTAGGTCTAATGCCCTATGCAGGGTAACACTGCGCGAATTACGAATTTATTGCAATAATCAATGGTTTCCGGAATTTTCCTTATGTGGACAATGCGCAACATCCGAAACGAAACAAGCCGCGCAGGTGGCGCGGCTTGCGGTCGTAAATCTCTGATTTAACGTCAGTTTGTGCAGGGAATCTGGGTTTTGATGATCTCAGCGCCGCGCCGCGTGTTTACGGTGCAGACCTTTTCTGCGACGGGGGCCGGAGCAGGAGCCGATTCCTTGAGGTTCAGCAATTTGCGCTGGTCCACTTCTACCGCAGTTGCGACCGTATCATCCTGCACACCAACCAGAGCCAGAGACAACTGGCCAGTGTTCTGCGCCTGCGCCAAAGCCGCGATCTGCTCCGGTGTTGCAGCAACGGTCACGGTACGCGCGATCGTCGCGCCCGTCACGTCAGATCCGGCGATCTGGTCCACTGCGATCAGTTCGATATTGGTTTGAATCAGGCGGGTGATTTCGCCACCGCCGCCTTCGAATTCGCGGCTGACAGAGCCGGTCCAATACACATCCACGCTGTCGCCTGGACGCAGAAAGCCGGAAACGCCCGACGAAACATCGACGCTGATAGCAAACGCACGCATACCTTTTTCAATTTGGGAAACAAGGCCTGCCGCCTGGCCGGGCTTGGTGACCTTGACCTTCATCAGCGCCTCGTCTTTTTCCACCGCTCTCAATACGAATCGTTCCCCTTTGGCGTCTTCCGGGAACAATACTGCCATGTCCACAAAGCTGCCCTCGGGAATCGCATCCTCGGGCCAGTTCACGATCCGTACATCGTCTTTGACCAAGGGCTCGCCATACTTCATGGCCCGATTGGTAACGATTACTCCGACGGTTGGCACTGTTTTGACGTTTGCAAGCGCATCTTTTGTGGCTTGGCGTTCACGGGCGAGTTGGTCCTGGTACTGAGCGATGTAGTCGCGGGCCATGTAGACCGCGCCCCCGGCCAAAGCCACCCCGGCAATCAGGACAAGTCCAAATACCAAACGCATTCGCGTCCCCTCGTTTTTCTATTCCGTTTTTATTTGCCGCAGAAGCTGCGACAAAGATCAGTTTTGAATAAAGGTAGATTGTGTCGAAAAAGGGGACAATATTTGATAAATTTTGCCTCCGTAGTTTTCGGGACAATCCAATCTGCGTTGATCAGGGATCGGGCGTGTCGAATTTGACGCTGATCTCTTCGGCGACATCGACGTTGCTCAGGGCGGCGCCAGATCTGGCGTCCAGTTCTTTGACGGGTTGGCCGAAGTAGGCGTAGACCCCCGCGCCAATCCCTACGATCGCTGCTGTCAGCACGACCCAGTCAATCGTCACTGACCCTTCTTCGTGCTCTATGAATTTTCGGATTTTACTCATCATGAAAGCGCCGGGCTTGGAGTTGTTGCAAAAGAAATGGGGCCACGCCCAAACAGGCAAGGCCCCACTAAAGAATGTCTTCGGTCGGCTGTTGTTATTATTCAGCGTCCGGGTTGATCGGAATATCGCTTGCAACGTTCTCAGCTGCGGCGTCCAGGGTCGAGCCAACGGCGTCTGCGATAGCTTTGGTGCCTTCACCAACCTGGGTGTAGGCCACGGCGGCCAGGCCAACAACAGCTGCGGTCAGAACAACCCAGTCAACAGTTACGGCGCCGTCTTCGTCTTTACGGAAGTTCTTGATGAACTTGATCATGTTACGTCCCTCCTAAAGGATCAAAAAAGTCATTTAAACCTCGGCGTCTAACAGAGCTTTCTCTCTCAGTCCGCTCCCGACCGTCTCGGTATGGCATTATGTTTGCCTGTCAGGCGTGGCAGGAATTGGGCCAAACACCGATTTTTTCCTTCCAAGCTTAACTTTTTGGTAGTTTTTAACTTAACACATTGAAAACAAAAGGATTAAAAATCTCAATGGGAGGCGCCCCCTGTCGCCGCCGATGCAAAATTGCGGCAAATGAGGCGAAATTGCCCCAATTCGCCGTGTTTTTCTGGCTTTTCAAAGGGATTCGCGGTTCAAACTATTGAAAAGAAAAAGCACGAGGCAGGCAAAATGAAACTCCGGGACGCAATGACCTGCGCCGGCATTCTGGCGCTGATGGTGTCAGCATCAATGCCAGCCGTCGCAACCGAGGTTGAACCCAGGGGCGTATATAAGAGAGTGAAGGCGCCCAAGCCCGGCACGCGGCCCAAGGTGACCGTTCAGATTTCGCCCGAGGAACATGCGGCAGCGCCATACGCACCCAGCACCGGGGCTGAGATTTCCATACCCGAAGCTGTGACACGTACCACAGCCGTCCCCCCAAGCGCCCCGGGCGTGCGACCGCAGGACAAGCCGGTGGGGTCTTACAAAGCCTTTTGGGATAAAATCTCGCCCGCACTCTCTGCTTCAGGGGCGGGGCGGCTGAACGACGCCATAAAAGCGTTGGCTGCAACCAACGTGGCCTCGCCGCGCCTGCAGACCCTTCAAACCATCGCACAGCAGCAAGGGATCGAGATTCTGCGCTCGACGGTGGGGACAGAGGTCTCGCCTGCGTTGGTGCTGGCGGTGATCTCAGTTGAATCGGCGGGCCGTGCGGATGCGGTTAGCTCGGCCGGTGCGCAAGGATTGATGCAGCTGATGCCTGCAACCGCCAGGCGATTTGGGGTGCAGGACAGTTTCCAGCCTTCTCAGAACATTTCGGGCGGGGTGAAATACCTGAACTGGCTGATGGAAGAATTCGGCAATGATCCGATTCTGGTGCTGGCTGGATACAACGCAGGTGAAGGGGCCGTGCGCAAACATGGCGGCGTGCCGCCTTACGCCGAAACGCGGGATTATGTGCCCAAGGTGCTTGCGGCCTTTCAGATTGCCAAGGCTCTGTGCTCCACTCCACCCGAGCTGATTTCGGACGGCTGCGTCTTCCAGACCCTGAACTGAAAAAGGCCCGCCAGTTTCGGCGGGCCTTTTTGGTGATACGGATCAGTTGACGATATTGGCCTCGGTGGCCGCGCGGATTTCGTCCTCGGTCACGCCTTCGGCGATTTCGACGATCTTCAGGCCGCCGTCGACCACATCCAGCACACCCAGATTGGTGATGATGCGATCCACCACCTTTTTTCCGGTCAGCGGCAGGGTGCATTTCTTCAGCAGCTTGGATTTGCCGTGCTTGTTGGTGTGATCCATCACGACGATCACGCGACCCACACCGGCCACAAGGTCCATCGCGCCGCCCATGCCTTTGACCAGCACGCCGGGGATCATCCAGTTGGCCAGATCACCTTCCTCATCCACTTCCATCGCGCCCAGAACGGCAGCGGCGATCTTGCCGCCTCGGATCATGGCAAAGGACGTGGCGCTGTCGAAATACGAGGTGCGCGACAGTTCGGTAATCGTCTGCTTGCCGGCATTGATCAGGTCGGGGTCTTCCTCGCCCTCGAACGGGAAGGGGCCCATGCCCAGCATACCGTTCTCGGATTGCAGGGTGATGTCCTTGTCACCCACATAGTTCGCCACCAGCGTCGGAATACCGATGCCGAGGTTCACATACATGCCGTCTTCCAGCTCTTGCGCCGCGCGGGCGGCCATCTGATTGCGGTCCCAGGGCATTATGCGCCCTCCTTCTTGCGGGTGGTGCGCTGTTCGATGCGCTTTTCGTGATCGCCCTGAATGATACGATGCACGTAGATACCGGGCAGGTGAATGCTGTCCGGATCCAGCGAGCCGCGCGGCACGATTTCTTCCACCTCGGCCACGCAAATCTTGCCGCAGGTCGCGGCAGGCACGTTGAAGTTGCGGGCGGTTTTGCGGAAGATCAGGTTGCCGGTGTCGTCGGCCTTCCACGCCTTGACGATGGCGAGGTCGGCGAAAATGCCTTCTTCCATGATATAGGTTTCGCCGTTGAAGTCCTTGTGCTCTTTGCCTTCGGCGATCACCGTACCCACACCGGTCTTGGTGTAGAAACCGGGGATACCCGCACCACCGGCGCGCATACGCTCGGCCAGGGTGCCCTGCGGGTTGAATTCCAGCTCCAGCTCTCCAGCCAAGTACTGACGCATGAACTCGGCGTTTTCGCCAACATAAGAGCTGATCATCTTCTTGACCTGCTTGGTCCGCAGCAGGATACCGATGCCGAAATCATCAACGCCCGCGTTGTTCGAGGCAAAGGTCAGGTCCTGCGTACCCGAGTCCTTGATCGCCTCGAGCAGCAGTTCAGGAATGCCGCACAGGCCGAAACCGCCCGCTGCGATCATCATGCCATCCGTCAGCACCCCATCCAGCGCTTCGGTGGCATTGGCATAGATTTTCTTCATGGAAAACTCCCCCAATGACATGGTGATGGGCAGGTTGTGCCGCCACGTCACGGGGAAGTCAACGAATCCAAGGGGGTGGTGGTATTTCTACCTAACCCCTTAGCTGATCGCCTTTTTGGTTGCCTTCTTGGCGGCAGGCTTTTTCTTCGGCGCGGCCTTTTTCTTGGTGCCTTTCTTGGCCGCCCGCTCGTTCACCAACTCGATGGCCATTTCCTGGGTCACATCTTCGGGTTTGATGTCCTTGGGGATAGTTGCGTTGACCTTTTCCCATTTGACATATGGCCCGTAGCGACCGTCAAGAACCTGCATCGCACCGCCATCGGGATGTTCGCCCAGTTCTTTCAACGGTGTCGCAGCCGCCCGCCGTCCGCGCCCCGGATTGGCGCGTTTCTCGGCCAGCATCTCTACCGCGCGGTTCATGCCGATCTCGAATACGTCGTTGGGGTCTTTGACGTTGACATAGACGGGTTTCGCCTCTTCCGGCAGTTGGTGCATGATATATGGCCCGAACCGTCCGAAATTCGAACTGACCATGCCGCCTTCTGGGTGTTCGCCGATCTGGCGGGGCAGCGACAGCAGTGTCAGGGCCTTGTCCAGATCCATATCGTCCTTGCTCCAACCTCGGGGCAGGGAGGCACGCGGCGGCTTCTTGTTCTCGGGCGTCGGTTCGCCACGCTGAACGTAAGGCCCGAACCGACCGGATTTCAGCCAGATTTCATCGCCCGCATCCTCGCCCAGCAGACGTTCATCCCCTTCCGCGCCTTCACCTGCGATGGGACGGGTATAGGTGCATTCGGGGTAATTGCCACAACCCACGAACCCGCCGGTACGCGAGGTTTTCAGATGCAGCTGGCCCGTGCCGCATTTGGGGCAGACGCGCGGGTCTGATCCGTCTTCACGCGGCGGGTAAAGCTGCGGGGCCAGCGCCTCGTCCAGTTTGTCCAGCACTTCCGAGATGCGCAGCTCGGACGTCTCACCAATCGCGGCCGAGAAATCACGCCAGAACTTGCCCAGCAAATCCTTATAGTCCCGGCCTCCGGCACTGACATCGTCCAGTTGTTCTTCCAGATTGGCGGTGAATTCATAGCCCACATACTGCCGGAAGAAATTCAGCAGAAAGATGGTGACGATCCGGCCCTTTTCCTCGGGAATCAGCCGGTTCTTGTCCTTGCGCACATATTCCCGGTCCTGAATCGTGGTCACGATGCTGGCATAGGTCGAGGGGCGCCCGATGCCCAGCTCTTCCATCCGCTTGACCAGGGTGGCTTCGGTATAGCGCGGCGGCGGTTGCGTGTGGTGCTGCAGCGCCAGCACGGCTTCGTTTTCGGACAGGATGGCCGCCTTGTCGTCGGCTTTTGCAGACTGATCCTTGAGAGAGGCCTTGGCAAACG
Organism: Ruegeria sp. AB10; assembly: GCF_056542745.1. Lineage (NCBI taxonomy): Bacteria > Pseudomonadati > Pseudomonadota > Alphaproteobacteria > Rhodobacterales > Roseobacteraceae > Ruegeria > Ruegeria sp. AB10. The sequence continues at coordinate 122,944 of NZ_JBQGAI010000005.1, read as the reverse complement.
GAGCCGGATCGCCCTGCATGATCTGCGGCAGGCGCTTTTCGTCTTCGTCGGCCACATCGTCGCGACCTTCTTCATAGACCCGCATGAACCCGTCAAACAGCACCACCTGCCCGGTGGCACGCAGGCCGACCTGACCGTCGTCGCTGCCGATTTCGACCGTCGTACGCTCCAAACGGGCGGCAGCCATCTGGCAGGCGATGGTGCGCTTCCAGATCAGATCATAAAGCTTGCGCTGATCCTCATCCGTGACCTTCAGCGCCTTGGCATCGCGCGACATATCCGTCGGGCGGATACATTCGTGCGCTTCCTGGGCGTTCTTGGCTTTGTTCTTGTACATCCGCGGGCTGTCCGGCACGTATTCCGCACCGTAACGGTCCTGGATCGCATCGCGGGTGGCCGCCACAGCTTCGGGTGCCATGTCGATGCCGTCGGTCCGCATATAGGTAATGTAACCCGCCTCATACAGCCGCTGCGCCACCTGCATCGCGTGGCGCGCACCCATGCCGAACTTGCGGCTGGCCTCTTGCTGCAGGGTTGAGGTCATGAATGGCGCGCTGGGGTTGCGCGCAGCAGGCTTGGCTTCGACCGAGGTGACGCTCAACGCCCGGCTGGTGATCGCCTGCACCGCCAATTCCGCCTGCGTAGCGTTTGACAGGTCGTGCTTGTCCAGCTTTTTGCCGGCCAGAGTGACCAGACGCGCCTCATAAGTCTGGCCGCGCGGAGTCTCGAACAGGGCGCGGACCGACCAGTATTCGACCGGCTTGAAGGCCTCGATCTCCATTTCGCGTTCAACGATCAGGCGCAGGCAGACCGATTGCACACGGCCCGCTGATTTCGCACCTGGCAGCTTGCGCCACAGAACCGGCGACAGGTTGAAACCCACCAGATAATCCAGCGCACGGCGGGCCAGATAGGCCTCGACCAGAGGCATATCGACCTCACGCGGGTTCTGCATCGCTTCGGTCACGGCGTCCTTGGTAATGGCGTTGAAGGTCACGCGGCTGACGGGCGTGTCCTTCTTGATCGAGCGACGCTTGGTCAGCGCCTCCTGCAGGTGCCAGCTGATCGCCTCGCCCTCGCGATCGGGGTCGGTGGCGAGGATCAGGGCGTTGTCTTCTTTCAGCGCGTCGGCGATGGCTTTGACATGTTTGCGGCTGTCATTGCCAACCTCCCATTTCATCGCAAATTCGTGCTCGGGATCGACTGATCCGTCTTTGGGCGGCAGGTCCCGCACATGACCATATGACGCCAAAACCGTGTAGTCGGAGCCAAGATACTTATTGATTGTCTTGGCTTTGGCAGGGGATTCTACAACAACTACAGGCATTTAAGGGAAAACCTCGCTCGACGAATTGGGCGCCTTCTATGATCGTGCAAAATGTGTAGGGCAAGAGCGAATTGTCAATGCGTTCCTTTAAAAACCGGAATTTGGCGGTGATTTCAGCGTTGTAGACGTGGAAATCTCGGCGTGCCCCGCAGCGTCAAGCCGTCAGAGACAGCAACCCGCCGGGCTGGCGCTGAATACGTCCGTCCAGTTCCAGATCGACCAGAGCCGGGCCAATCTCGCCCGCCGTGGCCGCGATGTCGCGGATCAACTGGTCTTCGGCGATTGGCGACGGTCCAAGCCGGGCCAGTATTTCGCCGTGAAGCGTGACGCCCGAAGGAGATGGCACTGCGGGTGCTTCGGGCGGGTGCGCTTCAAGCAAGTCTGCCTGCTGCTGTGGCAAGGCTTCGACTACATCTTCTGCAGATCGCACCAGGGTGGCCCCGTCGCGGATCAGCAGATTGCATCCGGCGGCGCGGGCATCAAAGGGATGGCCGGGTACGGCCAGAACTTCGCGCCCCTGATCCAGAGCGTCGCGTGCGGTGATCAGGCTACCGGACTTGGCGGCCGCTTCCACGACCACGACGGCCCGCGCCAGCCCCGAGATGATCCGGTTGCGGCGTGGAAAATGTCGGGCCTGCGGGGTCACGCCCATCGGTTGCTCTGACACGCGCAGCCCTGATCGGGCGATGTCTCTGGCCAGATCTGTGTTTTCGGCGGGATAGATCACGTCCACGCCGCCAGCCATGACCGCCACAGTGCCTGTATCCAATGCGGCCATATGTGCCGAAGTGTCGATGCCACGCGCCAGCCCGGACACTACGACATATCCCTGTTTCCCAAGATCGGTCGCGAGCCCACGTGCCATCCGCGCCCCCAGCGACGAACAGTTTCGCGCCCCGACCATCGCAATGCAGGGTTTGTGCAGCAAAGACACATCGCCGATCGCCCACAGCATCGGAGGGGCGTCGGACAGATCATTCAAAGCATCAGGAAAATCAGCGGACCCAAGGCACAAAAGCCGCGCATTTGCGGCTTTTGCGGCCTTGAGTTCCGCCTCAATCACGCCGGGCGGGCAAATTTCATACCCTTCAACTCCGGCAGCGCGTGCCACTTCAGGCAGCGCGGCCAGCGCGTTCTGCGCTGAGCCATGTTCGCGCAGCAGCCGGCGAAATGTCGCCGGACCGACCTTGCGCGAGCGCAACAGACGAAGCCAGGAAAACCGGTCCTCTTCCGTGGTGGGTGGGAGTGTGGGGTGATAGGAAGAAAGCTGCTCTTCGGTCATCCGTTGCTCCGCCTGATTGCAGAACTGGTTTACGGCTGCAGGGGTTAACAGCTTGTGAATCCTGTCAAATTATTCGGATAATTTTCGGGATTTGATACGGTGGGTTATTCAGTGCATTGATTTTAAATCATAAAATAAAACCGCCCGCTTCAGGGAAATATCAAGCGGACGCAGGTAAACCGAGTTTTCAACACGCGTGGCGTTAACCGTGACGGGGGCCGATTCTCTCTCAGGCCGCCGATCCGCCAACCGTCAGACCATCCATCAGAACCGTCGGCTGACCAACGCCGACCGGCACCCATTGACCGTCCTTGCCACAGGTCCCCATGCCCGGATCAAGTGCCATGTCATTGCCCAATCCGCGAATGCGGTTCAATGCCGACGGCCCGTCGCCGATCAGAGTCGCGCCTTTGACAGGGGCACCGATCTTGCCGTTTTCGACGCGATAGGCCTCGGTGCAGGAGAACACGAACTTTCCGTTGGTGATATCAACCTGACCTCCGCCAAATCCCACGGCCCAGATGCCGTCTTTGATATCTGCAACCAAAGACGCAGGATCAGCGTCCCCGCCCAACATCACAGTATTGGTCATGCGCGGCATCGGTTTGTGCGCATAGCTCTGCCGCCGTCCGTTGCCAGTGGGCGCAACACCCATCAGGCGCGCGTTCTGGCGGTCCTGCATGTAACCGGTCAGGACACCATCTTCGATCAGCACGGTCCGTGAACTGGGTGTGCCTTCGTCATCAACCGTGATCGAGCCGCGCCGGTCCGCGATGGTGCCGTCATCCACCACCGTCACGCCTCTGGACGCGATCTGCTGACCCATCAGCCCGGCAAAGGCGGAACTGCCCTTGCGGTTGAAATCACCTTCCAGCCCATGCCCGATAGCCTCGTGCAGCAGGATACCGGGCCAGCCGGGGCCGAGCGCGACCTCCATCACGCCGGCCGGGGCAGGGATGGCGTCGAGGTTGACCAGCGCGATGCGCAGCGCCTCGCGGGCTTTGTCCTGCCAATCGGCGGGATCAATCAGACCGTCCAGACCGACGCGACCCCCGCCGCCCGCCGAGCCGCTTTCGCGGTGGCCGTTCTGTTCCACGATGACCGACACGTTCAGGCGGGTCATGGGGCGCACATCACGCACCAGAACGCCGTCAGGGCGCAGGATTTCGACCTCTTGCACGGCGGCGATGAGCGATGCGCTGACCTGAACGACGCGCGGGTCGAGATCGCGGGAGAAGGCGTCGATCTCGCGCAGGGTTTCGATTTTCACCGGGAAGCTGGCTGATTCGATGGGGTCTTCATCCGTGTAAAGCCGCGTATTGGTGGCGCGCGGTGCCTCGGCCAGCGTGCCGCCGCCGTCGCCCACGGCCAGTCGCGCTGTTTCCGCCGCCCGCTTAAGGGCCGGGATCGAGACGTCGGTGGAATGGGCATATCCGGCCACCTCACCCTGAACCGAACGCAGGCCAAATCCTTCAGACGCATCATAGGACGCGGTCTTCAGGCGCCCGTCATCAAAGACCAGCGACTCGGACTTCCGGCGCTCGACGAACAGCTCTCCGTCCTCGGCCCCGGCAGTGGCAGACTGCAAAACCGCAAGCGCTTCGTCCTGCGGTAGAACGCTTTCAAAGGGGCGAAACAGGTCGTTGGGCATCACTTGGGACCTTTCGGGTTTGATCCAGATCAAAAATAGCGTCTGTTTGACGCAAGCATTTTGCTTTATCTAACATCCGGAATATGGTTTTTAACTTTGCCAAAGACAACGGGAGAGGTGCGACCGATTCACACCTTTTCGCGAGAGAAGAAAAGATCAAACGATCAGGACAGAAAATGAAGAATGCTTTGATGCTTTCGGGGTTCATGACAGCCCTCTCCAGCCTTCCCGCCATGGCTCAGGAGCTTGAGATTATTGGCAAACCGGTTGACGGCGGCATGGGGTTCCAGCCCGCGGCCACCAGCCTTGCCGACGGCATTCATCGGCTGGACGGCATGATTCTGGTGATCATCACCGTGATCTGCCTGTTCGTGGCTGCCCTGCTGGTCTACTGCATCGTGCGTTACAACCAGCGTGTGAACCCGACACCGGCACGCTTTTCGCACTATACCCCGGTTGAGATTGCATGGACCCTGGGTCCGATCCTGATTCTGGTCTTCATCGGTGCCTTCTCGCTGCCGGTGCTGTTCAAGCAGCAGGAAATCCCGGAAGGCGACGTTGTGATCAAGGTTGTGGGCAACCAGTGGTACTGGACCTACGAATATGTCGATCACGATTTTGCATTCGACAGTTATCTGCTGGGCCACCCCGCAACGCTGGACGAAGGCACGCGCCCGGCGGATGCCGACGTCACCCCGTTTGTTCTGGATGATGCGATGCGCGCCAAGCTTTCTGACGCAGGTTACAGCGATGACGAATGGCTTCTGGCCACCGACACCGCCGTTGTCGTGCCGGTCGGCAAGATCATCGTCATGCAGGTCACCGCATCCGACGTGATCCATTCGTGGACCATCCCGTCCTTTGGCGTAAAACAGGACGGTGTGCCCGGTCGTCTGGCCGAGCTGTGGTTCCAGGCCGACAAGGAAGGCGTCTATTTCGGCCAGTGCTCGGAGCTGTGCGGCAAGGACCACGCCTATATGCCGATCACCGTCAAAGTGGTCAGCGAAGAGGCGTATGAGCAATGGCTGCAGGGCGCTCTGGAAGAATATGCCGGCCAACCTGCGTCCTTTCAGGTTGCCTCGAACTAAGCCCGCTAAGGCCTAGGTAAACACTCGCAAGCTGCGCGGTGGCCGCGCAGTTTTCGCCCCAGAAGGACCGGATATGAGCGACGCAAGCATCAATGCCAGCACTGTGACCGCCACGGCGCACGCGGACGAGGCCAGCTTTGGCGACTATTTCGCCCTGTTGAAGCCCCGTGTGATGTCTTTGGTCGTGTTTACGGCGCTGGTCGGTCTGCTGGCAGCGCCGGTGCCGGTGCATCCGTTTGTGGGCTTCTGCGCGATCCTGTTCATTGCCATCGGTGGCGGCGCATCCGGCGCGCTGAACATGTGGTGGGATGCGGATATCGACAAAGTGATGAAGCGCACCAAGCGCCGCCCGATCCCATCCGGCAAGGTGGAAGAGGGCGAAGCTCTGGCGATCGGACTGGCGCTGTCGGGCCTGTCCGTGATCATGCTGGGACTGGCGACGAACTGGTTTGCTGGTGCGTTCTTGGCCTTCACCATCTTTTTCTACGTTGTCGTCTACACGATGTGGCTGAAGCGTTTGACGCCGCAGAACATCGTGATTGGCGGCGCAGCAGGGGCTTTCCCGCCGGTGATCGGCTGGGTGGCGGCCACCGGTTCGATGACGTTGGAACCGTGGCTGATGTTCGCCCTGACCTTCATGTGGACGCCGCCGCATTTCTGGGCGCTGGCGCTGTTCATGCGCTCGGATTACGACGATGCGGGCGTGCCGATGCTGACCGTGACCCACGGACGCCGCGCGACCCGCTGGCATATCCTGATCTATACTGCGCTGCTGGCCACGCTGGCGGTTGGCACTGCGTTCTCGGGCATTGGTGGCCCGATCTACCTGACCGTTGCGGTGGTGATGAACGCCTTGTTCCTGCGCGGTGCGTGGCAGATCTCGCGCCGGACCGAGGACGATGCAGAGGCGGACAATTTCAAGGTCGAGCGCTCTTTCTTCAAGCTGTCGCTGCTCTACCTGTTCCTGCACTTCGGTGCGATTCTGGCCGAGGCGTTGCTGAAACCCTATGGCTTGGGAGGGTGGTCATGAGCCTGCGCAAAAGCCACGAGCTGCACGAACGCCGCTTTAGCCGCAATCTGGGGGTCGGCCTGACATTGGCGGCCTTCATCGTGATCGTCTTCGGCCTGACCATCGTCAAGGTCTCGGGCACAAGCTTGGGTGCGCCGGCGCAGGAGGTGCAGAACTGATGGCATTGACCGGTCCGCAGAAAACGGTGGCGCAGACGGTGGGTGTGGTTGTCCTGATGGGCAGCTTGGCCTGGGCCGCTGTCCCGTTCTACGACTGGTTCTGCCGCGTCACCGGTTTTGGTGGCACCACCGGCGTGGCTGCGACTGCGCCTGAGGATATTCTGGACCGCACTGTGACCGTCCGGTTCGATGCCTCGAAAGCCAAGGATATGGCTTGGGAGTTCAAGCCGGTCGAACGCGAAATGGACGTGCGCATTGGTGAGACCGGGCTGGCCTTCTATGAGGCCTACAACCCGACCGACCGCCCGATTGCAGGGCAGGCGTCCTATAACGTCGCGCCCTATTCGGCCGGAGGGTATTTCCAGAAAATCGCCTGTTTCTGCTTTGAAGAGCAGGTGCTGCAACCCGGTGAACGGGTTCAGATGCCGGTAACTTTCTTCGTCGATCCTGAAATGGTCGAGGATTTGGAAGCCAAGTATGTGCATACGATCACTCTGTCGTATACATTTTATGAAATAGACCTGCCCGAGGGCTACGCCGCCCTTGAAGCGCAGGCAGATACAAACACGAACTAACGCCTGTAGGTGAGGGACGCTGATGGCACACGCTAAAAACCACGATTATCACATTCTGACCCCGTCGATCTGGCCGCTATTCGGCGCGGTCGGCGGCTTTGTGATGCTGTTCGGAGCTGTCCTCTGGATGCACGGCATTACCTCGTTCATGTTCTGGGCCGGCCTGGTGGCGGTTCTTTACACCATGTTCGCCTGGTGGTCCGAAGTGGTGGCCGAAAGCCGCGCCGGGGATCACACGCCTGTTGTCCGTATCGGCCTGCGTTATGGGTTTATCCTGTTCGTGATGTCCGAGGTGATGTTCTTCTTTGCCTGGTTCTGGTCGTTCTTCAAGCATCGCATGTACCCGATGTACGACTATGCAGGTACCGAGTACATCCAGCCGGATATCCACGCGGTTGACCCGTTCCACCTGCCGCTGATCAACACGCTGGTTCTGCTGCTGTCGGGCTGTGCCATCACGTGGGCGCACCATGCGCTGGTGCATGGCAATGACCGCCGCGCATTGGTGCAGGGTCTGACCATCGGTATCGCGCTGGGCATCGCATTTACCTTCCTGCAGGGCTTTGAGTACTATGAACTGCTGGCCCATGACGGATGGAAATTCGGCGGCGACCAGTTCTATTCCAACTTCTTCATGGCAACCGGCTTCCACGGTGCCCACGTGATCATCGGGACGATCTTCCTGTCCGTCTGCCTGATCCGGGCGCTGCGCGGTGACTTTACCCCTGAAAAGCACGTCGGCTTTGAGGCTGCGGCTTGGTATTGGCACTTCGTCGATGTCGTCTGGCTGTTCCTGTTCTTTGCCGTCTACATCTGGGGTCAGGCGCCGCTGATTTAACGCCGGCCAGACTGTTCAATTGCAAAAGCCGCCTTTAGGGGCGGCTTTTTCACTATCAGGGGCGCAAGATTGCGCCCCGTACAATTGCGTGGTTGCATTTCTGTCCGCTCCACACTTAACAAGACGCCGGTTCCTGCAACGAGACTCTGTCATGCGCCGCACTCTGTTTTTGCTGATCTTCGGCCTCGCCGGTCTGGGCGTGCTGTTGTGGCTGGGCGTCTGGCAGGTGCAGCGGCTGGCTTGGAAACAAGGGGTGTTGGCTGAGATCGAAAGCCGCATTTCTGCAGACCCGATCGCGTTGCCGCCGCAGGTCTCGGAGGCTGGGGACAAATATCGGCCTGTCATCGTCTCGGGAGAGATGGAGCCGAGGGAAATCCACGTTCTGGTCTCGGTCAAACAGGTCGGGCCAGGGTACCGGATCATCCAGCCCTTCAGCACGGAAGACCGGACCATACTTGTAGATCGGGGCTTTGTACCCACAACCGCAAAACAGGCTGAGCGTCTGGCGGGGCCGATGGAGGTGACCGGTAACCTGCACTGGCCCGATGAAATTGACAGCTATACGCCCCAGCCGGACATCGACAGCAACATTTGGTTTGCCCGCGATGTTCCCAATCTGGCGGCGGCGTTGGGTGCTGAACCCGTCCTGCTGATCGCCCGATCCGCAACGGACCCGAACGTGACACCCTTGCCGGTGGACACGGCGGGCATCCCGAACGATCACTTGCAATATGCAATCACATGGTTTGGTCTGGCCCTGGTTTGGGCCGCGATGACCGGTTATTTCCTGTGGCGCAACCGCGCCCCCGCAAAGAGTGAAGAGCAATGAAATACATCTCGACCCGTGGCCAAGCGCCTGAACTGACCTTTGAAGAGGCGATGCTGACCGGGCTGGCCCGTGATGGCGGCCTGTACCTGCCTGCCGAGATTCCGGTGATGTCGCAGGATGAGATCGCGGCTCTGGCCGGTCTGCCCTACGAGGAGATCGCCTTTCGGGTGATGTGGCCCTATGTCAGCGGCTCGTTCGCCGAGGATGAGTTCAAGGCGATCATCGCCCGCGCCTATGAAGGGTTCGGCCACGACGCCCGCGCGCCGTTGAAGCAGTTAAACGAGAACCACTTCCTGCTGGAACTGTTCCACGGCCCGACGCTGGCGTTCAAAGACTTCGCCATGCAGTTGATCGGTCAACTGTTCCAAGTGGCATTGAAGCGGCGCGGGGATCGCGTGACCATCGTCGGCGCAACCAGCGGCGACACTGGCTCGGCTGCCATCGAGGCTTTCCGCGGGCTGGACGCAGTGGATGTGTTCATCCTTTTCCCGCATGGCCGCGTGTCCGAGGTGCAGCGCCGCCAGATGACGACGCCTGCGGACAGCAATGTTCATGCTCTGGCCGTGGACGGAGACTTCGACGATTGCCAAGCCGCGCTGAAGGACATGTTCAACGATTTCGACTTCCGCGATGGTGTGAAGCTGGCGGGTGTGAACTCGATCAACTTTGCCCGTGTGCTGGCGCAAATCGTCTATTACTTCTCGGCGGCGGTCAGCCTCGGCGCGCCGCACCGCAAGGTCAGCTTTACCGTGCCGACCGGCAATTTCGGCGACATCTTCGCGGGCTATCTGGCCAAGCGCATGGGTCTGCCCATCGACCGTCTGGTTGTGGCGACCAACCAGAACGACATTCTGCACCGTTGCCTGTCGGGCGAAGGGTATTTCAAGGGCGACACCATCCCTTCGATCAGCCCGTCGATGGATATTCAGGTCAGCTCGAACTTTGAGCGTGCACTGTACTATGCCTATGGCGAAGATGGCGGCGCCGTTGCGCAATTGATGGATGAACTCAAGACTGGAGGCTTCAACGTCAGCCAGGGTGCGATGGAAGCGCTGCGCGAGAATTTCGACTCGGGCCGCGTCTCCGAAGAGGAAACGCTGGAGACGATCAGGCACACGCTGGCCCATAGCGCCGAACTGGTCTGCCCGCACACGGCCGTTGGCATCAAAGTGGCCGAAGACCACCGTGCGGCAGACGTACCGATGATCACGCTGGCCACCGCACACCCTGCGAAATTCCCGGCAGCGGTTGAGAAGGCGAGCGACGTGCATCCGCCTCTTCCCTCTCGCATGTCTGATCTGTATGAACGTCCGGAACGGGTGACCCGCATTGCCAATGATCTGGGCGCCCTTGAGGATCATATCAGAAGGCATATTGCTGAGTGACAGTCAGACAAGACCAGCTGAAGAACGGCTTTCGTATCGTCAGTGAACATATGCCGGGGCTGCAATCTGCGGCCATCGGCATCTGGGTGACCGCCGGTGGGCGGCATGAACGGATCGAGCAGAACGGCATCGCGCATTTCCTTGAGCATATGGCGTTCAAGGGCACCGAGCGGCGTTCGGCACTGCAAATCGCCGAGGCGATCGAGGATGTGGGCGGGTATATCAACGCCTATACCTCGCGCGAGGTGACGGCTTACTACGCGCGCGTTCTGAAGGACGACGTAGCGCTGGCGATGGATGTGATCGGCGACATCGTTCTGAACCCGGTGTTCGACCCGCGCGAGATTGAGATCGAACGCGGCGTGATCCTGCAGGAAATCGGTCAGGCCTATGACACGCCCGACGATGTGATTTTTGACTGGCTGCAGGAGCAGAGCTATCACGATCAGCCTTTGGGCCGCACCATTCTTGGGCCAACTGAACGGGTCAGCACATTCTCGCGCGAGGATTTGTCGGGCTTTGTGGCCGAGCACTACGGGCCGGAACAGATGATCCTGTCGGCGGCGGGGGCCGTTGATCACGATGCGCTGATGAAAATGGCCGAAGAGATGTTCGGTCATCTGAAACCGCGCCAAGGTCTGATCCCCGAAACCGCCCGCTTCACCGGTGGCGAAGCGCGGCAGGAGAAAGAGTTGGAGCAGGCCCATTTCGCGCTGGCGCTGGAAAGCCCCGGTTATCGCGATGATGCGATCTATACGGCGCAAATCTATTCGACCGCTCTGGGCGGCGGCATGTCCTCGCGCCTGTTTCAGGAAGTGCGTGAATCGCGTGGGCTCTGCTATACGATCTTCGCCCAGACCGGGGCCTATGCGGATACCGGGACGACGACGATCTATGCGGGGACCTCGGCCGATCAGGTCGCGGAACTGGCGACTATCACCATTGACGAGATGAAGCGCGCCGCCGAGGACATGAGCCCCGAAGAGGTCGCCCGTGCTCGTGCCCAGATGAAGGCCGGGATGCTGATGGGGCTGGAAAGCCCGTCGAACCGGGCCGAACGTCTGGCGCGGCTGGTGCAGATCTGGGGCCGGGTGCCCTCGCTTGAGGATACCGTCGCCAAGATCAATGCGGTCAGCACAGAGGACGTGCGCGCCTTTGCCGAAGACATGGCCGTTAAGGCCCCGGCGGCGCTGGCGCTTTATGGTCCGGTCTCGGGCGCGCCGACGCTGGCGGAACTGCAGGAGAGGCGTGCGGCGTGATGCTTCTGGGCAGACGCAAGCTGAAACTCGAAACCGAGCGCCTGAGCTTGCGCCCGCCCGTGCATTCCGACTTTAACGACTGGGCGGCGCTGCGGCGTGCGTCCAAGCAATTCCTGACCCCGTGGGAGCCGGTCTGGGCCAAGGATCACCTGAGTCGGAAATCCTTTACCAATCGGGTCTATTGGGCGCAGCGGTCGGTTTCCAGCGGCACGGCGATCCCTTTGTTCCTGTTCCGCCGATCTGACGATGTGTTGCTGGGCGCAATTACCCTGGACAATGTGCGTCGGGGTCCGGCACAGGCGGGGACGCTGGGGTATTGGACCGGTGAGGCCTTCGCCCGCAACGGCTATATGCGCGAGGCGATCGGGGCCGTGGTGCACCACGCCTTTACCCGTCTGGACCTAAGCCGGATCGAGGCAGCGTGTCTGCCCGAAAACAAGCCGTCACGCGGGTTGCTGGAAAGCTCGGGGTTTAAATACGAGGGTGTCGCGCAGTCGTATTTGCAGATCAACGGGCGTTGGCGGACGCATGTGTTGTACGCCTCTCTGCGATCCGACCGTCGCGGGAAGACGGATGCAGGGTAGGGGGCTCTGCCCCCGCCGCGGCAAGCCGCGACTCCCCCGGGATATTTTTGGACAGATGAACAAGGGGCATGACTTGGGGGTGTTCTGCGCTACACTTCCCTCATGCGCTGGATAGTTGCGGCATTGATGGTAATCTCGGGCGGGGCTGCGGCGCAGGAGCGGCGGCCGAGCCATTGTATCGCCATCGCGGATGCTGCGCCGGGCATTGAGTATATTCACAAGGCCGCGTGGCAGGACCCGATCCCGGAGTATTCCGTTCGGATCAGCTATATCACCCATGCCTCGTTTCTGATCCAGACGCAGGGCGGGTTGAACGCGGTGACCGATTTCACCGGTTTCATCGGTAGTGCTGATCTGATCCCGGATGTGGTCACCATGAACCACGCCCACAGCACCCATTGGACGGCCCATCCCGATCCGGCCATTCCGCACGTGTTGCCCGGTTGGGGAGAGTTCGGGCAGGGGATTGAGCATCACCTCGATCTGGGTGAGATGCTGGTGCGCAATGTCTCGACCGATATCCGGTCCCCCTATGGTGGGGTCGAAGAGCGCGGCAATTCGATCTTTGTGTTCGAGATTGAAGGGCTGTGTATTGGGCATCTGGGCCACCTGCACCATGTACCCTCGGACGAACAGTTTGCCGCCTTGGGACGGTTGGATGTGGTGATGGCCGCAGTGGATGGTGGCACTACGATGCCGCTGCCTGACATGATTTCGGTTTTGAAGCGGCTGCAAAGCTCGGTGATTATTCCGATGCACTGGTTTTCAGGCTTTTCGCTGGACCGATTCCTGGTCGATATTCGAAATGACTTCCCGATTGCCCGAAACGGGGTATCGGAACTGGTCGTTTCTTTGAAGACGCTGCCGAACCGGCCCACGGTGGTGGTGCTTGAGCCGCGCTATCTCATTGAATTGGAATAGGGCTTGTGGGGGCAGGCCTGCTTGGGCAAGGAATGGGTATGACACTGAATCCTGCCGATGAGGCCCTTGCCAAACTGATCCGCTCTGAAATGGGGGACGATATCCTGCGCCCCGTCACCGAGCGATATCTGGAAGAACCGCGCCGCCGATTTTCCGGGCACGCGGGGCTGCTTGCCCTGCCGCGCACGGTCGACGACGTGTCCGCGCTGGTGCGGCTGGCATCAGACGCGCGGGTGCCGGTGGTGCCTTACGGCGGCGGCACCGGGTTGGTTGGCGGGCAGGTCATGCCGGATGGTCCTGCGCCCCTGTTGATCTCGTTGGAGCGGATGGCAGCGATCCGGGCAGTGTACCCGACCGAGAACATTCTGATCGCCGAGGCAGGCGCGATACTGGCCGATGTGCAAACCGCCGCTGAGAACGCCAACCGGCTGTTTCCTCTGGCGTTGGCAGCTCAGGGGTCTTGCCGGATCGGCGGCAACCTCGCCACCAATGCGGGTGGAGTGAACGTGCTGCGCTATGGCAATGCCCGTGACCTGTGTCTGGGGCTGGAGGCCGTTTTGCCGAATGGTGAGATTTGGCACGGGCTCAGCCGGTTGCGCAAGGATAACACCGGATATGACCTGCGCAATCTGCTGATCGGGTCCGAGGGCACGCTGGGGATCATCACGGCGGCCTCGCTGCATCTGTTTCCGCGGCCCGAAGCGGTGGGGACGGCGATGTTGCAGGTCACCTCGCCCGAGGCGGCCATCGAATTGCTGGCGCTGGCGCGGGATCAGTTGGGGGATGCGGTTAGCACGTTTGAACTGATCCACCGGCAGGGGCTGCAATTCCTGAACGAGGTGCTGCCGGAAGTGCGACAACCCTTTGCCACACAGCCCGAATGGTGCGTGCTGATCGAACTGGGTTTGTTTGCCGGGCACGCACCGTCAGAGGCGCTGGAAACGCTCTACGCCGCTGCGGACAAGGCGGGTCTTGTTGGCGATGCGGTCATCGCGCAGAGCGAGGCACAGCGCATGGACCTCTGGGCCGTTCGTGAACGTATCCCCGAGGCGAACCGCTTGATCGGGTCAGTGTCGAGCCACGACATCTCGGTCCCGATCTCGCGAATTCCCGAGTTTATTGTTCGCGGCGCCGAGGTTGTAGCGGCACTTGGCCCGTTCCGTATCAACTGCTTTGGGCATCTGGGGGATGGCAATCTGCACTACAACGTGTTTCCGCCGCTGGGCCAGAACCGGTCGGAATTCGATGGACAGCGGCAGGCTGTGAAACACGCGGTGCATGACTTGGTGAGCGAATTCCACGGGTCCGTCAGTGCCGAGCACGGGGTCGGGCGGCTTAAGACCGATGATCTTGAGGAATACGGGGATGCGACAAAACTGGCTGCCATGCGCGCCATCAAAACCGCGTTGGATCCTTTGGGGATCATGAATCCGGGCGCGGTTTTGAGGTAAAGACGCGGCCCGTGGTTGTGCCGGGCCGCGCCGGGGTAGTTACGAACCCGGCAGGATGACCTTGTCGATGACGTGGATCACGCCGTTCGAGGTTTCGATATCGGCCTGAACGACGTTTGCGTCATTCACCATCACGCCATTGTCCAGATCGATGGTGATGTCTCCACCCTGAACCGTGGCGGCAGTCATGTCGTCGGACAGATCGCCCGACATCACTTTGCCCGGCACCACATGATAGGTCAGCACCGCGACCAGTTGGTCCTTGTTTTCGGGCATCAGCAGCGTTTCGACCGTGCCCTCGGGCAGGGCGGCGAACGCCTCATCCGTGGGAGCAAATACGGTGAACGGGCCTTCGCCTTTCAGCGTGTCCACCAGATCAGCGGCCTGCACGGCTGCGACCAGAGTTTCGAAACTGCCAGCGCCGACGGCGGTGTCGACGATGTCTTTGTCGTCGCCGGCGATGGCGGTGGAGGCAAGAAGTGCGCTGGTCACGCCAGCAATAGCGAGGTTGCGGAACATGATACAAATCCCTTGTTGAAATGCCTTAAGCGGCATCAACAGGGATACGGGTAATCCCCGCAACAAGATCACTGAATGTGTCTATGCGACGGGGTGGATATTGCGCCGCGTCGCGCTAAGCCCGCGCAGGGCCGGATTTCCACTCACAATCTTGTGAAGGCAGGGTGCCTAAAGGCCTTCGAATTCGCACAGAATATGCACGTCCATGCCCATCTCTTCCAATACCTTACGGCCGCCCAGTTCCGGCAGGTCGATGATGAAGGAACATGAGACGATCTCACCCCCCAGCCGTTCGATCAGTTTGATCCCGGCGGCGGCGGTGCCTCCGGTGGCCAGGAGGTCATCGACGACCAGGATTTTCTCGCCCGGCTGAATGGCGTCATCGTGGATCTCGACGATGGCCTCACCATATTCCAGCTTGTAGTCCTGGCTGATGGTGGTGCCGGGCAGTTTGCCCTTTTTGCGGATCGGAACAAAGCCGACGCTCAGCTGGTGCGCAATCGCGCCACCGAGGATGAACCCGCGCGCCTCAAGGCCGACGACCTTATCGATCCGCTCACCGGCATAGGGGTGCAGCATCTGGTCGATCGCCATGCGGAATCCACGCGGGTCGGCGAACAGGGTGGTGACGTCCCGGAACATGATCCCTTCATGCGGGAAATCAACGATGGTTCGGATGTAATCCTTGACCGACTTGTTTCTGGACATGGCCAACCCCTTTGGCGTCAAAACACGCGGGCGTGTTTGGCCCATTGGGGTCAGCCTTGCAAGGAAAGATTACCGCCGCCTTACTTGCGACGTTGCGAAACAGAGTTCGGCAGGCTTTTGTACCGATAGAGCGCGGCAGGCAGCCACGACAGATGCGGTTTGCGCCAGTTGCGCTGGTCTCGCAAAAGAAATGCCTGAGCGGTGTGCAGGTTCATTGCCATATTCCCTTTTTTATTGTTAGGTGCTCGATAACTACAATTTCTATGCGATGTATATACAATGCACCGCAAATAGAATCAAGAACTGAACGGGGAAAGGGCGCGTGGCTAAGAAAGACGGTAAAATTTCTACCAAGAAAAACAGTCAGTTGGTCTTGCGTCTGGACAAGGGCGAACGCGACGCTTTTGTCGAGCTGTGCAAGGAGCTGGACACGTCAGCCGCGCGGGAAATCCGGCGGTTCATCCGCGGTTTCATGAAAGAACACGCCGAGGATTAAGCCCTCAGGCTGGGCGGCGCAGCACGGCGGTGGCAAACCCCATTCCGATCAGAGCCAGCCCTCCGAACCGGGTCATAGCGGTGATGACGCCGGCCCGTCCGATCATTCGGCGCAGCCGGTCGGCCAGCAGCGCATAGGCCAGGGCGTTCAGCCAAGCGAGGCCGACGAAGGTTGCGATCAGGATGGCGAATTGTGGGCCCAAAGGCTCGGCCGGGCGCAGGAACTGCGGTACGAAGGCAATGAAGAATGCGATGGATTTCGGGTTCAGCGCCGTGACGGCGGCAGCGTGGCCAAAGACGCTGCGGGCGGTGACGTCGCGCCCGGTCTCCACTGTTTGCAACCCGCCCGAGGGCGCGCTGCGCAGCAGTTTGATGCCCAGCCACACCAGATAGGCTGCCCCCACCCATTTCAGCACGGAAAACAGTGTTGCCGAGGCCAGCACCAGCGCCCCCAAGCCCAGCAGCGACGCTGTCATGGCCGCCAGATCCCCTACGGCGACGCCGGTGGCCGAGGCCACGGCGACGCTGCGGCCTTTCGACAGGGCATAGCTGAGCACCAGCAGAACAGTCGGGCCGGGGATCAGCAGCAGGGCGGTCGATGCTGCCACAAAGGCCAGCCAAAGGTCGATGGACATGGGGGTTCCTGTGTTTGTTTCCTCACCAAGCCCCGATGCGGTCGCAAGGTCAAGCCTTTCGTGAAACGCTCGGGTGTTCTGGTTCGAGTGAGCTCAGACAGAGAATATGGGCGTGTTTCCTGATGGGCTGCCGCAAACAAGTTGCTCCGCCTGAGCAGGTTAAAGATTGAATTAAGGCTTGTGCATCTTCCTTGAAACACGCCCCCGGCTTTCCAACCTAAGAGACACCAGAGGATCGGAGGAGAAAATGGCGCAGACACATCCAGATCACGTCGGAACGTTTTCCGAGCCCGCACGGTCAAGAATCTGGCCTGTAAGGCGTGTGCTGATCCTGATGGTCCTGATCGGGGGTGCGTTATATGCCGGGATTCTGGGGTATATGTATTCAAATCAGAACGCGTTGCTGTACAAGCCTTCGGGCGAGTTGCCGGATCCCAGGACAGTCGGGCTGGCCGATGTGGATGTGATCACGGTCCCCATGTCCGATGGGGTGGTGTTGACCGCTTGGTCCGCGCCTCCGGCGACCGAGGGCGCGTCGACGGTTCTGTTCTTCCATGGTCAAAGCGGCAATCTGGGCGATCGGGCGGATCGTATGCGTGAAATCCTCAACAGCGGTTTTGGCCTGCTTGCACCCAGTTATCGCGGCTTTCCGGGCAGTGGGGGTGAACCCTCGGAACTGGCGCTGATCTCGGATGGGGTTCAGTTGTACGACCGTTTGGATGCTGAAGGCGTGGAGATTGTGCTGCATGGCCAGAGCTTGGGGACGGGCGTAGCCGCCGCGGTGGCCGAGGAGCGCCCGAATGCGCAGCTTCTGGTGCTTGAGGCGCCGTTCACTGCCACCGTCGATGTGGCGGCCGAGCGCTATCCGTTTCTGCCGGTCTCGACCCTGATGAAAGATCAGTTCGCCACCCGCGACGTGATCGACAGTATCACCGTGCCAATCCTGATCTTCCACGGGACTGAGGACGAAACCATCCCGCTGCACCATGGCAAGGCGCTGGCGGCCATGTCAGGGGATACCGCCCAACTGCACGTCATTCCCGGCGGAACCCATAACGACCTCTGGTCGCATGGGCTGTGGGCCGAGGTGCAAAGCGCGCTGGCGCAATAGCCGGATCAGAGAATCCGACCCGCAACCGCATCCAGTTTTGCCAACACTGCCGGGTCGCGTTTTTCCGGGGCCGTCAGGATGGCATATTCCAGTGCCCGGTCGCACCCATGCGGGCATGGCACGCGCTCGGCACCCAGCAGATCCGGCAGACCCTTGACCAGCGCCCGGCCTTTTTCCGCATTGCCGCTCAGGGTGGCGATGATGGCGATCACGTCGACCTCACCGTGGTCCGGGTGCCAGCTGTCGTAATCGGTGACCATGGCGATCGAGGCATAACAAAGCTCGGCCTCACGGGCGAGTTTTGCCTCGGGCATGTTGGTCATGCCGATCACGTCACAGCCCCAGTGCTCGCGATACATCTTGGATTCCGCCAGAGACGAGAACTGAGGCCCCTCCATCGCCAGATAGGTGCCACCGCGATGAATGGTGATACCCGCCGCCTTGCCCGCGGTTTCACAGGCGTCCGACAGACGTGGGCAGGTTGGATGGGCGACGCTGACATGGGCGACGCACCCGGTGCCGAAAAAGCTTTTCTCGCGCGCGAACGTCCGGTCGATGAACTGATCCACGATCACGAAATCCCCCGGCGCCATATGCTCGCGGAATGACCCGCAGGCAGAGACCGAGATCACATCCGTCACCCCCAGCCGTTTCAGCGCGTCGATATTGGCGCGATAGGGCACCTCGGTCGGGGAATGCACATGACCGCGTCCGTGGCGGGGCAGAAACGCCATGCCCACACCTTTCAGCGACCCGGTCAGGATCTGGTCCGACGGATCACCCCACGGGGTTTCCACGGTGATCCATTCTGCATTCTCCAGCCCATCTATGTCATAAATGCCCGATCCACCGATGATGGCGATTTTGGTCTGGGTCATGGCTGCTCTCCGCGTGAATAATTCCGTCGAGGAATTTCTGAGGGGCGCCGGAGGATTTGGCAAGTGGCATCAACGGTTTGTGTTGGGCGCTGGCCTGGTATGCGCCTGGTGCATACCAGGGTCCCGCCTGACGCGGTATCTCTGGCGGAGTTTGACCGTTAAAAGGCCCCTTTCGCGCGAACAAAAACAGACCGACAGGACCGTTCCATGCCCCGAGCCATGCTGGCAAGCTTTGCCAATCGTATAGCCAAACCCGATTTGCGTTGGGTGCCGGACGAGGGGTTGACCGCCTCGCGCCTGCGGATCGAGTTGCTGTCCGGTCTGACCGTAGCCCTGGCGCTGGTGCCCGAAGCGGTGGCCTTTGCCTTTGTTGCCGGTGTGCATCCGCTGGTCGGTCTGTACGCGGCCTTCATGGTCGGCCTGATCACCGCACTGATCGGCGGCCGTCCGGGCATGATCTCGGGCGCAACCGGGGCGCTGGCAGTGGTGATGGTGGCGCTGGTGGCCGAACATGGGGTCGAGTATCTGTTCGCGACCGTTGTGCTAATGGGCATCCTGCAGCTGATTGCCGGGGCCATGCACTGGGGGCGGTTCATCCGTCTGGTGCCGCATCCGGTGATGCTGGGCTTTGTGAACGGTCTGGCGATCGTGATTTTCCTGGCGCAATTGGGCCAGTTCAAGGTGCCGGGTACCATGGAAAACACCGGCCACGGCGTTGGTGGGGGTGAGTGGCTCTCGGGCCTGCAGCTTTATACCATGCTGGGCCTTGTGGCGCTGACCATGGCGGTGATCTGGGTCATGCCGCGTATCACCCGCATCGTTCCTGCGCCTCTGGCTGGTATTCTGGTCGTGGCTGCGCTGGTGATTGGCTTTGGCCTGGACGTGCCGCGCGTTGGCGATCTGGCGTCGATCGAGGGCGGGCTGCCCGCGTTCCATATCCCGATGGTCCCTCTGACATGGGAAACCTTTGAGATCATCCTGCCCTATGCGGTCATTTTGGCCGCCATCGGCCTGATTGAATCGCTGCTGACCCTGAACCTCGTGGGGGAAATCACCGGCAAGCGTGGCGGAGCCTCGCAAGAATGTATCGCGCAGGGCGTCGCAAACGTGGCCACCGGATTCTTCGGCGGTATGGGCGGTTGTGCGATGATCGGTCAATCGATGATCAACGTGAAATCCGGCGGCCGCACCCGCATCGCCGGCATCGCGGCGGCGCTGTTCCTGCTGATCTTCATCCTGTTTGCCTCGCCCCTGATCGAACAGATCCCGCTGGCGGCGCTGGTCGGTGTGATGTTCATGGTGGTGATCGGAACCTTCGCCTGGAACTCGTTCAAGATCCTGCGCAAAGTGCCGCTGACCGATGCGTTCGTGATCGTCCTGGTGACCGTCGTGACCGTGATGGAAGACCTAGCGGTTGCCGTGGTCGTCGGCGTCATCGTCTCGGCGCTGGCTTATGCGTGGAACAATGCCAAGCGTATTCACGCCGTTACCCGCGACTCTTCTAGCGAAAAGGGCGCCAAGGTCTATGAAATCCAAGGTCCGCTGTTCTTTGGCTCCTCCGATGGGTTTGTCGAACTGTTCGACGTGCCGAATGACCCGGAAACGGTGATCGTGGACTTTGCCGAAAGCCGCGTGGTCGACCAGTCGGCGCTGCAGGCCATCGAGAACATCGCCGCCAAATACGAGGCCGCAGGTAAACGAGTCATGCTGCGCCACCTCAGCCGTGATTGCCACAAGCTGCTGAACAAAGCCGGACACTTGATGGTCGATAGTGATGATGACCCGGATTACGAGGTGGCCGTCGACTATTCAGTCCGTACCGGTATCCTCGGCGGTCACTGATTTTTGCGAGGCTCTGCCTCGCGCTCCGGGATATTTCCAGCCAGATGAAGTAGGGGATCCTTCCTTCATCTGGCCTAAAATATCCCGGGGGAGACGCCCGAAGGGCGGCGGGGGCAGAGCCCCCCTGAGACAAGTCAATCGTCCGGACGGCTCAGTGAAAACAACTCGGTAACAACCGAATAATCCCGATACCCCAGCCGGGCCAGCGGCTGGAAGGTTGTGACGTCGAAAATACCGTCCTTCAGGCAATCATCGCGCAGGTGAACACCGGTGACTTCACCGAATACGACCCGGTTTGACTCTCCGGGCAGGGTCACAATCTGCGTCAGTTTGCATTCCAGTGCAGCCGGAGCGCCTTGGACCCGGGCGCAAGGAATGGTCTCGCATTCGACCGGTGTCAGTCCGGCGTGATCGAATTCGTCGTGATGTTTGGGTAAGCCTGCTGAGCTGGCATTCATCGCGTCGCGGTGCGCGTGGGCAACGACGTTCACGCAAAACACGCCTGTTGCCTCGATATTCGACACACTGTCCTTGCCGCCGTCCTGATCGTGCTTGGTGCCGGTTGATGCGAACATCACTTGCGGCGGCGTGTAGGCGACACCGTTGAAGAACGAATACGGCGCCAGATTATTGACCCCGTCCGGGCTGCGGGTGGAAATCCAGCCAATCGGCCGGGGCGTGATAACGGCGTTGAACGGGTTGTGCGGCAGGCCGTGGCCGTCTTCGGGGCGGTAGAACATCTGATCTCCAAGCGTTTGCCCAAGGCGTACCGAAGTGCTAGGGCGAAAGCCAGCAAGGAAAAGAGGGCCGGGGTGCAGCAGTTCGGGATCAGGCCGGAAGAGCCGGATGATTGGTGGGAGGTTGAGGCCCTCTATGACCTGTGCTTTGCGCCCGGGCGCGAGGCGCTGTCTTCGTATCGCCTGCGCGATGATGTGCCGCCCGTGGCCGGAATGTCTCTGGTGGCGCGGGATGGGCAGGGCATTCTGGCCGGGGCCATCCGGTTCTGGCCGGTGCATGTGGGCGATCACGATGCGCTGTTATTAGGGCCGGTCGCCGTTCACCCCACCCATCAGGGCGAAGGGCTGGGCGGGTTTCTGATCCACGAAGGCCTTGAGGCTGGCCGCGCTTTGGGTTGGGAACGTGTCATGTTGGTCGGCGACGCGCCCTATTACGCTCGGTTCGGGTTTACTCTCCTCACAGAGGTCGAGATGCCGCCCCCCACCAACCCGGACCGTGTTCTGGGTGTGGAATTGTCGCCCGGCGTTTGGGAAGGCATCCATGGCCCGGTGACCCGCTGGAGCCGCTGAGCTATTGAAACGTTGGCCTAAAACCCCGATGTCTAAAGGGCAGGAGGGTATTTATGCAGGACGTGGTTCTTGTCGAAAAACTGGATGCTGAGGCCGAATTGGACCGTTTGGCCGGGTATTACCGAACGGCCGGTGGCCCGGGTGTCAAACTGTTGAACAGTCTGGGCGGGTCGGCCGAATCCTTGTTGGAGCAATTGCCCGAACCGATCAGGCTGGGGCTTACGGGCGCGACGGAACAGGCCCTGTGGCTGGCAATGCACGCGGCGGAAGGATCGCGCCGCGCGGTTCCCGATCAGCGCCCGTGGGTCAACACCGCAGTTACCACCGCCATGGGCGCGGCGGGTGGCTTGGGTGGAGTATCCACTGCTTTGATGGAGTTGCCCGCGACCACCGCGATGCTGTTGCGCGCGATACAAGGGGCCGCGGCGCGCGAAGGGTTTGATCCCTCGGAAGAAGGTGTAAAGTTCGATTGCGTCCGTGTGCTGTCGGCTGCGGGTCCGTTGTCCAATGACGATGGCGCCGATCTTGGGTTCTTTTCCGTCAGGCTGACTTTGACTGGACCGGCCATGCAGAAGCTGGTCGCGGCGGTTGCTCCGCGCTTGTCCGTTGTACTGGGGCAGAAACTGGCGGCGCAGTCCGTACCGGTGCTGGGGGCGATTGCCGGTGGCAGCACCAACTTTGTCTACACGCGCTATTACCAGCAGATCGCCCGCGTGCATTTTGGCCTGCGGCGATTGGCGATCGATGCCGATATTCCGCATGATGATCTGGTGCGAAAACTGGCGGCGCGTATGTGACCCAAAGCCAAGGGCTTGGAGAAAAACGCTTTATATGGTATCCAGTATCCGAGGGCCCGCTAAATAAGCAAACAACTGCGGGAAAACAGGCAAGGATTCCATTTGAAAGGCGGCTAGCGTGGTTGACGCCAGACTTGCGCCATATGTTTCGCGAAAGACCCGGCACCTTCCGGTGCGGCAGCAATCGGCTGCACTGTGCTATCGTATCGCGCAGGGGCGCCCGGAGGTCTTGCTGATAACGACACGAAAATCCCGCCGTTGGATCATTCCCAAAGGGTGGCTGATCAACGGTCTGACCCCGTCCGAGACGGCCTGTCAGGAAGCCTGGGAAGAGGCCGGTATTCGCGGTCTGTGCGAGACGCGGGCATTGGGACGGTTTCATTATCAGAAGCAGCGCAGCAAAAAGGGGCCCGTTTTGTGCGTCGTGGATGTTTTCCCGCTGTTGGTGCAATCGGTCTCATCGCGTTTTCCCGAATGCAGGCAACGGGACAGAAAGTGGTTTTCGCTGAAAAAGGCGGCCTCAAAGGTCAATTCACCTGAACTCTCACTATTGTTACGCAAGCTCGAGCCTGTTAGGCACTGAGTTGGCCCTGGAAGGGCTTGATCTTGCCATGTGCCCCGGTATCTATTCGGCAACCGACATCTGGACGGACCATGATTCAATACGCGTTGAAGTGCAGCAACGGCCATACATTTGACAGTTGGTTTCAATCAGCGGCCGCTTACGACAAATTGGCATCCGCGAGCATGGTGACATGCGCGGTGTGCGGGTGTTGCGATGTTGATAAGGCCATCATGACACCGCGCGTCCGTCCGGCCCGCACTGCCGAGGCGCGACCTCTGGCGGCGACGCCTGAGGCCGAAACGATAGGTGTGGCAGCCCCGGCACCGGACGTCGAAAAGGTATTGGCCGAGCTGCGCCGCAAGGTCGAAGAGAACTCGGATTATGTCGGCAAGGACTTCGCCAGCGAAGCGCGCAAGATCCATCTGGGCGACGCCCCGGAACGGGCGATCTATGGCGAGGCCAGACCGGAAGACGCGCAGGCCCTGATTGATGACGGCGTGCCGGTGGCTCCGCTGCCGTTTGTTCCCAGCAGAAAGACCAACTGACCCCTGCATGTCGTGATCACTGGCGCAGGCCGTGACACTTGGGCAAGGGGCAGGGGATCGGCGATCATTCTGCCGACATGTGGGCGCAGAAAGTTGCCTCCAGTGTCACCGCCGTGTTGCTGACCGCTCAGTCTGTGGTGCCCACATCTACCGTGCTTCAAAGGCCGCCGCGTTGAAACCGGGGCGGATCGGACGCCGAGATCACCTCGGACCAGACCCCGGGGGATTGATCGAGCGGTTCGACGCGTTGTCGCTGGCCATCAGGGGCTTTTTTGGGAAGCCCGGGATGGCCGCTCGCATGCTTACTGACGGATCAGCGCTGCCGAGGGGATTTCGTAGACCTCATCCGGGTCGATGAAAACCACCGTGAGGTCACCGCGGGTCTCATGGCTGATCTTGGCGGGCGAGCTGCTGGACGTTGGGACGCCATCGGTGAAATAGATGCTGCGCACCTCGCCAGCGCCCAACGAGACAGCCAGCGTGGTGGTGCCATCGTCATGGTGGCGCAACTCGGCATGGCAGCTGCTCAGCGGCTCTCCGCCCGTGGCGCAGGGCACCGTGCCCAGGGCATTCTTGCCGTCGGTCGCGGCCAGTGTGGCAACTTGCGCAAAAGCGGGCGAAGATAGCAGCATGGCTGCGATGGCAAGGCGGAGCATGGAAAACCTCTTGGAAAATTCGACACCTAAGGCTGACACCCCCTCAGCCGGATGTAAAGCGCGCCAATGCGGCATTCGGGGTGGTATTGAACCCTTGCCCTTGCGGCCCCCCTCGCATAAGACGCACGGAACCTGAAGTCCAAGGCGCGGAGAGACCACCCCCATGCCCTTACTCGTTATGAAATTCGGTGGCACATCGGTTGCCAATCTCGACCGCATCCGCCGCGCGGCCAAACGCATCGGCGTCGAGGTGGCCAAGGGCTATGACGTGATCGTCATCGTTTCGGCCATGTCCGGCAAGACCAACGAACTGGTCGGGTGGGTTGACGAGACCTCGCCGCTGTACGACGCGCGCGAATATGATGCGGTGGTGTCTTCGGGTGAGAACGTGACCGCCGGTCTGATGGCCCTGACTTTGCAGGAAATGGATATCCCGGCCCGCAGTTGGCAGGGCTGGCAGGTGCCGCTGAAGACCACCAGCGCCCACAGTCAGGCCCGGATCGAGGAAATCCCGACCGAGAACCTGAACCAGAAGTTCGGCGAAGGCATGAAGGTTGCCGTTGTTGCAGGCTTCCAGGGCATCAGCCCCGAAGGCCGCATAACCACGCTGGGCCGGGGTGGCTCGGATACGACGGCCGTGGCTTTTGCCGCCGCCTTTGGTGCCGAGCGGTGCGACATCTATACCGACGTGGATGGCGTCTATACCACTGATCCGCGCATCTGTGAAAAAGCACGCAAACTGGACCGCATTTCGTTCGAGGAAATGCTCGAACTTGCCTCGCTGGGGGCCAAGGTGCTGCAGACCCGCTCGGTCGAGCTGGCGATGCGCTATAAGGTGAAACTGCGCGTTCTCTCAAGTTTCGAAGAACAATCCGACGAGGCCGGTACGCTGGTCGTTGACGAGGAGGATATCATGGAATCCAATGTTGTGGCCGGTGTGGCCTATTCCCGTGACGAGGCCAAGATGACCGTCGTATCAGTGGCGGACCGCCCCGGTATCGCCTCGACCATCTTTACCGCACTCAGCGATGAGGGCGTGAATGTGGACATGATCGTGCAGAACATCTCGGACGAGGGGCGCACGGACATGACCTTTTCCTGCCCCACCGATCAGGTGGCGCGCGCGGAAAAAGCCCTGCTGGCGATCAAGGACGCGGGCGAGCTGAACTATGCCGAACTGGTTGCGGATGAAGATGTCTGCAAGGTCTCGGTGGTAGGTATCGGGATGCGCTCTCAGTCCGGTGTTGCGGCCAAAATGTTCAAGATCCTCTCGGATGAGGGTATCAACATCAAGGTCATTACAACCTCTGAGATTAAAATTTCCGTCCTTGTCGACAGGAAATACATGGAACTTGCGGTTCAGGCACTGCATGATGCCTTTGAATTGGACAAGGCGGCCTGAGCGTTT
Organism: Ruegeria sp. AB10; assembly: GCF_056542745.1. Lineage (NCBI taxonomy): Bacteria > Pseudomonadati > Pseudomonadota > Alphaproteobacteria > Rhodobacterales > Roseobacteraceae > Ruegeria > Ruegeria sp. AB10. The sequence continues at coordinate 97,100 of NZ_JBQGAI010000005.1, read as the reverse complement.
CAGCCAAGGGTCTTGCCTGACGCACTAATTTGGGTGGGCCATGGCGGACGGTACAGAAACAGAATCTCGCAAGCTGCTGGGGCGGCTGCGCGAAGAGATGGCGAGCGAGGCCGCCGGCCAGGAACGTCTTGACCGGATCACCAGCCTGATTGCGGACAGCATCCGGGCCGAGGTCTGCTCGGTCTACTTGTTCCGCGATGAAGATACGCTGGAGCTGTGCGCCACCGAAGGCCTGTCGCCCGAGGCCGTCCACAAGACGCGGATGCGCATGGGTGAGGGGCTGGTGGGTCGCGTTGCCCAGTCCGGCACGGTGATGAACACGGCGGATGCACCGTCGGCCAAGGGTTTCCGCTATATGCCCGAAACCGGCGAGGAACGGTTTTCGTCCTTCCTTGGCGTACCCATACAGCGCCTGGGCGAAAAGCTGGGCGTGCTGGTGGTTCAGTCTCGCGAAGCGCGCGAGCTTTCGGCAGATGAGGTGTATGCGCTGGAAGTGGTCGCCATGGTTCTGGCTGAAATGGCCGAGCTGGGCGCTTTTGTCGGTGAGGGCGCGGCGCTTTCGCCCTTGCACCAGCAATCGGTGCAGTTAAGCGGTGGTCCGGCACAGGAAGGCTCGGCCGAAGGGCATGTCTGGCTGCATGAACCGCGTGTGGTGGTCACCAACCCCATCGCCGAAGACCCTCACCGTGAACTTGAACGCCTGACCGAAGCCGTGGAAGAGCTGCGCGTCGGCGTCGACAAGATGCTGGAAATCTCGCAGGGGGCCGACAAGGAACAGCTTCAGGTTCTGGAAGCCTATAGGATGTTCGCCAATTCCAAGGGCTGGATGCGGCGGATGGAAGAGGACATTGACCGCGGCCTCAGTGCCGAAGCCGCCGTCGAGAAAGAGCAATCGCAGGCGCGCGCGCGTATGGGGCAGGTGACCGATCCCTATCTGCGCGAGCGGTTGGCCGATCTGGACGACCTCAGCAACCGATTGCTGCGTATCCTGACCGGGCAGGGCAAAACCGATGGGGCCGACCTGCCGCCTGACCCGATCCTGATTGCCCGCAATATCGGCCCGGGTGATTTGTTGGAATATGGCCGCTCGCTGAGAGGCATCGTGCTCGAGGAAGGCTCGGTCGGCAGTCACGCCACCATTGTCGCCCGTGCGCTGGCGATTCCGCTGGTTGTTCACGTGGGCCGCATCACCACCGAGGCGTTGAACGGCGACCATATCTTGGTCGATGGTGATCATGGCGTCGTGCATTTGCGCCCCGAGGATACCGTGGTCAGCGCCTTCCGCGACAAGATCGCGATGCAGGCCAAGGCGCAGGAACGTTATGCCTCGATCCGCGAAACTCCGACCGTGACGCGGGATGGGGAGCGGATCAATCTGGTGATGAATGCGGGCCTGATGGCGGACCTGCCGTCGCTGAACAACTCGGGCGCCGAGGGCGTGGGCCTGTTCCGAACCGAATTGCAGTTCCTGATCCGCAACCAGATGCCGAAACGGTCGGAGTTGGTGGCGCAATATCAACGGGTTCTGGATGCTGCTGGCGATAAGCGCGTGGTGTTCCGGACACTGGATATCGGGTCGGACAAGGTTCTGCCCTATATGAAACACGTGGCCGAGCCGAACCCGGCGCTGGGCTGGCGCGCGATTCGCGTTGGGCTGGACAAGCGCGGCGTGATGCGGATGCAGTTGCAGGCCCTGTTGCGCGCCGCCAATGGACGGCCGCTGACCATCATGTTCCCTTTCGTGGCGCAGGCCGACGAATTCCGCGAGGCCAAATGGGAGGTCAACAAGACCATCGAGCGGGAAAAACGTCTTGGCCACGTCCTGCCCGAAACGATTGAGGTCGGAGCGATGCTGGAAACGCCATCGCTTGCCTTTGCGCCACAAAAGTTCTTTGACGAGGTGGATTTCGTCTCGATCGGCGGCAACGACCTAAAGCAGTTCTTCTTTGCTGCCGACCGCGAGAATGAACTGGTGCGCCGCCGCTATGACACGCTGAATGTCAGCTTCCTCAGCTTCATCGAGCGGATCGTTGAGCGCTGCAACATCTCGGACACGCCGCTGTCCTTCTGCGGTGAGGATGCGGGCCGCCCGGTTGAGGCGCTGTGCCTGGCCGCGATGGGCATTCGGTCGCTGTCGATGCGCCCGGCTTCGATCGGTCCGGTCAAAAGCCTTCTGTTGCGGGCCGATCTGCAATCGCTGCGCAAGATCATCGCCGATGCACGCCACCGCGGAGAGCAATCGGTGCGCCCCGCCGTCATGGAATGGCTGCGCAATCAAAACTGATTTTCCAAATCCGGGCTTGCTTTCTGCATCTGCATTGCCTATTCACACCGTGAATGTTAGCGATAACATTGCCCATGCCGCAGGCACCGTGAACAGGGGTGCTATGGTGGCTCAGGTGAAAACTGAAGGAGCCTCTCGATGGTTTCACGCGTAATTCCGGTCAACCCGTTCGATCTGGTGTTGTTCGGCGCCACTGGCGATCTGGCACAGCGCAAGATTCTACCGGGCCTCTATCATCGGTTCGAAGTGGGCCAGATGCCCGAGGACGCCCGGATCATCGGCACGGCGCGGTCGGATATGGACAGCGACGCGTTTCGCGAACAGATCCGCGCCTCGATGAAGGAATTCGCGCCCAAGTTCAAAAAGGACGTGCTGGATCAGTTCCTCAGCCGGGTCGAATATGTCCAGGTCGACGCAATGGGAGAGGCGGGCTGGCCCGATCTAGCCAAGGCCCTGCGCCCGGATGTGGTGCGCGCCTTCTATTTGTCGGTCGGTCCCAGCCTGTTTTCGGGCATTGCGCAGCGTCTGCATGATCACGGGCTGGCCACGCCGGACAGCCGCATCGTGGTGGAAAAGCCCTTCGGTCATGATCTGGGCACGGCCAAGGCGCTGAACGAAGGTCTGCGCGCCTGTTTCGAAGAGCATCAGATTTACCGGATCGATCACTATCTGGGCAAAGAGACGGTGCAGAACCTGATGGCTCTGCGCTTTGCCAACTCGCTGTTCGAACCCCTGTGGAATTCGACCCATATCGATCATGTGCAGATCACCGTCGCCGAAACCGTCAGCGTCGAGGGGCGCGGAGGGTATTACGACCAGTCAGGCGCCATGCGGGACATGATCCAGAACCATCTGGTGCAACTTCTGTGTCTGACGGCGATGGAGCCGCCTTCGAAATTCGCCCCCAACGCTGTGCGGGACGAGAAGGTCAAGGTGATCGAAGCGTTGGAACCCGTTGAACCCAAAGACATCGCACGCGGCCAATATCGCGCTGAGCACGGCGAAGGCGGTTATGTCGATCATGTCGGCAATCCTTCCAGCCGAACCGAAAGCTTCATTGCCCTCAAGGTTCATCTGGGCAACTGGCGCTGGGCCGGGGTGCCGTTCTATCTGCGCACCGGCAAACGCCTGCGGGCACGGGAATCCGAGATTGCCGTGTTTTTCCGCGACCCGCCGCATACGATCTTTCCGAATGTAGGCCCGCTGCACGGAAACGTGCTGGTGATCCGCCTGCAGCCGGATGAAGGTATCACCCTGCGCACCACGATCAAAGATCCTGGCCCGGGCGGTTTCCGCCTGTCCGATGTGGCGTTGGACATGAGCTTTGCCGACGCGTTGGGTGCCGAGGCCAGCGTGCCGGATGCCTATGAACGGTTGGTGATGGATGTGATCCGCGGCGATCAGACCCTGTTCATGCGCGGGGATGAGGCCGAGGCCGCCTGGGCCTGGGTTGATCCCATCATTCAGGGCTGGGAAGATCGGGGTGATCGCCCGGCGCGGTACGATCAGGGCAGTTCAGGCCCCGAAGAAGCATTGATGCTGATGCATCGCGATGGGCGCCGCTGGCGTCAGATCGGAGGTTAAATTGGTTCACTCTGTTATCACCGACGTCACCCAGCGGATCATCGACCGCAGCGCCGACCTGCGCGGGCCACATGTTAAGCGGATGGAGCAGGCCCGGTCCAAGGGACCTGCGCGCGCGCATCTGTCCTGCAGCGGTCAGGCCCACGCTTATGCCGGGGCGGGTCAGGACCAGCAGTCGATGGCAACCGGTACTGCCGGAAATCTGGGTATTGTCACCTCGTATAACGACATGCTTTCGGCCCACCAGCCGTTCGAACGCTATCCTACTTTGATCCGCGATGCGATCCGCGCGGCGGGTGGCACCGCACAGGTCGCAGGCGGCGTGCCTGCCATGTGCGACGGCGTCACACAGGGTGAGGCGGGGATGGAGCTTTCGCTGTTCTCTCGCGACGTGATCGCTTTGGCGACCGGAGTGGCGCTGAGCCACAACACCTATGATGCGGCGGTGTTTCTTGGTGTTTGCGACAAGATCGTTCCCGGCCTCATCATCGGCGCGCAGGCGTTCGGTCATCTGCCTGCGGTCTTCCTGCCTGCAGGCCCGATGACCAGCGGCTTGCCGAACGACGAAAAAGCCAAGGTCCGCCAGCAATTTGCCGCCGGAGAGGTGGGCCGCGACGAACTGATGAAGGCTGAGATGGCCGCCTATCACGGCCCCGGCACGTGTACCTTCTACGGCACTGCCAACACCAACCAAATGCTGATGGAGTTCATGGGGCTACACCTGCCGGGCTCCAGCTTTATCAACCCCAACACACCCCTGCGCGATGCGCTGACGCAAGAAGGCGCCTTCCGCGCCCTGTCTCTTAGCGCGTTGGGCAACGATTATACGCCGGTCTATCAGGTGCTGGACGAACGCGCCTTTGTGAATGGGATCGTCGGCCTGATGGCGACCGGTGGCTCGACCAACCTGCTGATCCACCTGATCGCGATGGCGCGCGCGGGCGGGATCGTGCTGGATTGGGAGGATTTTTCGGACATTTCTGCCGTGGTGCCTCTGATCGCGCGGGTCTATCCAAACGGGCTGGCCGACGTGAATCATTTCCACGCGGCTGGCGGTTTGGGTTACTGCATCGGCACCCTGCTTGAAGACGGATTGCTGCACCCTGACACGCTGACCGTCGCGGGGCAGGGCCTGCACAACTACACCAAGGAACCCAAGCTGAAGGGCGGCGAACTGACTTGGGAAGAGGGCGCAGGCCACAGCCTTAACGACAAGATCGTCCGCCCCGCCAAGGACCCGTTCCAGCCCACTGGTGGCCTGTCGCGCCTGACCGGCAATCTGGGAACCGCCGTCATGAAGGTCTCGGCCGTGGCCCCAGAACATCAGGTGGTCGAGGCTCCCGTGCGCGTGTTCCACGATCAGGACGAGGTCAAAGCCGCCTTCAAGGCCGGAGAGTTCACCGACGACGTCATCGTCGTCGTCCGTTTTCAAGGCCCCAAGGCCAACGGCATGCCCGAGTTGCACTCGCTGACGCCGATGCTGTCGATCCTGCAGGGCCGGGGGCAGAAGGTGGCGCTGGTCACCGATGGCCGCATGTCTGGTGCTTCGGGCAAGGTACCCGCTGCAATCCATGTCTGCCCCGAGGCTTTGGAGGGTGGACCGATCGCTTATCTGCAGGACGGTGATCTGCTACGTGTCGATGCAGTGAAGGGTGATCTGGAAATCCTCACCCCGGGCGTGCTGGATCGCGCCCCTGTCATCGCCGATCTGTCTGCCAATCAACACGGTGTCGGGCGCGACCTGTTCGCCGCCTTCCGCAACACCGTCGGTTCCGCCGACGCTGGCGCCAGCATTTTCGGAGCATAATCCTCATGCCGAAAACCCAACGTACCCGCGAAATCTGCGCGCTGGCCCCCATCGTCCCGGTTCTGGTTGTCGACGACGCGGCCCGTGCCCGCCCTCTGGCCGAAGCTCTGGTCGCCGGGGGGCTCCCTGCGCTGGAAGTCACCCTGCGCACCCCCGCCGCGCTGGATGCGATCCGGGCCATGGCCGATGTGCCCGGCGGCGTAGTTGGCGCAGGAACACTGGTCACCCCCGAAGACGTGCGCGCCGCCAAAGAAGCAGGCGCCCAGTTCGGTGTCTCACCCGGCGCAACCGACGCTCTGATCGCCGCCTGTGAGGCAGAAGGCCTGCCGTTGCTGCCGGGTGCGGCCACGGCAAGCGAGGCGATGCGCTTGCTCGAACAGGGCTATGACATGCTGAAATTCTTCCCGGCGGAAGCGTCGGGCGGTGCGCCCGCCCTGAAGGCCATCGGCGCCCCTCTGCCGCAGATCACATTCTGTCCGACCGGTGGCGTGTCGGCTGCGAATGCGCGGGATTACCTGTCGTTGTCAAACGTCGTTTGCGCTGGTGGCAGTTGGGTCGCGCCCAAGCAGATGGTTCTGGATGGCGACTGGGCAGGGATCGAAGCACTTGCGCGTGAGGCCGCCAACCTGACGGATTGACGCCGCTTTTTGCTGCGCTAGGTTGGGCGACAATTCACACAGGTTGACCCCATGGCAAACCCAATTTCTCTCGCGCAGGGGCGTGAGTATCTGGCCATTCCCGGCCCGTCGGTCATGCCCGATGTGGTGTTGCAGGCCATGCACCGCCCGTCGCCGAATATCTACGACGGCGCGCTTATCGAGATGATGCCCGCCCTGACCCGCGACCTGCGCCGCGTGGCCCGGACCGAGCACCACGTCGCCATCTACATCTCCAACGGCCACGGTACGTGGGAGGCCGCGCTGTCCAACGTGATCGCGCCGGGGGAAACCGTGCTGGCCCCGGCCTCGGGCCGGTTCACATATGGCTGGGCCGAGATGGCCGAAGCGATCGGCGCCAAGGTTGATCTGATTGATTTCGGCACGTCTTCACCATGGGATATGGACCGCATCGCGGACGCTCTGCGCGCGGATACGGGGCATCGGATCAAGGCGGTTCTGGCTGTGCATGTGGACACTTCAAGTTCGATCCGCAACGATATTCCGGCGCTCAGGGCGCTGCTGGACGACCTGAACCACCCGGCGCTGTTGATGGCGGACTGCATCGCCTCGCTGGGGTGCGACCGGTTCGAGATGGATGCTTGGGGCGTTGATGTCATGGTCACAGCTTGCCAAAAGGGGCTGATGACGCCGGCGGGTGTTGGGTTCGTGTTCTTCAACGACAAAGCGCAGGCCAAACGCGCCGAGATGCCGCGTGTGTCTCAGTACTGGGACTGGCAGCCGCGGGTGAAACCGGACCTGTTCTACCAATATTTCAACGGCACCGCGCCCACGCATCATCTGTACGGCCTGCGTGCGGCGCTGGACATGATCCACGCAGAAGGCATCGAGCATGTCTGGGCGCGCCACGAACACCTTGCCACGGCGATCTGGACAGCCTGCGAAACCTGGGCCGAAGGGGGTGCACTGCATTTGAACGTCGCCGACCGTGCTAATCGCAGCCACGCCGTCACCACTCTGTGCCTGACGGATGAGCGTGGCACGCCATTACGCCAGTTTACCGAGACACAGATGGGCCTGACGCTGGGAATTGGCCTTGGGATGGAGGATTGGAACGGCTTTTTCCGTCTCGGCCATATGGGCCATGTGAATGGTCAGATGGTGATGGCGATGTTGGGGGGGATCGAGACGGCAATGGCCGCCCAGAACATCGCACGCGGCAAAGGCGCGCTTGAGGCCGCAGCGGCCGTTCTATCCCAATAAACGAGGCCTATTCAGCCCGGGCTGCCGCCAAAGCTTGTGGCAGCGCGGCCGCAAAAGCATCCAGATCCGCCGCCGCGCCACAGCTGACCCGGATGCACCGGTTCTGAGGGGCGGCGAAAGGCATTCGCACAAAAACGCCCTGTGCCACCAGTGCCTCCAGAACGGCCTTGGCAAAGGCCCCGTCCTGCCCGCAATCAATGGCGACAAAGTTTGTGGCCGAAGGCAGGGGGGTTAGCCCGTTATCCTGTGCGATTTGCCCGATCCGGTTGCGGGCGGCTGCGATCTGCGCCTGCACATGGGTCAGCCAGTCAGTGTCCTGCAGCGCCGCCAGCGCACCTGCCTGAGCGGCCCGGTTCATGCCAAAATGGTTGCGCACTTTGTTGAAGGCCGCGATCAGCCCCGGTGCACCTATCGCATAGCCAACCCGCGCCCCGGCCATTCCGTAGACCTTGGAAAACGTACGCATCCGGATCACGCGCGGATCATCTGGCGCGACCGGGGCCGCAGTTCCCTCGGGTGCGCATTCCACATAGGCTTCGTCCAGCACCAGCAGGCAGCCTTCGGGCAGGGCCTCCGTCGCGGCGACGATATCTGCGCCACTGTGCCAACTGCCCATCGGATTGTCGGGGTTAGCCAGATAGACCAGCTTTGCATTCACCTCCGCCGCTTTGGTGAATAGTGCTGCGGGGTCCTCGTGGTCGCCCCGGTATGGCACTTTGTGCAACACGCCTCCAAATCCTGCCACGTGGTAGTTGAAGGTGGGATAAGCCCCGTCCGAAGTAACAACCGCATCGCCCGGACCGACCAGCAACCGTACGAGGTACCCCAGCAACCCGTCGATGCCTTCGCCCACCACGATGTTCTCAGGCGTCACCCTGTGGTGATCCGCCAGCGCGTGGCGCAGATCATGGTTCTCGGGGTCGCCATACATCCAGATTTCGGTCGCTGACATCGCCTCGACCGCACGGGGCGAGGGGCCGAATACGCTCTCGTTTGCGCCCAGCCGGGCCACAAAGGGTGCGCCGCGCTGACGTTCTTGTGTCTCGGGCCCGACAAAGGGCACGGTTTCGGGCAAGGACAGGGCAAGCGGGGTGTAGCGTGGGTCAGTCATGATGCGAGATAACCCCATGGCCCCCTGCCAGGCAACCACCTGCTACGGCCCCGCCAGACGTGCCCCGACGTTGCGGTGGAACTTGGCGACCCTTCCGGGCATGGTTGGGGTAACAGAGATTGGGAGGCCCGCATGTCACGCGTATCCGTCGAGTACAAAGATCACATCGCCCATGTCACCTTGACGCGCGGTGACAAGATGAACGCACTGGATGACGCAATGGTCAAGGCGCTGCTGTCCGCCGGGCACGAGGTTGCGGCCTCGGACGCCCGTGCCGTGGTGCTGTCCGGCGAGGGCAAAAGCTTCTGCGCCGGGCTCGACATGGCCAGCTTTGCCAAGATGGCCCATATGGACCCGACCGAGTGGTTGATGACCCGCAGCCACGAAGACGCCAATGAGATGCAGGAACTGGCGCTGGTCTGGCGGCGCGTGCCGGTGCCGGTGATTTGCGCCATTCAGGGGGTGGCCTATGGTGGCGGGCTTCAGATCGCGCTGGGTGCCGATATCCGCATCGCCCACCCCGAGGCGAAGCTGGCCGTGATGGAGATGAAATGGGGCATCATTCCGGATATGGGCGGGATGGTTCTGCTGCCTCAACTTGTACGCTCGGACGTGTTGCGTTTGCTGACCTACACCGCGCGTCCGATCGGGGCGCAGCGGGCGGTGGACTGGGGGCTGGTCACGAAACTCTCGGATAACCCGCTGACCGAAGCACAAGCGCTGGCCGAAGACATCGCGGGTCAAAGCCCGTCGGCAATCCGCGCCGCCAAGCGCCTGATCGAAGTGGCCGAGACCAAGCCCCGCGCCGAAGTTCTGCTGGAGGAATCCGCGGAACAGGTCGAACTGATCGGCAAACCCGATCAGATGGAGGTGGTGATAGCGCAAATGCAGGGCCGCAAACCCGAATTCAAGTGATCAGCGCATAAAGGCACGCCGCGCGTCGTGTGCCATGTTGTACCGCATTTCTAGGTCCGCAATCCGGGCCATGGCCGCTTTGCGGTCATTCGGGTTGGTGAGCGCTGCATAGTCCTTTCGGGCTGCATCCAGCTTTTTTCGGATCTCGAATTCTTCGGGAAGCACGCCGGCCTGCGCCATAATCCGGTGCCCGACTGCGATGGCCGGGTCGCTTTGGGCCTCACCCGATCGGTCGGGCAGAGGGTGGCCTTCGCCTTCCAGCCCCTGCAACTGGCCCTCGGCCTGCGCTTTTTTGATCTGGCGTTCGATCAGTTTTCCAAGCGATCCAAACATGGCGAGACGATACTCCAGAGTTGCGACAGGTGAAAGCGGCTAGCGCGTTCGGTTCGTCACCAAATAGGCAATGCCACCGGCCAGCAGCCCCCAGACGGCAGCACCCAAACCAAAGACGGATATCCCCGAGGCTGTGATGGCAAAGGTCAGAATGGCGGCTTCCCGTTCAGCGGGGACCTCAAGTGCTGCATGGGTGGCGTTTGCCAATACGCCGATCAGTGCAATCCCGGTCAGAGTGCCCATCAACAGAGGATCGGCGTGGACGGCAAAGCCTGTGATCGCCACCGCGAAGATGCCGAACAGGCAATAGAACACGCCCGCCATTACGGCGGACCAGTAGCGCCGGGTTGGATCGTTGTGGCTGTCCTCGTTGGAACACATCGCGGCGGTGATCGCGGCGAGGCAGGTGGCGGGGGCCCCGAACGGGGCCGACAGGATGCTGGCCGCTCCCACCGAAGAAAACAGCCTGCCCGATGCGGGCGCATACCCAAAGCTGCGCATCACGGCGATGCCGGGGATGTTCTGTGTGGCCATAGTTACGATGAAAAGCGGGAGTCCGATGCCGAGGGCCGAAGCCAGCGAGAAGGTCGGCATGATCCAGACCGGTGCGGCCACCAGATGAGATGGCGCAACCGATGCATCGCCCGCATTCAGGATCACGACAATCGCTGCGGCGAGCACTGCAGCCGGGACCGCAAACAACCGATTGATCCGCCCGGCGACAAACCATGTCAGGATCACTGGCAAGGCTTGCCAGGGCAGGTCAACGGCGGCCTTGAAGGGGACGATGCACAGGGGCAGCAGAACGCCTCCCAGCATCGCCTGTGCCAGTGTCGTCGGGATTGCCGAGGCCAGCCGCCCCAATGGGCGCCAAAGCCCGGCCAACCCGGTTAGCGCGCCTGCACAAAGAAACGCCCCCACGGCTTCGGAGAAGCCCGCCGCAGGCATTGCGGACACGGCCAGCAGCGCCACGCCCGGCGTCGACCACGCGACGCTGATGGGTTGCCGGTACCACAGGCTGAGACCGATGGCCGTCAGGCCCATGGCGATGGCTGCCATCATCAGGCCCGAGGCGGATTCAGCCGGAGATGCCCTCATGGCGGCCAGCCCCTGCAAAACGATGGGGAACGAGCTGAAGAACCCGACGATGGCCACAACCAGCCCGGTCGAGACGGTCTGGATCGGGGGAAGCGGGGATGCAGGCTTGGTCATGTGTCTGTGCTAACAATCACCCGTGCGGGTGAACAGGGCAAAACTCTGGCGCGGCACGAAAAACCCCGCCGTCAGCTTTGCGGCGGGGTTCGGGATTTGAGTATTTATGAAAAGATGAAGATCAGGCGATTTCGGCCAAACGGGCGAGGGCCTCGTTCAGCTTGGCCTCTTCTTCTTCGCGGGCGGCGAGGTTGGCTTTGGCTTCCTCAACTACCTCTTCCGGGGCCGAGGCCACGAATTTGGGGTTGTTCAAACGCCCGCGCAACCCGCCCAGTTCCTTGGCCAGTTTGCCCTTGGCTTTTTCCAGCCGTTCCTTTTCGGCACCGATGTCGATGATATCGGCCAGCGGCAGGCCGAAGGACGCGCCGGGCGCGGCGATCGAGATGGTGCCCTTGGGAAACGAATCCGCTTTGGTCAAACTTTCAATGCGAGCCTGACTTTTGATTAGCGCTTCGTTGCGATCCCAAGCCTCCTGACCTTTCGGATCGATATCCGTTACCAGCATCGAAACGAATAGACCCGCTGGAACGCGCATTTGCTGCCGCGCCGAGCGAGTGTTGTCGATCATCGAAATCACCCAGTTCATTTCGGCTTCGGCTTCGTGGTCAACGAGATCCGCCGCAGTGTAAGTTGGCCAATCCTGATGAACCAGCATCTTGGAAGTGTCGCCGGTCTCGTAACCACGGTTCGACGTGGCGTTCCAGATTTCCTCACTGACGAATGGCATAACGGGGTGCATCAGGATCATGAATTGATCAATTGCCCAAGCATAGGTTTGACGTGTTTCAGCTTTGGCGGCTTCGTCATCCCCTTGAAAGATCGGTTTGGTGAATTCCAGATACCGGTCACAGAAGGTATTCCAGAAGGTGGAATACAGTGCCTGCGCAGCGTCGTTAAAGCGATAGCTTTCAAAGCTGCTATCAACCGTTTCACGTAGCTTGGCGACTTCACCGATGATCCAACGGTTCAGCGTCAGGCTGGCCTTGGGCGGCATCGCGCCGCGCTCGGCGTCGAAGGCACCGATGACGTTGCAGCCGTAGGACGAAGCCTGCCAAATCTTGGTGACAAAGTTCCGGTATCCGGTGATGCGTTCCTTGGACAGTTTCAGCACGCCGCCAATCGCCGCCATCGAGGCGTTGGTAAAGCGCAGCGCGTCGGCGCCGAATTCGTCCACGATTTCCAGCGGATCGATGACGTTGCCAGTGGTTTTGGACATCTTCTTGCCCTTCTCGTCGCGGACGAGCGAGTGCAGGTAGACGGTGTGGAACGGAATCTGGTCGACCACGGCCAGTTGCATCATCATCATCCGGGCGACCCAGAAGAACAGGATATCCGCGCCGGTGATCAGGACATCCGTGGGGAAATAGCGTTCCAGTTCCTCGGTCTGTTCGGGCCAGCCCAGCGTGCCGATGGGCCAGAGGCCGGAGGAGAACCAGGTGTCGAGGACATCAGGGTCGCGCCAGATCGGGTACACCAATTTGGTCGGGTCCTGTTCCACCGCATATTGCGCAAGGCTTTCGGCGAATTGATGAATTGCTGCCTGTTTGTCAGCAACTTCGATGACAGTTGCATGGCTCAGCGGGCTGGGAATATTTGCGTTGTCGTCGAGGAATTTTTCGGTAACGGCTTCTAGGCTGGGTGCGCATTCCATGACACTGCCACGGTGCAGCATACCGCCTTCGTTCAGCAAACGGCCCAACTCGACCAGATCAAGGTCGCCGTCGTTCTCGTCGCCTTTGAAACCTTCCGCAGACAAGTCGAGCCCGTACCAGACCGGAATCTGATGCCCCCACCACAGCTGGCGCGAGATGCACCAGGGCTCGATGTTTTCCAGCCAGTGGTAATAGGTCTTTTCGCCCGACTCGGGGATGATCTTGACCGTGCCGTCCTTGACCGCATCCAGCGCGGGGCCGACGACCTTTTCGGCGTCGACGAACCACTGGTCGGTGAACATCGGCTCGATGACGACCTTGGAGCGGTCGCCGAAGGGCTGCATGATCGGTTTGCTCTCGATCAGCGGGACCAGCTTGTCCGCGCCTTCATGGTCCGGCTTCAAGGCGGTCGACCCCAGACGCGCGTCGTCGGCGCGGCACATGACGGCCAGACCGTCAGCGGTGATCTCTTCCACCACTTTCGCCCGCGCTTCGAACCGGTCGAGCCCCCGCAGGTGATCAGGGACCAGGTTGATCGCGTCGATCTCGTTCTCGGTGAATTCACGCCCGCGCGCATATTCCTGCGCTTTGCCTGCCTCTTCGGCGTAGGGCGCACCATCGGCTCGCATCGCGCCTTTCGTATCCATCAAGCGGTACATCGGGATGCCGCCACGCTTGGCGACCATGTTGTCGTTGAAATCATGCGCGCCGGTGATCTTCACCGCGCCCGAGCCGAATTCGGGGTCAGGGTAGTCATCGGTGATGATCGGGATCTGACGGCGATGCTCTTTCGGTCCGACCGGGATTTCACAGAGTTTCCCAACGATTGGCGCGTAACGCTCATCTGATGGATGAACCGCGACCGCGCCGTCACCCAGCATGGTCTCGGGGCGGGTCGTGGCGATGGAGATATAATCCCGTTCTTCGCGGAAGATTACATTCCCATCTTCATCTTTTTCCAAATACTCATATGTCTCACCGCCCGCCAACGGGTACTTGAAATGCCACATGTGACCGGCAACTTCGATATTTTCGACCTCAAGGTCCGAGATTGCGGTCTCGAAATGCGGGTCCCAGTTGACCAGCCGCTTGCCGCGATAGATCAGACCCTTTTCGTACATGTCGACGAAGACCTTGATCACCGCGTCATGGAAGTTGGCCGAGTTCTCATGCCCCGTGCGCGGATCGCCCGCCGCACCGGCCATGGTGAACGCGTTGCGCGACCAGTCGCAGGAGGAGCCCAGACGCTTCAACTGCTCAATGATCGTGCCGCCGTATTCACCTTTCCATTCCCAGACTTTCTCAAGGAATTTCTCACGGCCCAGTTCCCGGCGACCGGGTTGCTGCGTGGCGGCCAGCATTTTCTCGACCTGCATCTGGGTGGCGATGCCTGCATGGTCTTGGCCGGGCTGCCACAGCGTGTCGAAACCGCGCATCCGGTGCCAGCGGATCAGAATGTCCTGCAGCGTGTTGTTGAACGCATGGCCCACATGCAACGCACCCGTCACGTTGGGCGGCGGGATCATGATGGTAAAGCTCTCGTCGCGCGATTTGTTCGCGCCTGCCTTGAAGGCTCCGGCCTGTTCCCAGGCCTCGTAGATGCGAGCCTCGGCCTCGGCCGCGTTGAATGTCTTTTCCATCGCCATGGGGTGCGTCCTGCGTCATCAATCCTAGGTCAGCGCCTGCAATAACGAATGCGCAGGGGAAGGGGAAGGCCCAAGCGGGTCCTCTGGACATCGACCGGGCGCAGCCTAATGTCGCCTCTAAGGCAGCGACGGGAACAGGCAATGGAAAAATTCGGAAAAAGCCAGCCGGTCAAGCGGGTCGAAGATCAGCGGTTTCTGACTGGGCAGGGGCGGTACATGGATGATGATGTGCCGGGCGATGCTCTGTTTGCGGCCTTCTTCCGCAGCCCGGTTGCGCATGGCCGGATCACCGCGCTGGATCTGGACGCTGCGCGAGAGGCGGACGGCGTGCGGCTGGTCATGACGCTGGACGATCTGGCCAAGGCGGGGATCGATACAGTGATGAACGCGGCGACGGTGACCAACCGGGATGGATCGAAAGCGGCGGCACCGGACCGGCATATGCTCGCCAAGGACCGGGTGCGGTTTGTTGGCGAACCCGTGGCCGTCGTCATCGCCGAAACTCCGATGCAGGCCCGCGATGCGGTTGAGATGATCTGGATGGAGACCGACGATCTGCCCGCCAAGCTGGATATCGACGCCGGAGGGGAGACGCTGCACCCCGAGGCCCCGGACAACCGGGCCTTTGACTGGGGGCTGGGTGATGAGGCCGCGACCGAGGCCGCCTTTCAGCAGGCAGCTCGTACCGTCTCGCTGAACGTTGCTGACAATCGGGTGATCATCACCTCGCTGGAACCGCGTGGCTGTCAGGCGCATTGGGTCAATGGGCGGCTTCAATTTGCGTATAGCGGGCAGGGCGTCTGGGCCATGCGGGCGCAACTGGCGCAAAAGCTGAAGCTGGAGCCGGAGGTGATCCGCGTCACCACCCCCGACGTGGGCGGTGGGTTCGGTATGAAGGTGATGCCGTATCCTGAGTATTTCTGTGTTGCTGTTGCCGCTATGAAACTGGGCCAACCGGTTCACTGGATGTCCGACCGATCTGAGGCGATGCTGTCCGACCATCATGGCCGCGACCTGACCTCGCTGGCTGAACTGGCCTTTGATGAAGATCACAAGATCACCGCTTACCGGGTGCACAGCAAGGTCAATCTGGGCGCTTACAACAGCCATTTCGGTCAGGCGATTCAGACCGACCTGGCCAGCAAGGTTCTGATGGGTGTCTATGACGTTCAGACCACGTTTATGCGGGTCGAGGGTTTCTATACCAACACCACGCAGGTTGATGCTTATCGCGGGGCGGGACGACCCGAGGCGATCTACGTCCTCGAACGGATCATGGACCGCGCGGCACGTGAACTAGGGGTTGATCCGTGGGAGTTGCGACGCAAGAATTTCATCCGGCCCGAGAAGTTTCCCTACATGTCAGCCACCGGCGAAACCTATGATGTCGGCGATTTCGACATGGTGCTGACCCGCGCAGGTGAACAGACGCAGGGATTTGCCGCCCGCAAGGCCGCCGATGCCGAACGCGGCCTGATCCGCGGGCAGGGGTTGTGTTACTATATCGAGAGCATTCTGGGTGCCCCCTCCGAGAACGCAAAGATTGCGTTTTGTGAGGACGGCTCCGTGAACCTCTACGTGGGTACCCAGTCAAACGGGCAGGGGCATGAGACCGCCTATACCCAGTTTCTGTCGGACCAGACGGGCATTCCCACGGACCGGATCACCATCATTCAGGGCGACAGCGACCAGCTGCCCCACGGGGGCGGCACGGGCGGGTCGCGCTCGGTCACGGTGCAGAGCACGGCGACGCTGGCCACAATCGACGTCATGATCGCCGCATTCACGCCTTATCTGGCCGATAAGATGGGGGTCGAGGAGGCTGACGTGAGCTTTGATCACGAAACATTCCGCGCGCCCGGGTCGAACCTGACGCCCACCCTGACCGAGGCGGCAGAGATGGCCCGCGCCGATGGCCGCACCGATCTGTTGCAGCACCAAGCGCGCGCCAACCTTGATGCCCGCAGCTATCCCAACGGCGCGCATGTTGCCGAAATTGTTATCGATTCCTACACCGGTGAAACATGGGTGGACCACTATACAGTCGTCGATGATTTTGGTAACCTAATCAACCCGATGCTGGCCGAAGGACAGGTGCATGGCGGTGTGGTGCAGGGTATCGGACAGGCCCTGACCGAGCATGTTGTGCATGATGCGCAAGGGCAACTGCTCACGGCTTCGTTGATGGACTACGCCTTGCCCCGCGCGGCCGAGATACCCATGATTAAGTTTACCTCGGCACCGGTTCCGTCAACTTCCAACCCGATGGGTATGAAAGGCTGCGGAGAGGCCGGCACCGTGGGCGCGCTGGCCGCTGTGGCAAACGCGGTTCAGGACGCGCTTTGGGATCACGGGGTGCGACAGGCGGATATGCCGTTCACACCCCTCAGAGTTTGGGAATTGTTGACACATGGTTCTGTCGCGGCTGAGTAGAAAGGTTCTGGGATGGCTCGGACGGCCTCTGCGGTCCGAACACTCGGCCGAGGCGCTGCACCGCGAGCCTGTCAGCCATGTCATCATCCTCGACGGCACGATGTCGACGTTGGAACCGGGGTTTGAAACCCATGCCGGGCGGACCTTCCGCCTGTGCCAAGAGATGGGCGGCAAGGTCTCGGTGTTCTACGAAGCGGGCGTGCAGTGGGAAAGCTGGAAATCCTCGCTTGACGTAATGATGGGGCGGGGGATCAACCGGCAGATCCGTCGGGCCTACGGCTATCTGGCGTCGCGCTACAAACCCGGTGATCGGATCTTCTTTATCGGCTATTCGCGCGGGGCCTACGGTGTACGTAGCCTTGCCGGAGTGATTGACATGATTGGCCTGCTCAAGGCCGAGCACGCAACGGTGCGCAATATCAAGCAGGCCTACCGCCATTACGAATGCAACCCAGAGGGCAAGGCAGCCCGCGATTTTCGTCGCCAGTTCTGTCATGAGGAAATCGCCATCGAGATGATCGGCGTTTGGGACACGGTCAAGGCGCTGGGCCTGCGCCTGCCGCTGCTGTGGCGCCGGGCCGAAGAAAAGCACGCATTCCACAACCATCAACTCGGACCTGCAACCCGGCACGGCTATCACGCCATGGCGCTGGATGAGACGCGCGAGGTTTATGAGCCGGTTCTGTGGGAGTGCACCTCTGATTTCAATGGCCATGTCGAACAGGTCTGGTTCCGGGGCACCCATGGTGATGTGGGTGGTCAGTTGAACGGGTTCGAGCAGGCGCGGCCGCTCAGCAATATTTCCCTGATCTGGATGTTGGACAAGGCCGAGTTGCATGGCTTGCCGCTGCCTGATGGCTGGCGTGACCGCTTCCCGACCGCGACCACCGCGCCTTCGGTTGGCACTTGGCGTGGTTGGGGCAAGATTTTCCTGCTGCGCAAGCACCGGAAGATTGGGCGCGATCCGTCGGAACGCCTGCATGTCTCGGTCGCACCGGATGAATTGCCGGGCTGGGTGCCGATGCCGGATTTACCCTCGCACCCCGCGCAATGAAAGGCTGATCATGTGCCGGCGACTCCAAGATCACCGACACTTCAATGTCCGCTTTGAGCCCAAACTCACAACACATCATGTAAAAATGACCCTTTACGTTTTGCTGTTCGCCGCGTTATCAGTGAGCTACTTTTACGCAATGCGCTTATCTAGCGCCGCACGACAGCTCTAGCGTGTCGATTACAAAATGCCCCAAAACCGTTTTGATAAACTCATGGACTTTGTGTGCGTCCGCTATGGCTATTGTGGAGGCGTCAAAGACGGAAAACCAATGCATGTGACACATTTCATTCCTGAAAACGGGAACGTGTCTGCAAGTGAATTTTCTGAATGGGTCATGCTAGCTGAAAACATTGGCCCAGATTCGAACTTGGGTTTCCGTGACCAGCACAAAAAGGACATAGAAGCTGAATTCATCAGGACAATGGGAGGCATTACTGTTCCTGCCACCGACCTAAGATGGGACGCCGATAACTAATCCAATTAGATAAGTGTAACTTAAGAGAAGGTAGCAAAGTCCACACGTCCGACGCCCCGATCTAAAACACCCTCGCAGTTGTCTGCGAGGGTGTTTTCCTCGAAAGGGTCCGTTATGCCTCGCGTTGCTTTTGATTTTGCAACACTTCGGATAAGAGGCTTGGAGAAACGCCTGCACCCTTTCCACATTCCACAATAGAGATGTGGGTTCTGGTGTTCCCAATCACCGCCGACGGTCGCGGCGTGAGCTCATGGGCTGGAACGCCACGCCGACATGCGCCTCGCAATAGGGCTTTCCGGCTTCAACGGGCAGGCCGCAGAACCAGAAATCCTCGGTCGCGGGGTCACCGACGGGCCATTTGCAGGTCTTCTCGGTCAGTTCCATCAGCGTCAGCTTCTTGGCTTTCTTTTCGATCTCGTTGACCTTGGCCAGCGCCTCGGGGCTGATCTCGTTGGCCGACGGCTGCGGCGGCAGCGGCTGACCTGCCGGGATGATCTGGCGGCGGGCAGGAACGGCCGGTTTCGCCTCGGCTGCCGGGGCAGGGGCCGGGCGCGCCGGTTCGGTCTTGGGCGCGGGTTTCGGCTTGGCCTCGGCCTTGGGTGCGGGGGCCGGTTTTTCCTTGGGCTCGGCCTTGGCCGGTGTTGCCCCGGTTGCGCGGTTCGACAGGCCCAGACGGTGCACTTTGCCGATCACGGCGTTGCGGGTCACGCCGCCCAGTTCCTTAGCGATCTGGCTGGCCGACTGGCCTTCGCCCCACATTTTCTTCAGAAGTTCTACGCGCTCGTCAGTCCAGGACATCGGTTGCCTTTCAAAAGCGGAAAGCGGCCCCGGATTCGGGCCGCCTTGGGAATTCGTCTCAGCCCCCTATTTTAATCACTGCGGGCCGAGTTACAAGCGGTCTTCGAATCAGCTATGGGGCAGATATGCAGAATCTTGTGGATCAGGACGCGCGCCGGTTTGGGGCGGTCAACTGGATGGGCCTCTACACGCTGGCCAAACGTGAAACCCTGCGGTTCCTGGCGGTCTGGACGCAGACCCTGCTGGCACCTTTGGTGACGGCGGGATTGTTCCTGCTGATCTTCACCATCGCCATTGGTCCGGGGCGGCCCGACGTGATGGGGGTGCCGTTTCTGATCTTTCTGGCGCCGGGCATCATGATGATGACGGTGATCCAGAACGCTTTTGCCAACACCTCGTCCTCGATGGTGATCGCCAAAGTTCAGGGCAACATCGTCGACACCCTGATGCCGCCGCTGTCGCCGCTGGAAATCCTGTTGGGTTATCTGGCCGGAGGCGTTGCCCGCGGCGCCCTGATCGCCTTGGTCGTCGCGACCGCGTTTCTGGTGTTCCTGTCCATCGCACCGCAGAACCCGCTGATCACCCTGATCTTCGTAATCCTCGGCGGGGCGTTCATGGGCGCATTGGGCCTGTTTGCCGGCATCTTCGCCAACAAGTTCGACCAGATGGCGGCGATCACGAACTTCATCGTCACGCCTTTGGCCTTCCTGTCCGGCACCTTCTACTCGGTCGAGGCGCTGCCGCCTGTTTTGAACCGCCTGAGCCACCTGAACCCGGTCTTCTACCTGATTGACGGGCTGCGTTATGGGATGATCGGCGTTTCCGACAGCTCTCCGTGGTTGGGCATGATCGTCTGCACCGGTGCGACGCTGATTGTGGGCGCGATCACCTGGCAGATGCTGCGCACGGGTTACCGGCTCAAGGCCTGACGCTGCCGCGTTTCGCGCCAGACCAGAATCAACCCGCCGGTCAGGATGATGGCCGAGCCAATCTGGCTGACCGCGTCCGGGATAACGTCGAACACCGCAAAGTCGTATAGCGCGGCGAAGATCAGCGTGGCATAGCTGATCGGGGCCACAAAGGACGCATCCGCGCGGGCCATACCGTTGACGAAACAGGCCTGTGCGCAGGCCATCAGCACGCCAATACCCGCCAGTGCAGCCCATTGCGACGGCGTTGGCATCTGAAACACGAAGCTGACCGCAACCGAGGCAATCGTCAGCCCCATCGCGTTGTTGACCAGAAGGATCTGAATCGGAATTTCCCGACCCGAGAGTTTCTTGATGAAAATCAGCTCCATCCCGATCGACACCGCAGCGGCCAGCGCCAGCAACGCGGCGGGTTGAAAGCTGTCGGGTGTCGGGCGCAGCAGGACCAGCGCTCCGGCCAATGCCACTGCTGCGGCCAGCCAGCGCCAAGGGCCAACACTTTCTTTCAAGAGCGGGACCGCCAGCACCATGGCAAAGACCGGGTTCAGAAAGGAAATCGCCGTGGCGTCCGCAATCGGGATGAACGCGACCGAGGCGAACATCAGCGTGATCCCGACCCAACCGAAACTGGTCCGCCCGATGTGCAACCCCCAATGCGGGCGGCGCAGCTTTGGACGCAGGACGCCCACGGCGCTGACGATCACCAGAAAGGCAAACAGAAACCGCCCGTGGCTGATTTGCATCGGATGCAACGCCGGACCCAGCGTATCCGTCCCCAGCGCTTTGGCCAGCAGCGTCGTGCCCGCGATGAACGCGCTGGCGGTCGCGATCAGCAAGGCCGCAAGGGCAGGGTTCTGGCGCACGGGTGTCATGCCCCTAGCGGTGGGCCAGCATCGGGAAAATAGCAAGCAGGAAACGCAGGTCTCAGGATGAAATTTCAAGCGCAGCAATTTTCAGGGTTTTCAGACCGCCCGCGCCCCGCTATACGCGCCGCCATGATCAAACACGCACATACCCTGCGACTCCGACGCCGACGCATTGCCGCGTAACCGGCCCGTTTGATCCATTGCGCGCTGTAAATCCGCGCAAACCCCACCAAATCTGTTGACGAACCCTGCCTTCGTGTATCACTCACGGGGCTCAACATATCGAAAAGGATGATCCGATGATCCCATCCGTTCTGCCGACCTATAATCGTGCGCCCCTGACCTTTGTGAAGGGCGAAGGCGCTTGGCTGACCGAGGCGGACGGCCGACGTTTTCTGGACCTCGGCGCCGGGATCGCGGTGAACGCACTGGGCCACGCGCATCCTGCACTGGTTAATGCGCTGACCGAGCAGGCACACGCGCTGTGGCATGTGTCGAACCTTTACAACATCCCGCAACAGCAGGCGTTGGCCGACAAGCTGGTCGAGCATACCTTTGCCGACACGGTGTTTTTCACAAATTCGGGCACCGAGTCGTGCGAACTTGCCGTGAAGATGGTCCGCAAGTATTTCTATGACAAAGATCAGCCCGAAAAGGTCGAGATCATTACCTTCAGCGGCTCGTTCCACGGTCGGTCTTCGGCGGGTATCGCGGCGGCCGGGTCCGAGAAGATGACCAAGGGGTTCGGCCCGCTGCTGCCGGGCTTCGTGCATGTCACGTTCGGAGACCTCGACGGCGTCACCAATGCCATCACCGACAAGACGGCTGCGATCCTGATCGAGCCGGTGCAAGGCGAAGGCGGTATCCGCCCGGTACCCGATGCAGAGATGAAGGCCCTGCGCCAGATTTGCGACGAAAACGGCCTGCTGCTGATCCTGGACGAGGTGCAATGCGGCGTCGGCCGGACCGGCAAGCTGTTCGCGCATGAGTGGGCGGGGATCACCCCGGACATCATGATGGTTGCCAAAGGCATCGGCGGAGGCTTCCCCCTGGGCGCAGTGCTGGCTACCGAAGACGCCGCCAGCGGCATGACGGCGGGCACCCATGGCTCGACCTATGGCGGCAACCCGCTGGGTTGCGCCGTCGGCTGTGCGGTGATCGATCAGGTCGCCACACCCGCCTTTCTGGAAAGTGTGAACCGCAAGGCTGGCCTGCTGCGCCAAAAGCTGGAAAGTTTGGTTGCCGATCACCCCGAGGTGTTTGAAGACGTGCGTGGCGCTGGCCTGATGCTGGGCATCAAATGCAAGGCGGCAAACACGGATGTGGTGAATGCAGGTTATGACAACGAGGTCATCACCGTTCCCGCCGCCGACAACGTGATCCGCCTGCTACCGCCGCTGACCCTGACCGAAGACGACATCGCTCAGGCCATGATCCGCCTCGACAAGGCCGCTGCGCAGGTCGAACGCGCGCTTGCGACTGCCTGATTTCATCTTTTCCCAAATACTCCGGGGGTGTGGGGGCTGGCCCCCACCACCCGACAGCCAAAAGCGAAACGAAATGAACCATTTTCTCGATATCCACAAAACTGACGCAGCTGACCTCCGGGCGATGATCAATCAGGCCGGTACGATGAAACAGGCCCGTTTGGGACAACCGAAGGCCGCCTTGGACGACGAGCAGCCGCTCAAAGACCGCATGGTCGCGTTGATTTTCGAAAAACCTTCGACCCGGACCCGCGTGTCCTTTGATGTCGGCGTGCGCCAGATGGGCGGGCAGACCATGGTGCTGTCGGGCAAGGACATGCAGCTGGGCCACGGCGAGACCATCGCCGACACCGCCCGCGTGCTGTCCCGCTATGTCGACATGATCATGATCCGGACCTTTGATGAAACGATCCTGACCGAGATGGCGGAATATTCCGACGTGCCGGTGATCAACGGCCTGACCGACCGCACCCATCCCTGCCAGATCATGGCTGATGTCCTGACCTTCGAGGAACACCACGGCCCCATTGCTGGCAAAAAGGTTGTCTGGACCGGTGATGGCAACAACGTCTGCGCCTCGTTCTTGCACGCGGCGGGTCAGTTCGGGTTTGACCTGACCTTCACCGGCCCGGCACAGTTCGACCCCGAGGAAGAGTTCATGGGTTTTGCCCGCCAGAAGGGCTCGCAAATCGTGGTCGAGCGCGACCCGTACAAAGCCGTTGAAGGCGCCGATCTGGTGGTTGCCGACACCTGGGTTTCGATGCACGATTCCCAGTCGGCCAAGGAACGCCGCCACAACCTGCTGCGCCCGTATCAGGTGAATTCCGAGCTGATGTCGCACGCCAAGCCTGACGCGCTGTTCATGCACTGCCTGCCCGCGCACCGCGAGGAAGAGGCAACGTCCGAGGTCATGGACGGTCCCAACTCGGTGATTTTTGACGAGGCCGAGAACCGCCTGCACGCACAAAAGGCAGTGATGCGCTGGTGTCTGGGCGTTTAACGCCTGCGCACATCCCAAACACGCAGTTTGGCGAGCGTCCGGACGCTCGCCAACACAACCAACGCGCACAGAGCGGTTTTGGTGATAATCTCCATCGTGCCTTCGATCAGCAAAGCGTGCACCACGCTACCGATGATGGTCACAGCGGCCAGCGCCGTGTGACCCAGCCTCCAGACCCGGAACCGCAGGTGCAAGTGTTGCCGATATATGCCTAGAAATACGGCTGCAAAACTCGCCCACATCGCCACCACGCCCCAAGCCGAAAACGGTGTGGGAGAGACGAACAGCAACGCGTCCACGACATCCGGTGGGCTGGTGACCCACAGGCCGCCGACATGGATCAGGATGGTCGCGATCAGAGTGAGGCCAACCCGCCGGTGCCATCGGCGGCTGGCCAGCGGCGAAAGTCCGGGCAGGTATCGCCCGGCCAGAAGGGGCTGCAGCAACAGCAACCCCATACCAACCACACCCGCAAACCCTGCGATGATGTAGAGCGGATCACGCCACGCCAGAAGCGGGCTGTTCGCCGCCGCGATCAGCGGCACTGCCAGAACGAGGGCCAGAACCGTCCAGATCAGCCGGGCACGTGTCACGAATGGTCAAAGGGGCTGCAAGACAAAATGCGCGGCGAGAGTCTTGTTCTTCGAGCTCGCCATGATCGGCCGCAGGAACACTGTCTCGAAGTCTCCGCTGTCATAAGCCAGATGGCCATGCGGCTGGCCAAACGCAGGCACGATCTGCGGCATCTCCAGCCGAAACTCTCCGTTCGCATCGGTCAGCGTTGCCCCGTGGCTCTGCGGGTCGCGTTCGTGGCCTTCGGTCGTGTGCGCCCAGATCTGGATGCGCTGGCCGGGCAGGGGGGCTCCGTCACCTGCGCGGCGCACCGTGCCTGTCATCCAGAACCCGCCGCCGCCGATCCGATCAACGATAGGCGCGCCAGGGCGGTAATTGTTCGACCCACCACGCATGGAGGGTGTCGGGGCCAGCCCCGCCGCGCGCGCAGGCAGCAGCAGTCCAGATGTGCCGGTCGCCAGAACAGCACCGCCGAGGGCGATCAGGGAACGACGGGAAAAGCGTGTATTCGTCATGTCGGGACCCCCTGCAAGGTTTCCTCCAATTTGGTGGGAACGCGCCACGGCGCAAAGATAGCACGATTCACGCCTTTTCCGAGGCGGGTTTCACGGCCCTGTGATCGCCGCGCGCGAATTTCTTTGACCCTGCGTGAATAAGAGTGCCATCCTTCCGGCACTGATCCGAAAGGCTGCCCGATGGACAAGATGCAAACGGTGTCACCTGACGAAATCGCCGCCTTCAGACGCGACGGAGCCGTCGTCCTGCGCTCGAAGTTCTCGGACCATTGGCTGTCGTTGCTGCGCGCGGGGATCGATGCGGACCTTGCCGCCCCAACCGACAACTTCACCCGCCATACCAAAGACCCCAGCGCCCCGGCCTATTTCGAGGATTACTGGGCCTGGAACAAAATCCCTCAGTTCACCGATTTTGTGCGCAATTCCCCCTGCGCCGCGCTTGCTGCGCACCTGCTGGGCGCACCATCGATCAATCTTGTCATGGATAACTGGTTCCTGCGCGAGGCCGGGTCGACCTCGCGCCCGCCCTTTCATCAGGATCTGTCCTATTTCGACTTCGAAGGCACGATGTGTGTCCTCTGGCTGCCACTTGAGCCAGTAAGCAAGGAAAATGGGATTGCCTTCGTCAGGGGCTCTCATCTGTGGGACAAGCTGTTCATGCGGGTCCGGTTTGAGGATGGGCACCCCAGCTATGAACCGACCGAGGTTGCCGGTCGGACCTATCACCCGCCACCCGATGTCAACGCCGACCCCGACGCCTATGACCTGTTGCAATGGGATATGCAGTTGGGCGACTGCATCTTTTTCGACATGCGCACGCTGCATGGTGGCTTGTCTTCGGTCACTCCAACCGAAACGGTCCGGCGCTTTACCCTGCGGATGACGGCTCCGAACGGGATCATCCGGTATCGCGGCGATTGGGCAAAAGATGAGCGCGCGCAGTTCGAAGCGGCGGGATACCGTGAAGGGGATCGTATCGACGGGACGTTCTTCCCCCGGCTATGGCCGTAGATAGCGCAACAGCACCTGCACCCTGACTGTGCAAAATTGCGCGTTTTCCTGTGGCTATGCGCCCTATATCCTTCATTTGAGAACATTTAACCTCTGATCGCAGGAGAGCCGGAATGAGTTGGAACCCGACCCACAACCCCGAATGCCTGTCGGAAAACGCGGCACTTGAAACCTTGATCATCCCACGTGCCCGAGATCTGGGCGGGTTCGAAGTGCGCCGTGCGCTGCCTTCCGTCAAACGCCAACTGGTGGGGCCGTTCATCTTCTTCGATCAGATGGGGCCGGCTGAGTTCATCACCGATGGCGGCATCGACGTCCGCCCGCATCCGCATATCGGACTGGGCACTGTTACCTACCTGTATCAGGGCGAGTTCGAACATCGCGACAGTCTCGGCACCCATCAGATGATCTACCCCGGCGAGGTCAACTGGATGGTCGCCGGACGCGGTGTTACCCATTCCGAGCGCACCAGTGCGGAAACGCGCGGCAAGAAACACAGCCTGTTCGGCATCCAGACCTGGATTGCTCTGCCCGAGGCGCATGAGGATATGGCGCCCGATTTCGAGCATCACAAGCAAACCGCGCTGCCGCACATTCAGGACAATGGGGTCAGCGCCCGCCTGATCCTCGGGTCGGCCTATGGCGAAACCAGCCCCGTCACCATGTTGTCCGAGACCTTCTATATGGACGTCCAGCTTGATCCGGGTGCCGCGTTCCCCCTGCCGGATGATCACGAGGACAGGGGTGTTTATGTCACGCAGGGCTCGGTCGAGATTGCCGGTGACCGGTTCGAGGAAGGCCGCATGATGGTATTCCGCCCGGGCGATCAACTGTCGGTCAAGGCGGGGCCGTTGGGTGCGCGGCTGATGCTGCTGGGCGGCGCGACGCTGAACGAGGATCGGTATATCTGGTGGAACTTCGTGTCGTCCTCGAAGGAGAAGATTGATGCTGCCACCCGTGAATGGAAAACCGCCGACTGGGCGAATGGCGCGTTCCACCTGCCGCCGGGGGATGATCAGGAGTTCATTCCGATCTCGGATGAGCTGGAGCGCACGCGGCCCAGACGGGTGCGCTGACCAAACGTCATGGGGGCTTGTCCGGCATCCGTATCCCGGCGATCCTCTCCGCCGGGGAGGGACACCATGAAGATCGTGATCGCAGGCGCAGGCAGTATCGGCTGTTATTGCGGGGCTTTGCTGGCCCATGCAGGCCATGACGTGACTTTGCTGGGCCGGTCACGCATTTTGGACCCAGTCCGCGACAAGGGGCTGACGGTCACGGATTTCTCGGGCCTGAGCTGTCACGTGGCCGCGCAAGACCTGACCCTGACCGAGGATGCAAGCTGTCTGGCCACCGCAGAGGCCGTGATCGTGACCGTCAAGACCGGCGCAACGGCCGAAATCGCCGCCCGGATCACGCAAAACAAGCCAACATCTGCCCCAGTCCTGTCGTGGCAGAACGGGATGGACAATGCCCGCACCCTGCGTGAGACCCTGCCGGATCACGACGTGCGCGCCGGAATGGTGCCGTTCAACGTGGTGCCGACCGACCCGGCGTGTTTTCATCGGGCGACCTCGGGCGAGATCGTCATCCAAAGCGGCCCCGGTGATTTGGGTCAAAGGCTCAGCAGCGCCGATCTCCCGGTGATCGAAAGCGACGACATCGACGCGGTGCAATGGGGCAAGCTGGTGATCAACCTCAACAACGCGCTGAACGCGCTGTCCGGTCTGACGCTGAAAGAGCAACTTCTGGATCGCAATTGGCGGCGGTTGATGGCGGATCAGATGGCCGAAGCTCTGACGGTGCTTGGGGCGGCAGGTCACCCGGTGGCCTCGACCACACCTCTGCCTGCGTGGATGACGCCGCATATCCTGCGGCTGCCAACGCCGATCTTTACCCGCATCGCGGCGCGGATGCTGACGATTGATCCCAGCGCGCGGACATCAATGGCCTATGATCTGATGGCAGGGCGCCTGACTGAGATTGACAGCCTGCAAGGCGAAATCATCCGCCTTGGCGCGCAGTCTGGAGTGGCGACCCCGATCTGTACCAAAGTGCGGGCGCTGATCGAACAAGCGCCCGAAACCGCTCTGTCACCGGATCAGGTCAGGCCTTAGGCCGCGTCAGATAAAGGCTGTCAGAAACATGAAAATCGCCGCGGACATGGCCGCAGCCGCAGGAACGGTAATAACCCAGGCTGCCACGATGGTCATGAAATGCGAACGACGCACCAGCTTGCGGCGTTGATGTTCTTCGCGGGCTAGCCGCTGTTCGGCGGGGCGCTGTTGGTTTGTTTGCTTCCAGCGGCGGTCCGAGTGCCATTCGCGATAGAAACCAACTCCGAACACGGCACCCACGGCGATATGGGTCGAGCTGACCGGCAGACCCAGCCAACTGGCCACGATCACGGTGATTGCCGCCGATAGCGCCACGCAGAAGGCGCGCATCGGGTTCAGCTTGGTGATCTGGCTGCCTACCATGCGGATCAGTTTGGGGCCAAACAGGAACAGGCCGAATGAAATCCCGAATGCGCCGATCACCATGACCCAGGTTGGGATCGCCACTTTCGAGGCGAAATCGCCGAATTCCGCCGCGTGCACGATGGCCGCCAACGGGCCTACCGCATTGGCGACGTCGTTGGCGCCATGCGCGAAGCTTAGGAACGTGGCCGAGATCACCAACGGCAGGCCAAACAGTGTTTTCAGGGATTTCGTGCGGTTTTCCAACCCTTCGGACTTGCGCCGTACCCACGGCACCGTCAACGACCAGACCAGCAGACCCGAGGTCAGACCGATCAGCAGGGCTATCTCAAGCTCGATCTTCACAATCCGTTTCAGGCCTTTGACGGCCAGATAGGTTGCAAACGCTGCCGCCATGACGGCCACGAGGATCGGAACCCAACGCCGAGCAGCGGCGATCTTGTCGTCCTGATACTGAATCTTGGTCTTGATCAGCGCCAGAAAACTGGCCGCGATCACTCCGCCCAGAACCGGTGAAATCACCCAGCTTGCGGCAATGGCGCTCATTGTGCCCCAGCTGACGGCGCTCAGCCCCGCTGCGGCGATGCCTGCGCCCATCACGCCACCCACGACCGAGTGCGTGGTCGAAACCGGCGCACCGACCCAGGTGGCGAGGTTGACCCACATGGCTGATGAAATCAGCGCAGCCATCATCGCCCAGATAAACACATTGCTGTTCTGTACCGAGGCCGGATCAATGATTCCCTTTGAAATGGTCGAGACCACATCCCCACCGGCCAGCAGCGCGCCCGCGCTTTCAGCGAGGGCTGCGATCACGATCGCACCACCCATGGTCAGGGCGTTGGCCCCAACCGCCGGACCCATGTTGTTGGCCACATCGTTGGCGCCGATATTGACCGCCATATAGGCCCCGAATACCGCTGCCGCGACAACGATCAACCCGCCATCCGCGTGTCCAAAAACCACTGCAGCCGACAAACCGGCCAGCGCGATAAAGGCCAGCGCGATGCCGGGCGCCAGCATCGGGCGCGCCACATGGACACTCGCATTTTCAACACGCGAGATGCGATGCAGGTCGCTGTCCAGCGCCTGCCAACGGTTTTTTGTAGTGATGTTCGACATGGGATTTGCGGCTTGCTTGAGTTGACACAGGCGGCTAGACGGTTTCACCCGCGCGGGCAACCGCCTCGTCATCAATTTTTTGCGAAACTGTTACAACTGGAGCAGTATGTCGCGCAGCTCCGGCTCGGCGACGCGTTCGGCTGCAATGGCAGGAGCCACCCAGACCCGCTTGCGCTCATCCGCTTCGGGAAAGCAATCCGCAAGATCCTGCACTTCGACCCGGTAGACATTGGTCAGAACCGGAAGGGCCGAGCCGTCTTTCAGGACTTTGTCATAGGTAAAACAGCCTATGGGTTCTTTGGCGATGCTGGGCGCACGCACGCCAGCCTCTTCCCAAGCCTCCTGCAGGGCTGTTTCGGCACCGTCCTTGCCGTCAATCGGCCAGCCCTTGGGGATGATCCAGCGCCCAGTATCGCGGCTGGTGATCAGCAGAACCTCTGGCCCGGTTTCGGTTTCCCGAGTGCACAGTGCTGCGAACTGCACCCGCTTGGGGCGCAGGAAAATGGGTCTTGCGACCTCCTCCCAGATGTTCCGCAACCATTTGGTCATAATTTGATCTTTTGCGCGCGCGTTACCGTCAAGAGGCAGACATATAGCAACAACAGGCGGTTTCTTCAATGAGCCCCTCTGAATTTCATACGCAATCATCGGCTTGGAAATTTCGCCTGAAAACCCAATCAAATCGTCAATCGCGGTTTTGTCCCCGCCGTTTGGCGCGCAAGGTTGGATCGGCCTGGGTCGGATCTTCGGGCCAGGGGTGTTTTGGGTACTGTGCACGCATGTCCTTGCGGACATCCGCATAGGATCCGGCCCAGAAACCGGGCAGATCGCGGGTGATCTGGATCGGGCGCTGCGCCGGGGACAGCAAGGTAATCTTCAATGCCTGTCCCCCCACGACAGGGTGCCGCGTGACACCGAACAGTTCCTGCAGGCGCACCGATATCTCGGGCACCGCACCGCCGTAATCAATCGGCACCTTGCGGCCCAGCGGCGTTTCGAACGATCCCGGTGCGCGGCGGTCCAGCTCTTGCGTCTGGTTCCAGTCCAGCCGGGCACGCAGGGCGGGCAGCAGGTCGAACCGTTTCCACTCGTCGGCATTGCGTACGTTTGAGAGCATCGGCAGCAGCCAGTCTTCCAGGGTTTCTGTCAGTCCCTCGATGGTAAAATCAGGCAGGTCCGCACCCTCGGCCCGCACCAGTTCCACCCGGGCGGCCAGACGTGCCGCGGCGCCGTCCAGCCGCAGGCCAAGATCGCGCACGCCGTCCAGCATGGCTTGCGCCACTGCTTCGTCCGGAACGTCTTTCCAGATGCGGTCGCTCAGAGTGATTGCACCGAACCGCTCTTGTTGGCGCGCCACGACCCGTCGGTCGCGCTTGGACCATTCGCAGCTGTCGACCCACTTGATCTGCCCCTCAAACAGATCACGGATTTCGCGTTCCGATATCTGGGCAGCCATGCGCACGCGCGCTTCTCGCGGATTCCCGTCGGTATCCGTTACCACCAGATAAGGCGCGGCGGCCAGCGTGTCGCCACCGTCCAGCACAGCCCCTTTGCCACCCGACAGGACATAGCGAGGCGCATCGCCCTTGCGGCGTTGTCCGACCCTGTCGGGATAGGCCAGCGCGGCCATCGCGGCAGGACTCAGATCGGTGGCGTTGCCCCGTGAGCGCAGCCGTTTGGCCTCGGCCTTGATCCGATCCACGGCGCCATTGTTCACTTGCCAGACCCGATTGCGTTGAAACGCGCGTATATCGCGCAGCGCTTCCAGCCGCAGCAGCATATCCGCCGGGGCCCCTTTGAGCGGGTCGCGTTCGGCCATCAACGCGGCCAAGGGCGCGGCGTCCGGCCCGGCGCGCACCAGCATATGCCCCAGGCGCGGGTGCAGAGGCAGCGCGGCCAATGCGCGTCCGTGTTCGGTGATCCGCCCTTTGGCATCCAGTGCGCCCAGCATTGTCAGCAAGGCCTTCGCTTCGGCCATCGTGCCTTCGGGCGGAGGCGTCAGGAAGGCCAGATCGTTCGGTTCTGCGCCCCACAGCGCCAGCTCCAGCGCCAGTCCGGTCAGGTCGGCGGCTTCGATCTCGGCCGGGGGGTAGGCGGCCAGCGCGCCTTCTTCGCCCTTGGACCACAGCCGATAGCAGACCCCTTCGGCCACACGTCCGGCGCGGCCTGCGCGCTGGGTGGCCTCGGCCCGTGTCACACGCTCGGTCACCAGTCGTGACATGCCCGAGCCCGGATCGAACCGCGCCCGCCGTGCCTGGCCCATGTCGACCACCACCCGGATGTCGGGGATGGTCAGCGAGGTTTCGGCAATCGACGTGGCCAGCACCACTTTGCGTCCGGCCTCAACTGGCGCAATCGCCGCGCGCTGGGCGGCGAAAGGCATCGCCCCGAACAGGGGGCGCACCGCACAATCGCCGGGCAAACGCCCGGACAAGGCGGCCTCGGCCCGCCGGATTTCGCCCTCACCGGGCAGGAACACCAGTATACCGCCACCGGTTTTGCGCGTGTCCCGCTCGGCCTGAACCACCAGATCGATCAGAGCGTCCAGCCGTCTTGCCTGCGCCCCCAAGGGACGGTCCAGCCAGCGGGTTTCAACCGGATAGCTGCGCCCCTCGGAGGTGACCAGAGGGGCCTCCATCAGACGCCCGACGGGCTCAGCATCCAATGTTGCGGACATAGCCAGCAGGATCAGATCGTCCCGCAGCGCGCCGGTGACCTCGAGGCACAGGGCCAGCCCCAGATCGGCGTTCAGGGACCGTTCGTGGAATTCGTCGAAGATCACCGCACCCACGCCGGGCAAATCGGGGTCGGATTGCAGCATCCGGGTCAGAATGCCCTCGGTGACCACCTCGATCCGGGTTGATTTCGAAACCTTGGCGTCGCCGCGCACCCGGTAGCCGACCGTTTCACCGGCACGCTGGCCTAACGTTTCCGCCATGCGTTCGGCGGCGGCGCGTGCAGCCAGCCTGCGCGGTTCCAGCATCACGATCTTGCCGTCACACACGCCTGCTTCGAGCATCGCCAGAGGCACTCGTGTCGTCTTGCCCGCGCCCGGAGGCGCCTGCAACACAGCACGGCCCGAAGCCTTGAGGGCGGCAAGCAGATCAGGGATGGCGTCGTCGATTGGCAGGCGTGTCATGCGGGCTTTATCCGCCAACCGTTCCACAAGGTCCAGTTCCGACAGGCTGCGGCAATTCTCATGGTGCTTGGCACTGGACAAACCCCATTCCGCTACGCCATCAAGGCGAAAATCGGGTATGGGGACGCGCATGAACACCGCTGAGCTGGGCGACAGAATTTTGAACGGCGAGCGCCGCGCGCTGGCCCGTGCGATCACTCTGGTTGAAAGCGGCCGCGACGATCACCGGGCGCAGGCGACCGAGTTGCTGGCCCATGTCGCCAAGTCCCAGCGGCAATCCCTGCGCATCGGTTTGTCGGGAACGCCCGGGGTGGGCAAGTCCACCTTTATCGAAAGCTTCGGCATGATGCTGATCGGGCAGGGGTTGCGCGTGGCGGTGCTTGCGGTCGATCCCAGCTCGGCCCGGTCGGGGGGCTCGATTCTGGGTGATAAAACCCGGATGGAGCGTCTGAGCCGTGAGAGAAACGCCTTTATCCGCCCGTCGCCCAGCCAGTCGCATCTGGGCGGTGTCGCACGCCGCACGCGCGAGGCGATTGCCCTGTGCGAGGCGGCGGCCTTCGATGTGGTGCTGATCGAAACCGTCGGTGTAGGTCAGTCGGAAACCGTGGTGTCGGAAATGTCAGACCTGTTCCTGTTGCTGCTGGCCCCGGCGGGCGGGGACGAACTGCAGGGCGTCAAACGCGGCATCATGGAAATGGCCGACATGATTTTGGTCAACAAGGCGGACGGAGACCTGAAGGCCACTGCCACCCGCACCTGTGCCGATTACGCCGGTGCCCTGCGCCTGTTACGCAAACGCCCGCAGGATCCGGACGGGTTTCCCAAGGCGATGACGGTCTCGGCGGTGGAAGAACATGGGCTTGAGGGCGCGTGGGCTGAAATGCAGTCCCTCACCCAATCGCGCCGGGATCGGGGGCACTGGGATGCAAACCGGGCGGCACAGGCGCAGTACTGGTTCGAGCAGGAGGTGCGCGCCGCCCTGCTGGCGCAGCTGTCCACCGCGAAGGCTCGGGCCGATATGGATCATCTGGGTGCGCAAGTGCGTGCAGGCGGGCTGAGCCCCTCGACGGCTGCGGAAACCATGCTGTCGTCACTCATCTTGCGATAGGGTGTGTGTCTAAGCGGAGTGTAGCGGACATTCCATCCAGGGTTGTGTTGTGGACTGACGATGGCGCGGAAACGTGTTAGTCTGGCCTCCTGATGTAGTGGACCGGTCCAAATGCCCAGAATAAATGGGACAAATAGCGACGACGATATCGACGTCACAGGCGATAGCGGCACCCTGAACGGGAACCCGCAGGGGTCTCCGATTGACAATATCCGGGGACGGGGCGGTGACGACGATATAAATGTCACCGACAGCGTCATCGCCGACAACGTGATCGGCAATGCCGGAAGTGACACCATTACCGTTACCAACAGCACTGTCGGCGGTCGCGTTTCTTCGGGGTCGGATGCCGACACCGTTGACATAACCGGCTCGACCGTCGGAGCCATTCGGCTGGGGGGCGGCAACGATACACTGAATTTCAGCAGTACTTCCGTCGACGGCGACATTCGTGGTGGCAACGGAACGGATACGCTGAACCTGCCCGTCGGGACCGTGATCAATGACAGCGTTTTCGGCACCATCACGGTCGAGGATGGTGTCGGCTATTCATTGTCGAGCGGTACGTTTACCCTGCCGTCCGGCATCGTGGTCACGTATTCTGCGTTCGAAAACGGCTCGGGCGTTCCATGCTTTACCCGTGACACTGCTATTCTGACGCAAACCGGAAAGCGCCCGATTCAAGAGCTGCGGATCGGGGACATGATCCCCACCATGGAGCACGGGTTGCAAGGCATCCGGTGGATTGGCCGGCGTGGGTTCGGCCGGGCTGAACTGCTGAACAATCCGCGCCTTTGGCCGGTGCGCATTCTGGCCGGTGCGCTGGGCAACGGCCTGCCCCGGCGCGATCTGCTGGTGTCGCGTCAGCACAGGATGCTGGTGCAGTCAAAAATCGCCGAGCGCATGTTCGGCACATCCGAGGTGTTGATCCCGGCGATCAAGCTGACCGTTCTGCCGGGGATTTTTGTCGATGAAACCGTAACAGGGGTTGAGTATTTTCATCTGTTGTTCGACCGCCATCAGGTGATTTTCGCCGAAAATGCCCCAACCGAAAGCCTTTTCACCGGCGTTGAGGCTCTGAAGTCACTTGGCGCAGAGGCGAGGCGTGAGATTTTTGATATTTTCCCTGAACTGATCGAAAAGCGGCTGACACCGAGACCTGCGCGCTTTATTCCGCGCGGACGGCAGCAGGCGCGCCTGTTGGAGCGGCACCGAAAGAACAACAAACCATTGCTGCGGGCGCAAACTTTCCCCGGTCAGTGACGTTGGTTTAAAGAATTCGCGTGATCCGTCTTGACCCTTCCCGCGATTCCCACTACACGCATCCAACCAGTTTTCGGGCGCGACTTCGGGTTGCGCCCCTTGTGATTTGGCCGCTGGCATCATGCCCGGCCTCCAGAAACAAAGGAAGAAACCATGTCGCGCCGTTGCGAACTGACCGGAAAAGGCCCGATGACTGGCAACAATGTCAGCCACGCCAAAAACAGAACTCGTCGTCGTTTTCTGCCGAACCTGAACGACGTTACCCTGCAGTCCGAAGCTCTGGGCCGTGGCGTCAAGCTGCGCATCTCGGCTGCTGCTCTGCGTTCGGTTGACCACCGCGGTGGTCTGGACGCGTTCCTGGCCAAAGCCAAGGACGAAGAGCTGTCGGCAAACGCGCTGAAAGTGAAAAAGGAAATCGCCAAGGCGCAAGCTGCGGCCTAAGCCCTTTTTTACCTGAAAAGAATTCGGCCCTGTACCGCACGGTGCAGGGCCTTTTCTTTTGTGGGCTGTTCCCGGATTGGAACTAAAATTCCTCTGTTGGTGACATTGTTCACATACACTTGGCTCTGCTCGTTTTATGTTCAGTCATATTCATCTGGCGGAGTTCTATCTCATGTCTTTCAAACTATCTGATTATCTCTCCCTGTTGGCTGCCTTTTTTGGCAAAATGTTTGGGACATGCTTTCGGATGCAACGACAGGTGAACAGGTTGCATACGAGCCTGACCAAAGGGTCTGTCAAACGTCCCGGCGTGGACGGCTGACACCAAACCCAACCTTGCGGGCTTCGGGCGTTTCCGATTGCGCTTGAAGCCCGCTTTGCGTCGGGCTTATATCCGGCGCAGGATGAAGACCGTTCTGAACAGATTCTTGCCTTTGGCACTTTCGCTGCTCGTCATGCTAACCGGGCAGGGTGTGGCCGCGTCGCGCGGAATGGACAGGGCGGTGGGGCAGATGGTGCTGTGCACCGGCTCGGGTCCGGTGGTGGTCTATATGGACGCCGAAGGTCAGCCGGCGCAGCCCCCGCATTTCTGCCCGGATTATGCGCTGACCCTGTTGGGTGCGATTGCGGTTCCGGAACCCGAACTACCTGTTGTTCCCGACACCGATCGGCCAGTGCCCTTGCGCAAGGCCGACAACCTGATTGCTCTTCCGCTTCCTTACAGACCGGCACGCGCGCCTCCGGCTCTGATTTGAGTTTTCTCTTTTCAGACACTTAAACAAGGAGAGGCGCGATGTCCCTCAAATCCAAACTCCTGGCCTCGATGGCCACCGCACTGCTGGCCACTTCTGCCTGGGCGCAGGATGCAATTTCCGTTGACGACGCTTATGCCCGATCATCGGGCAAGTCGGCCAAGGCCGGTGCTGCTTTCATGATGATCCAAAATGCTGGCGAAACCGATGACCGGCTGATCGGTGTGGAATCGGATGCCGCCGCACGGGTCGAACTGCATACCCATAAGGTTGATGACAGTGGCGTGGCCAAGATGGTGCATGTCGAGGAAGGCTTTGTCATTCCGGCAGGCGAGATGCACATGCTGAAACGCGGTGGCGACCATGTCATGTTCATGGGCCTGACCGCTCCGTTCGAGCAGGGCGCGACGGTTCCCGTGACCCTGATCTTTGAAAAGGCGGGCGAGGTTGAAATCGAGATCCCCGTCGATCTGGAACGTCAGGACAAGGGCGGTCACGGATCGCACTCGAACTGAGCGAACGCCTGTCTTCGGGCCGCTCTGCGGCCCTCATCCATGCGTCAGGTCGGGCTTTGCCCGGCCTGTTTGCGTTTTGCCGAACGGATCAACGATTGACCACCCGCATCGCCACGCGGTCATGGGCACGTTTGAAACGGGCGGTCAGCCAGAACATCACCGCCGAGAAGGCGAGCGCGCCGAACGCGATGGCCCATCCCAGTGCTACCATACCGCTGCCGGGCCAGAAGATCAGCACCAGCCCGATCACCAGCGCCACGATCCCCGAGTTGCGGATCGATGCGGCATCGGGGTGTTGATCCGACATCTGCCGCCACGCCGCCATAGAGCCGACGCCCATGATCAACGCCCATGCACCCAGTAAGAAGAAGGTCAGCCGAGCCACGCCCTCGGGCCAGATCAGCAACACCAGACCGATCAGCAGCGCGCCGATGCCAACGCCCCCGATCAGGCCGCGCCGTCCGAAGCCCAGCAAGGTCAGGCCGCCGTCGAACACCAACAGCAGGCCGACAAGCCGCAGCAAGAGGGAAATGCTGCCCGTCGGCCAGAACAGGGCCGCGATCCCCAGCGCCCCGGCCAGAAGCCCGCGCAACAGGAAGGTCCACCACAGCCCCGCCAACTGGTCGCCCACTGCGTCGCGGCTGTCCAGACTGTCGTCGTCAAGGATCTCTTCTCGTGGAAACTGGGGGTCTGTCATTGGGCTCTCCCGTCGCGTTGGGCCTTTACTATAAACAGGAAAATCCGCTGCTGTCTGCGGGGTTTGCGATCAGGATTGCTCCAGCAGCCCCTCGACCCAGTGTGGGACAGTTTCCGATGCAGGGCCGAGGATAACGTTGTCAAAGCTGGATGCCCCATCCGACGGAGCGAGGTTAAGCTCGACTGTTTGTGCGCCGGACATGCGGGCCTCGTGCACAAAGGCGGCGGCGGGGTAGACCTGTCCCGAGGTGCCGATGGCCGCGAACAGGGTTGCATCGGCCAGATGGTCGTAGATTGCGTCCATGTGGTAAGGCATCTCGCCAAACCAGACCACATCCGGCCGTGCCGTGGGGGCGTTGCAGGCCGGGCAGGTCTCACCCATCGCCATCTCGGGCGGTGCGGGCCAGCGGTGATCACAAGCCGCGCACAGCGCACAGGCCAGTGTCCCGTGCATGTGGATCACGTTTCGGGCGCCGCCTGCTTCGTGCAGGCTATCTACATTCTGGGTGACGATTACCACTTCACCGCGAAAGTCCAGTTGCAGGCGGGCCAGAGCCTTATGCGCCGCGTTTGGTGGAGCCTCAGCGGCCTGAACCCGGCGAGCGTTGTAAAACCCATGGACCAGGGCGGGGTTGCGGGCAAAGCCCTCGGGTGTGGCGACATCCTCGATCCGGTGCTGCGCCCACAAGCCGTCCTCGTCGCGGAACGTGCCCAGCCCACTTTCGGCCGAGATTCCCGCCCCTGTCAGAATGACGATCTTTTCCATCTTTGCCCCACGCGCTACACCTTGACCCATGACCCACCGTATCCTCTTTGTCTGTCTGGGCAATATCTGCCGTTCTCCTGCCGCCGAAGGCGCGTTTCGCGCCCGTGCGCCCCACCATATGACTGACAGTGCCGGAACCTCCGGCTGGCATATCGGAGAACCGCCCTATGAGCCGATGCAGGCAGCGGCGGGGGCACGGGGCATCGACCTGAGCGACCTGCGGGCGCGGAAATTCGTGGCTGAGGATTTTGATCAGTTCGACCTGATCGTCGGCATGGACGCCGAGAACATCAGCAGCATAGAAGCCTTGCGGCCCGCAGGGAATGAGACCCCGGTCCGTCTGCTGACCGATTTTGCGCCTGAGACGGGTGCTGATCATGTGCCCGACCCTTACTATACGCGGGATTTTAACGGGGCGCTGGATCTGATCGAGGTCGCGGTGGCGGGGCTCGATGCACATCTGCGGGCCTAGCCCATCACCTTCAGGCGGTCGGTAAGCCATGGCAATTGCGCCAGCGCCGGATCGACGATCTGGTTGCGCATCAGGCGGCGCATCATGTCGGCAACCTCTCGCGGTACCTGATCTGACCAGTCGGTGCGGGTAAACAGGGAAATCGTGCGCGAAAAATCCCCGAACGGGGCGGGGTGTGCCTCAAGCGCGTCGTGGAACCGGGTTGCCCGCATGTAGCCCAGCGGCGTCGTGATCGCCCAACCCAGGCCGCGCGCGACCATCGCCATCAGCGCCAGATGCGAGCCGATTTCGAACCGTTCTTCGTATTCCAGCCGCTGCCGGGCCAGATGTGCCTCGATCTGGCGGCTGATCAGTTGTTCGCGGGCATAGCGTAGAAAGGGCAGGTCCTGAACGGCGTTCTCAACACCTTTGGGCGTCACCAGAATGAACGGGTCCTGAACCAAGGGGTATTCGACCACGCCTTCCAGCACCTCGCCGGAATGGGCCGAGACCATAAGATGCAGGCGCTGGGCCTCCAACTCTTGGAACAAATCCAGGCTGGGCAGGGTGAGCAGCTTGAAGTTCGAACGAGTCAGGCTGTCGGCCAGCAGAGTCGCCAGCCGCGGGGTCAGGTCGTTGTCGAAATCATCGATCAGCCCGATGGACAGGGTGGTCAGATGGCCCAGGTCCATCACCGTCAACTCGCTTTGGGCCATCTGTAATTCAGCCAGCACCGCCTCGGTCCGGGCCAGAAAGCTGCGCCCCGCCTGCGTCAGCCGCATGGGGCGACGTCCGTGATCGACCAGTTCGGTCCCCAGGGCATTTTCCAGATTGCGCAATTGCTGCGATACCGAGGGCTGGCTGAGCCCCGTGATCTCGGCGGCCTGCGCCACCGATCCCGTCCGCGCCAGGGCCTCGAACACTTCGAGCCCGCGCAGGGTCAGCCCTTTCATTACCATCTGATACACCTTTCGCTGCGCCTTTTCTGGGGCGCAGTGTCGATCAGGTCAAGGATTGAGGTCAGCTTAGCTGCAGATCGCCTGCGCCATCTGGCCAAAGTTCCGATACCGATCCCACAGCGCATCATCGCGCGCGGTTTTCGACATCTTCAACTCCTGCGCCTGATGGGGGTCGCTGAACCACTTGGCGACCGTCTTTTGATCGCTGCGGGTCAGCGCCTGATTGGCCACCCGCTGGATACAGCTGCACCGGTCCCGCGTCGCGGCTGTGCGGTCGGACGCCAGACACGCCCGCTTGATCTGCGCCGCCTCGCTAGGAGTCGGGGCCACCGCCGTCAACGACGTGGCGCAAAATGCGATTAAGAGGAACTGTTTCATGCTCGAGCCTCGTTTTTGCCTGCCCGGACGGGTCTTTTGCCCCTCTCGGTCTGGGAGGGAGTATGAATCAAACTGGATTCGGGATCAATCATGTGGTGCGAAAATGTGATTGCGCCCAACTGCTTTGTGGCGTTTTCTGCCCAAACTCAGCTTTTCTGACGGCAAAGGTGCGAAGATGTTGAAAAAATACGGACGCACATTCCACTTACCGCAATCCCCTGGTGCCACAAGTGATGATAAGATCATGTCCAGCGTCGATGAGTTGGCGTTGGCTGATGAGGTGGTAATCACCGAAAAGATGGACGGTGAGAATACGACAATTCACAGCCAAGGCTGTCACCCTCGTAGTATCGACGCAAGGTATCACCAGTCGCGAGATTGGATGAAGGCTTTCGCAGCTGGTGTCGCGCCTCAACTTTCCGAGGATGAGCGCATCGTCGGCGAGTATCTGTTCGCGCGTCATTCCATCGCGTATTCCCAGTTGCCGGCCTATTTTCTTGGTTTTGCATGGATCAAGGCCGAGAGAGTTCAGCCGTGGGACGCGACGCTTACACGCTTTTCCGACCTTGGAATCACCCCCGTTCCAGAACTTTATCGCGGGCGGTTCTCCACTCAGGTCGTGGTGGATGTAATTGCGGGCCTCGATCTCGAAACACAAGAGGGGTTTGTGGTTCGCACGACCGCGGCCTTCAAAGAAAAAGAAATGCCCACTCACCTTGCGAAATACGTACGTGAGGGCCATGTGCAAAGTGAGACGCATTGGATGAACGCGGAACTAGTGAGAAACGGGCTGGCCTGACTGGGCGGAGGCCTCGCAAACAAAGGGTTTCGCAGCGTGCCTTGCCACCTTGACCACAGCCCATTTCCGACGCATATCCCCAACCCATGACAGACCTCGCTCATATCCGCAATTTCTCCATCGTCGCGCATATCGACCATGGCAAATCCACCCTTGCTGACCGGCTCATTCAAGAGACCGGAACGGTCAAGGATCGCGACATGAAGGAACAGCTGCTCGACAGCATGGATATCGAGCGGGAACGCGGCATCACTATCAAGGCCAACACGGTCCGCATCGACTATACCGCCGACAATGGCGAGAAATACGTGCTGAACCTGATCGACACCCCGGGCCACGTGGACTTTGCCTATGAGGTCTCGCGATCCATGCGTGCGGTTGAGGGCTCTCTGCTGGTCGTGGACTCGACCCAAGGGGTCGAGGCGCAGACGCTGGCGAACGTGTATCAGGCCATCGACGCCGATCATGAGATCGTGCCGGTGCTGAACAAGATCGACCTGCCTGCGTCCGATTGTGACCGCGTGGCCGAACAGATCGAGGATGTGATCGGCATCGACGCGACCGACGCCATTCAGGTCAGCGCCAAGACGGGGCAGGGCATTCACGAGACGCTTGAGGCCATCGTCACCCATCTGCCCGCCCCGCAGGGCAATCTGGACGCGCCGCTCAAGGCGATGCTGGTGGATTCGTGGTACGACGCCTATCTCGGCGTCATCGTTCTGGTCCGCATCATGGACGGCACGCTGAAAAAAGGGATGCGGGTCAAGTTCATGTCGAACGGCACCCTGCATCATGTCGACCGGGTCGGCGTCTTCCGCCCCGAGATGGAGATGGTCGACAGCCTCGGCCCCGGTGAGATCGGCTTTCTGACGGCGTCCATCAAACAGGTCCGCGACACCCGCGTCGGCGACACCATCACCAATGACCGCAACGGCACCGAAGTGGCCCTGCCGGGCTTCAAACCCGCGCAGCCGGTGGTGTTCTGTGGCCTCTTCCCCGTGGACTCCGCTGAATTCGAAGACCTGCGCGACGCGATTGAAAAGCTGGCGCTGAACGACGCCTCGTTCTCATACGAAATGGAAACCTCGGCCGCGCTGGGCTTTGGCTTCCGCTGCGGCTTTCTGGGCCTCTTGCACCTCGAGGTGATCCGCGACCGGATCGAACGCGAATACGATATCGAACTGATCACCACCGCGCCCAGCGTGATCTACCACGTCTTCATGAAAGACGGCGAGATGATCGAGCTGCATAACCCCGCCGACATGCCGGACCTCAGCAAGGTCGACCACCTTGAGGAACCGCGCATCAAGGCGACTATTCTGGTGCCCGACGAATACCTTGGCGACGTGCTGAAACTGTGTCAGGACCGCCGCGGCATCCAGATGGACCTGACCTATGCGGGCAGCCGCGCCATGGTCGTCTATGACCTGCCGCTGAACGAGGTCGTGTTCGACTTTTACGACCGACTGAAATCGGTGACCAAGGGCTATGCCAGTTTCGACTACCAGATGACCGGCTACCGCGAGGACGCGTTGGTCAAGATGTCGGTGCTGGTGAATGACGAGCCGGTGGATGCGCTGTCGACCATGGTTCACCGCGACCGGGCCGAGATGCGGGGCCGGGCGATGTGCGAAAAGCTCAAAGACCTGATCCCGCGCCACATGTTCAAAATCCCGATCCAGGCGGCGATCGGCGGCAAAGTCATCGCGCGCGAGACCCTGAGCGCCCTGCGCAAGGACGTGACGGCGAAATGCTACGGCGGCGACGCCACGCGGAAACGCAAACTGCTGGAGAAGCAGAAGGCCGGTAAGAAAAAGATGCGCCAGTTCGGGAAGGTAGATATCCCGCAGGAGGCATTCATCTCTGCGTTGAAGATGGATAGTTGAAGTCATCCAACGTCGGACCGACGTTGGATGACTTCAATATTTAAGATGGAAAGGTGGGCCATCCAAGCGATTGACTACCACCTGTAGTCAGATGAAGCATCGTATTCACTCGAATTGGCTTGAGAAAATCCCTCAATGTCTGGAAACAAAGACA
Source organism: Ruegeria sp. AB10 (assembly GCF_056542745.1). Taxonomy (NCBI): domain Bacteria; kingdom Pseudomonadati; phylum Pseudomonadota; class Alphaproteobacteria; order Rhodobacterales; family Roseobacteraceae; genus Ruegeria; species Ruegeria sp. AB10. The sequence continues at coordinate 54,623 of NZ_JBQGAI010000005.1, read as the reverse complement.
GTCGGTTGATGCAAAACACTTGATCAAGCTTTTTGAGACAGTCTGACTTTAGTTCAGGTGAAATGTAATAGAAGCATTGGCCTTCATTAGTTTCTTCATAAACCATCGACCCCATTTGACTGCTACTGGCCGATCCAAACAGAAAACATGATGATTGAGCCGCGACACGAGGTGTTACTGTCGACGGATCATAGAGCATTGGATGCTTAAAGCTCTTAGCGATCACCAACTCAGCGCGGTATTCTTCACTAGGATGTTCTTTTTCCATTCCGCCGACTTGATCGCAATGCAGTCCAAATAAGATTCCTGGAGATTTTGGTTTGCTGGAACAGGCAAACCAGAGGCCAACAAGTGGGTTCTTGCTCACATCCAATAAGCATGTAGAGGCACCGTAGTGCCGTAGTTTTGTGATTAATTCCCAATCGTTTAGTTCGCGACCATCCGTAAAGCTAAAGCCGCTGTGCTTTGCCCGTTTGAGCATACTTACATCGTTTGCTATCGCCTGGTCGTTAAAATTCTCAATCGAGAACCTCATGGAGTTTTTGACGCGCCTCATCGACGTGGTCTCAATCGGCCAATCCGCTTCTGCTTGCCCCCTCCAGAATCTTGAGGAAAAGTAGGCGCTATTGTCCATCTCACAAACACTACTTATCAATTCTTCGAAGCAGACTGGTGCTCTAATTTTTCCAAATAGTTTTGTTTCAGCTAGTTTTGGTTTCATAGAGTAGGGCCTATTTGTCTGCTTGAAGCGAATGGCTTCGCAGATAAATCATCGCGTTGAATAGCTTGCAAGTCGTTAGCAAACGTCAGTTACATTTGTCTCGTACCAACCCACCCACCCGGTGGCACCGCCGGACCGCGTCATGCTGAAAGCATGCCTCTGGCATGACCCGCCCCCGACAAACCGGAGGTTTGCCTTCGGCAAAATGGGCGGCGCGTTTGCGCCTCCCCTCGGGTCGGTCGCGGCCCTCAGTTCTGCTGATTGACCCTCTGTGACCCACCTCACAGCCCCAACCCCTCCCGCCTGCTATCGTTGACCTGGCGGCAACCTCAGTGGGAGGTCCCTATGTCTACATCGCTCATCCCCCTTATCGCCTTCGGATCGGCGGGTCTCTATTCCATTGCCATGATCGCGATGAAGTTCTGGTGGAAAATCCCCGGGATCGGCCTCAGCCTGCTGATCGTTGCAACTTTGCTAGCCGCCGCATCGCTGGAACTCGCCGCCCTGCGTGAGGAGAGGTTGGGCATCATCTATACCGGCATTCTGGGGGCCGAGGTCATCCTGATCGCCATCGCGTCGTACTTCCTGTTTGGTGAGAATTTCTCTTATCGCGAAGCTATAGGGATTGGCCTTGTCCTAGTCGGAACCGCACTGGCATGGGCCTGATTGCGCTGCGATTTCTGACCCAGATCAAGGACCGCTCCCGGCCTCGGTTCTAGGCTCTGCGAAAACACACCGAAAACAACGAGGCCCCTATGTCGCCCCTGACGCTGATCCTTCACATTTTCCTTGGTTCCACCCTCGCCGGGTCCGCTGTGATTGCGGTTCTGGCCATGGGGTATTCCGCGTGGACGACCATCCTGATCGCTGCGGTTGTCGGCTTTGTCGCGGCGTTCCCGGTCTCGTTTATGGTGGCCCGCAAGCTCGAAGGCTGAGGCCCGGTTTAGACGCAAAGAACGGAATGTGTTATCCTCCGCGCGGGGGACCGCGTTCAGGCGGTTTTTTCTTTACATGCTTGCAACGCCAGACCCTCAGAAATGAGAGGTTATTATGCACAAGTTCTTAATTGCGACCGCAACCACAGCCCTGACCCTCGGCCTGTCCGCAGGCTTGGCCATGGCCGAGACCTATGACGCCGCCGGCAAGGGCATGGGGATGAATGCGAACCAGGTCTATGGCATCTCGGACGGCCACGCGGTGGTGAAAACGCAAACTGATTATGACAGTTTCGAGGTCGCCGCCGGGCACCCTCTGGAAGGCGCGAGCGGGTCGTGTTTCGGCGCGGTGCTGATCAATGGGGCCGGGGTGTCGGGCACTGGCAATTGCGTGTTCGATACCGCATCGGGCGACAAAGCGGTGATGACATGGACGGCCACGGGCCTTGGTGAGGGTGGCGCTTTGACCGGTGACTGGACGGTCTCGGGTGGCTCGGGCAATTGGGCGAGTGCGACCGGGGGCGGCAGCTTTTCGTCTCTGACCGACCCAGATACCAAGAAATTCGTCAATACGATCTCTGGTAGTATTACGGTGGAATAAGTAATTTTTCACAATGGCTTGGGACGGGGAGTATATCCCCGTCCACCGGAAACGTCTGAGGGTTCAATGAATCACAGATGAAGTTTCCCTCAGGTAAGTTGTAACCGTCTTTCTCGCTTCCAATCTGTTCAGCAGGCCAAGGACGGCCACTGTTTGGAGGAGAGAGCCAATGACCAGATACATGACTGCCGGAGCAGCCGCTCTGGCCGCGACCCTCACCCTTGGAACCGCCGCTCTGGCCGACGCGCCGGACCTGCGCGGCACATGGCTGGGGTCGTATACGACCGTCTCGCCATCCCATACCTATCGCGGCGATGAACCCCGGTTCAATCAGGCCGAGTGGATGCTGGACATCCAGATTCAGGAAGAAAACGTCTTCTGGGGTCCCAGCAAGTGGCGGCGCGATGGCGACACCGAATGGAATGAGAACGAGGCCACCGGCACCATCAGCCTCGACGGGACCGGCAGTATCGGGATCGTCGAAACCTCACCGCTGGTCATCGGCGCGAATGCGTTGATCGATGCCCGGTACGAAGACGGAAAGATCTTTGCGGATTTCCGTAGCCTGCGTAACGGAACGACCTACAGCACCGTTCTGGAACGTCAGGTGAACTGAAGCGTCTCTGGCCCGATCGGTCTGTAGGGGGTACTGGCTGCTGTTCGGTGCAGCGTGGAATTGGTAATCCCGGTCTGGCCAGAGCGCTTCTCAGGAAACGGAACCATTGTCTCCGACGAATGGAGACGGGTCGGACGACCATTGCATCACCTGCGACAGGGTTTGGATCGGCACATGCCGGAATACGGCGTAGCCCGGCACGGGCGGTCCGGACCTCGTGAACCTTCAGCGCGGCGTCGCAGATGGGGCGGGTGCGTCCGACCTTGGTTCCGTTTCCATGACTCTCGCCCCTCAGGAGCCGGGAGACGAATCGCAAAATCAAAAATTCAGGAGCAGGGCGTTCTGATTTCGCGCATAGAAGCCTGCTTACCCCCTTCGCAGTTGCAGAAAAGCGGCCTGAATGGGCGTTTTGACGTGATTCAGAGTTTTCCTGCGTCAAACTGGCAGGGCCGCTCGACTTCCGGACTTATCCCCAAAGTTCTCCCAGAGGATATCAACACGTTATCCCCGTCTAATTTTCATGCTGCAGTGCTAATTTCTTGTCGGATTCCGGCGCCGGTGCAACCATCACCCAACCACATCGGTTCTTGGGAACCTGGGTGGGACGCAAAGGCCAGGGGGTCGGCGCGGTGAGGGCGGGTTCTAGGATCTGACTTGTTGCGCAGAGACTTACCGGTGGGTGGTCTTGTGATCGGGATATTGCATCCGGATCAGATGGCCAGCCTCTCAGAAGGCCGACGCGTGCTGTGAGGCGCCTTTTGGCGCGGCATAGCAGCCGTGGCCCTTGTCAGGGTCAGGGCAACTGGCTCGGGACGTCCCCCGGACGTGTCGACCCGGCAAGGCGTCAGGAGTGTCCGAGAGGATACGTGCATAGACCGCGTCTGCGCACCTGACGCCTTTTCCTTTCGCCTTATCTCGGCGTGAAACAGGCTGCCACTTTACCCTTGCCAAAAAACTACGGGGTTCTTGTGCGTTCACAAGAACCCCGTCGCCCTGTCAGAAAGGCAATACCACGTCCATGCACCTGTACCCTACGCCAGGTTGGCTGGGTTTTCAGCAATATGTCGGGGGCGTTGGTCGCGGAAAGTCGATATATGGTGTATTAAAGGTTCTGCTGAACGTCCGTGGCCGCGTTCTGAATCGCGTCCCCCGCTTTCTCGATGTCTTTGCCAGCACCTTTTGCAGTTTCGCAGGCGGTGAGGGTGAAAAGGGCAAGCCCAATCAGAATTGCACGGATCATCAGTGTCTCCATTCGTGTCAGTCCTGTGTTGCGTAACAGCTTTCCCTGAATGGAACCAGTGCTTTGAAGCCGATTCAGTCTCTGAGGATCGGTGGGGCAACCACGCCGACCGACACGCGGCAGAGCTGTACAATCAGCCTTTTTCCTCGCCGCAGAACATGTCGTAAACCAGTTCGATCATGCGGCGCGGGCGGTCATCGGCCAGGCGGTAAAAGATCGCTTTGCCCTCGCGGCGGGGCGTCACCAAACCTTCGAGGCGCAAACGCGACAACTGCTGGGACACCGCCGCCTGACGGGCGGACAGCAGCTCTTCCAGCTCGGTTACGGATTTTTCGCCCGACACCAGATGGCACAGGATCATCAGGCGGCCTTCGTGGCTGATGGCTTTCAGAAAATTCGACGCACGCGTTGCGTTTTCAACCATCTTGTCGAACGACTCGGGGGACATATCTTGGGAAAGCTGTGGAAGGGCCATCGTGTTTTCCTTGTTTACGCGCAAACTTGGTGGACGCTGAGTGCGGGTTCGCTGACGCGAGGTTCTTGCGTACATATTTTGCGCATGTATTTCCATATGCATGAATCAAAATGATGTGATGTGAGGTCGGAAATATGTGTTGAGCGCTGTTCGCGCTGATTTCATAAGAGCGGGTACAGCATTCAAATCACGGCCGCGAGGCACGAAGTCTCCGGTCCCCCTTGCAGCCCCCCGGTGGCAACACTAAGACTCGGGTAACGTTTCTTCGGGTAATGTCCCGATCCATAGCAAAGCAGGCAGGTTCAGAATGTTCGATCCAGTTGATACCTATATGAATACGCTCGTCCCGATGGTGGTCGAACAGACCAGCCGTGGCGAACGCGCCTATGATATTTTCTCGCGCCTTCTGAAAGAGCGGATCATCTTCATCAACGGCCCGATCCATGACGGGATGAGCCATCTGGTCGTCGCCCAGCTGCTGCATCTCGAGGCGGAAAACCCCAGCAAAGAGATTTCGATCTATATCAATTCGCCTGGCGGTGTTGTGACCAGCGGTTTGTCGATTTACGACACAATGCAGTATATCAAGCCGAAATGTTCGACATTGGTGATTGGTCAGGCGGCCTCGATGGGGTCGGTTCTGCTGGCCGGTGGCGAGAAGGGAATGCGGTTCTCGCTGCCCAACAGCCGTATCATGGTGCACCAGCCCAGCGGCGGTTACCAGGGCCAGGCCAGCGACATCATGATTCACGCCGCCGAGACGCAGAAACTGAAAGATCGCCTGTATGACATCTACGTGCGTCATACCGGCCAGACCAAAAAGGCGGTTGAAAAAGCGCTGGATCGTGACAATTTCATGAGCCCGGAAGAGGCGAAGGATTGGGGCCACATCGACGAAATCGTCGAAAACCGCGCCAAATTGGACGGCGACGAGGCCTGACGTTGAGCCCCCGCGCGCATTGCGCGGGGCGCATTTTGAGATTGTAGCTGTCTCGGTGCTGTCCTAAGCTGCACCAACAGGCGGCAAGCGCGGTTCAGGACGGGCCGCAGGGACGAAGCCCGAAAGGTAGAACATGGCGACGAATTCAGGCGGTGACGGCAAGAACACGCTCTACTGTAGCTTCTGCGGCAAGAGCCAGCATGAGGTACGCAAGCTGATTGCCGGCCCGACCGTGTTTATCTGCGATGAATGCGTCGAACTGTGCATGGACATCATCCGCGAGGAAACCAAGGCCAGCGGGCTGAAATCCTCGGACGGTGTGCCGACGCCCAAGGATATTTGCGAGGTTCTGGACGATTACGTGATCGGTCAGGCCACGGCCAAGCGGGTTTTGTCGGTGGCCGTGCACAATCACTACAAACGCCTGAATCATGCCCAGAAAGCGGGCAGCGATATTGAGCTGGCGAAATCCAACATCCTGCTGATCGGCCCGACCGGCTGCGGCAAGACGCTGCTGGCACAGACGCTGGCGCGGATTCTGGACGTGCCGTTCACCATGGCCGATGCAACCACGCTGACCGAGGCCGGTTATGTGGGCGAAGATGTCGAGAACATCATTCTCAAGCTGCTGCAGGCCAGCGAATACAACGTCGAACGCGCGCAGCGCGGCATCGTTTATATCGATGAGGTCGACAAGATCACGCGCAAGTCCGAAAACCCCTCGATCACGCGGGACGTGTCGGGTGAGGGCGTGCAGCAGGCGCTGTTGAAGCTGATGGAAGGTACTGTTGCCAGCGTTCCTCCGCAGGGTGGGCGCAAGCATCCGCAGCAGGAATTCCTGCAAGTCGACACCACGAACATCCTGTTCATCTGCGGTGGCGCGTTTGCCGGTTTGGACAAGATCATCGCGCAGCGCGGCAAAGGTTCGGCCATGGGCTTTGGCGCCGATGTGCGTGACAATGACGAACGCGGCGTGGGCGAGATTTTCAAGGATTTGGAGCCCGAAGACCTGCTGAAATTCGGTCTGATCCCGGAATTTGTTGGCCGTCTGCCGGTTCTGGCTACGCTGGAGGACCTGGATGAGGATGCTCTGGTCACCATCCTGACCAAGCCCAAGAACGCTCTGGTCAAGCAATACCAGCGCCTGTTCGAACTGGAAGACGCCGAACTGGCCTTTACCGACGACGCGCTGAAGTCGATTGCCAAGAAGGCCATCGAACGGAAAACCGGCGCACGTGGTCTGCGGTCGATCCTCGAAGATATTCTGCTGGACACGATGTTCGAACTGCCCGGCATGAAGAACGTGACCGAGGTTGTGGTCAACGAAGAGGCGGTATCGTCCGACAAACAGCCGTTGATCATCTACGCGGATGCGGCGGAATCGGCCTCGGCCGGTTAAGTTCTAACGGATTTAACAATCACGGCGCGGCACTGACCGCGCCGTTTTCTTGTGGGGGTCATCATGACGATCAGACGTATTTCCTCGGGCGGAGAATACGAGGCCAAAGTCGGATATTGCCGCGCCGTGGTTGCGAATGGATTTGTCTTTGTTGCCGGAACCTGCGCGCAAGGTGACAACATTCCCAAAGATACTGTCGGTCAGTGCAAATCCGCTCTTGATGCCATTGAAAAAGCGCTGGCTGAGGCTGGGACGGATTTCGCGCATGTGGTCCGTGTGAACTATTACCTGCCCGACATGAGCGAATTTGAACTATGTTGGCCTCTGTTGGTCGAAGCATTCGGTGCCAATCCTCCGGCGGCGACAGTGACCGAATGCAATCTGATAACCCCTGAAGACCGCATCGAAATCGAAGTGACCGCAGTTTTGCCGGAATAGCAGGTGCGGCCCTAGTGGCTCTGGACCTTGGCGAGCCTTTGGTCCATATCTGCGGGAACAGAAATGTCGGAGGCAGCCGATGGGTATCCTGAACAGTCTATTGCGGGCCGTAACCTGGTGGAACGGAGCCACCTTGAACACGCAGATCTATACTGCGCGGAAAGGTGAGAAAGTCGGCGAAGACAACGAAGGCAATGTCTTCTACCGCAATGCCGACGACAGCAAACGCTGGGTGATTTTCAACGGTGAGGCCGAGGCCAGCCGGATTGACCCCGACTGGCACGGCTGGCTGCACCGCACCTGGGATGAGCCGCCGACCGATAAGCCGTTGCAGCACAAGTCCTGGGAAAAACCGCATCAGGAAAACCTGACGGGGACGGCTCTGGCCTATACCCCTGCAGGGTCTCTGCGCCGCGTCGACCCGGTCGAGCGCACGGATTACGAGGCCTGGAGCCCGGAATAAACGAGGCGAGCGATGTCGACCTATAACGTTACCGAAGTTCTTGTCGGTGGGGCCGTTCTGGCCTGCGCCGTTGCTTTTGGCGTTTATGCCAGTCAGTCCACCGGCCTGTCGCAGGGCGGTGCTGGATATCAGCTTGAGGCTTCTTTCCGCTCGCTCGAAGGTGTGGGCGTTGGCACGGATGTGCGTCTGGCCGGGGTCAAGATCGGCACTGTGACGGGCGTGACCCTGAACCCGGATACCTATCGCGCGGACACCACATTTTCGATTGCGGACGGCATTCTGGTGCCGGATGACAGCGCCATCGTGATTTCCTCCGAAGGATTGCTGGGTGGCAATTTCGTTGAGGTGATGCCGGGTGGCTCGCCCTTCTTTTTTGAGCCCGGCGATCAGGTCGAAGACACGCAGGGCGCGGTCAGCCTGATCTCGCTGCTGGTCAAATTCGTGGCCGGAGACGGCGGCGAATGAGGCGTTTTGCCCTGATCGCAGCGCTATTGGCCGCCTCGGGTGCAATGGCACAGCAAAAGGCGCAGTCAGGCCCCGGGGCGATCCTGCGGGGGCTCGACAAGGTCAGCGGTCATACCGTCGACGTGGAAATGCAAAACGGTGAGACCACAGCGGTTTTTGGTCTGGACATTGCACTTGGGGATTGCCGCTATCCGGCCGAGAACCCGACCGGTGATGCCTTTGCCTATTTGACGATCTGGGAAAAAGGCAAGTCGGATGAATTGTTTGACGGCTGGATGATTGCCACCTCACCGGCGCTGAACGCGCTGGATCATGCGCGTTACGACGTCTGGGTGATCCGCTGTATGACCGCTTCGGGTGACTGAGCCAGCGGCGCGGTGAAATCCGCGCTGGCGTTGATCGCCTCTTCCAACTCTTGCCGGTATTGCGTTCGGGGAATTTCGATCGCGCCCAGCGATGCCAGATGCGCAGTCAGAAACTGCGTGTCGAACAGCTGAAACCCGGTTTGCCGCAGGCGGTCCACCAGATAGGCCAGAGCGATTTTCGACGCGTCCGTCCGGCGCGAGAACATGCTTTCTCCGAAAAACGCCGCCCCCAATGCGACACCGTAGACACCCCCGACCAGATGGTCCGCGTCCCATACCTCCAATGAATGCGCGTGGCCCAAGCGGTGGATCTGCTGGTAGAGATCCCGCAGCTCGGCGTTGATCCATGTGTCCGCGCGATCTGCGCAGCCGTCGACGACACCGACGAAATCCTGATTGATCGTTACCGTGAAGCCGCATTTGCGGATGCGCCGTGCAAGGCTACGCGAGACGTGAAAACCATCCAGGGGAAAAACACCGCGGAATTTGGGGTCAACCCAGAACAGCTCGGGCGCGTCACGGTGTTCGGCCATCGGAAAAATGCCGATGGAGTAGCTGTGGAGTAGGAGTTCCGGGGAAAGGCTCATTGGAAATGCCCGAAGGCCGAAGGGCTGGTGCCCTTCGACCTCGTTGTCTTAGTCGGCCATATGCTCCGCAAGCCAACGCTCCAGCCAGTGGATGTTGTAGTTGCCGCTGTGAATGTCAGGCTCCTGCAACAAGGCGTGGAACAGTGGTACGGTGGTATCGATGCCATCCACGATCAACTCACCCAAGGCCCGTTCCAGACGCGCCAGCGCTTCGGCCCGGTCGCGGCCCTGCACGATCAGCTTGGCGATCAGCGAGTCGTAATAGGGCGGGATCGAGTACCCGTCATACAGCGCCGAATCCATCCGCACACCCAGACCACCCGGCGCATGATAGGCTGAGATTTTGCCCGGGCAGGGCGAGAAGTTGGGCAGCTTTTCGGCGTTGATCCGAACCTCGATGGCGTGGCCGTTGATTTCCAGATCATCCTGACCGAACGACATGTCCTCACCAGCGGCGACAAGGATCTGTTCGCGCACCAGATCGACGCCAAAGATGCCCTCGGTCACCGGGTGTTCCACCTGCAGACGGGTGTTCATTTCGATGAAATAGAACTCGCCATTCTCATACAGGAATTCGATGGTGCCCGCACCGATATAGTTGATCTTGGCCACGGCGTCGGCGCAGATCTTACCGATCTTGGCGCGTTCTTCCGGGCTGATCGCGGGGCCGGGAGCCTCTTCGAAGACCTTCTGGTGACGGCGCTGCAGGGAACAGTCGCGCTCGCCCAGATGCACCGCCTTGCCCTTGCCATCGCCAAAGACCTGAATCTCGATATGGCGCGGCGTGGTCAGGTATTTCTCGATATAGACCTCGTCATTGCCAAAGGCGGCTTTGCCCTCGGCGCGCGCGGTCATGAAGGCGCTTTCCATCTCGGCGGCGCTGTTGGCGACTTTCATACCGCGACCGCCGCCACCGGCGGTGGCCTTGATGATGACGGGATAGCCGAATTCCTCACCGATACGCTTGGCGTCGGCCAGTGTGGGGACGCCGCCGTCTGAACCGGGTACACAGGGAACACCCAGCGCTTTCATCGTATCCTTGGCGGTGATTTTGTCGCCCATCACGCGGATATGCTCGGCGGTGGGGCCGATGAAGGTGATGCCGTGATCTTCGACGATCTGCACGAACTCGGCATTCTCGGACAGGAAGCCATAGCCGGGATGGATCGCCTGTGCGCCGGTGATCTCACAGGCCGAGATGATGGCAGGCACCGAGAGATAGCTTTGCGGACTGGGCGGGGGGCCGATGCACACCGATTCGTCCGCCATGCGCACATGCATCGCGTCGCTGTCGGCGGTCGAATGCACGGCGACCGTCTTAATCCCCATCTCGCGCGCGGCGCGGATCACACGCAGGGCGATCTCGCCTCGGTTGGCAATCAGGATTTTGTCGAACATGGGCCCGCCTTACTCAACGATGACCAGAGGGGTGCCGAATTCCACCGCGTCGCCGTCGCCCACAAGGATACGCTTGATGGTACCCGACTTGGGCGCGTGGATGTGGTTCATGGTTTTCATCGCTTCGACGATCAGCAGCGTGTCGCCTTCGGACACCGATGCACCAACCGAGATGAACGCGGGCGCGCCTGGCTCGGCCTGCATGTAAACGGTGCCGACCATGGGCGAGGTCACGGCGCCGGGATGGCTGGCCGGATCTTCCTGTGCGGCGGGCGCCTCGGCTGCGGCAGGGGCCGGAGCGGCCGCCGGCGCTGCTGCAGGCGCTGCGGCCGGAACCGCGACCTGAACCGGAGCGGCAGCGACCTGGGTCATGCGGCTGACGCGCACGTTCAGGCTGTCTTCCTCGCCATATTCGCGTTTGACCTGCAGCTCGGTCAGGTCGTTTTCGCGCAGCAATTCGGCCAGTGCCTTGATGAATGCCACATCCGCTTCGTGTTTGGTGTCTGTCATGAGTGTCCTCGACGGTTCCCCTTTGGCCCGTCTGTTCCATGCGGGCTTTGGTCTGATTACGCAGCGTTATAAGCCATGCGCCCGGTCATGAAAAGCGCAGTCTGAGCGTGTGATGTAAGGGTTTTAAAGAAGATTTCAGGGGGCGAAAGGGCCTAAAGCGGCATTCCCGAAAGTTTCGCCACCAGTTCGGGCAGTTTGCGGGCTCCGAATTTCTCCAAAAGGCGGGCGCGGTAGGCCTCGATCGTGCGATAGCTGAGGTCCAGTTCCGCGCCGATTTCCTTGGCGGACAGGCCGCGGCAGGACAGGATCGCCACCTCACGTTCACGTGCTGTCAACTCGACCAGGGGGCGTTCTTCCGAAATGTCGGAAAAACTCCAGATACCGTGGCGGAACGGGTCATCCGGGGTCAGTGATCGCCCGCGTGCGCGGCACCAGAACAGATCGCTGTTGCGCCGCCGCATGACGCGTTCATCGGTGTAATACCCGGTGTCGCGCATCACCTGCAGGCTGCGCGCGCCGATACGTTCCCAGTCGGCCACAGAGGGATACAGGTGCAACAGGGGCATATTGCGGTAATCCATGGCCTCGCCGCCAAAGGTACGGGCAAACTGCAAATTGCAGCGCCGGATGATCCGGTTCTCCAATTCGACAAGCCCGATTGGTGCATATTCAAAGGCGGGGTCGCTCATGCGGCTATCGTGCAGGGATTTCAGTGGAAATAGAAGGGGGCCTGCGCAGATTCTGCGCTGTCCTTGCCCGCGTCGGGCAGGTGTGTTTTGTCAAGCTTGTAAATGGTCTATGAAAACTCTGCCTTAACCACTAGAAATACATCAAGAGTTCTGAAAATCGATCGGGGTGAAATTTGGCTGGTTTCGCTTTGGGAAGGGTGGGAACATGCGCGATACGCTGACGGGCAGCCGTATCCGGGAAAGGCGTCAGATCGCGGGGCTGCGGCAGGCAGAACTTGCGCGTCAGGTCGGGATTTCAGCATCTTATCTAAACCTTATCGAGCATAACCGCCGCCGGATTGGTGGAAAGCTGCTGGTTGATATCGCCGGGGCGCTGGCGGTAGAGCCGTCGGTGCTGACGCAGGGGATTGAGGCCACGCTGATCGCGGCGCTGCGCGAGGCTGCCGCCGATGCCGTTGGCCAGCAGGCAGAACTGGACGGGCTCGAAGAGTTCGCCGGGCGGTTTCCCGGATGGGCTGGTGTGCTGGCGCAGATGCACCGCCGGGTCGTGTCGCTGGAGCGGACCGTTGAAACCCTGTCGGACCGTCTGACCCACGACCCGCACCTAGCGGCCTCAATGCACGAGGTTCTGTCGACAGCGGCTGCGATTCGGTCAACCGCCGCGATTCTGGCGGATACGCAGGACATTGAACCCGAATGGCAGGACCGCTTTCACAGCAACCTGCACCAGGATGCCGAGCGTTTGGCCGAAAGCTCCAAATCGCTGGTCGCTTATCTGGATGAAAGCGATTCTGACGGCGATCATCGCGGCGTGCCGATGGAAGATGTCGAAGCGTTTTTCGAAGCCCGTGGGCACCATTTCCCAGAGGTCGAAGAGGGTGGGCGCGACGCGGACATTGACCTGAGTGCTCTAGAGTCGACGGCTGCAAAAACCGTGGCCATGGATTTCCTTAAAGTCTATGCTGCGGATGCCCGCGCCATGCCGCTGGACCAGTTGCAGACCGCCCTGGACCAAGCCCCGCTGGACCCGTTGCAACTGGCGGCGCGCTTTTCAGTGAATGTCGCGACGGTGCTGAGGAGGCTGGCGGCTTTGCCGGGCGGGTATCTGGGGCGACCGACTGGGCTGGTGGTGTGCGATGCCTCTGGCAGTATCCTTTTCAGCAAATCTGTGCCCGGTTTTGCCATGCCGCGCTTTGGCGAGGCCTGCCCTCTGTGGCCTCTGTTTCAGGCGCTGAACCGGCCGTTGGTGCCGATCCGCAAACGTATCGTACAGCTTGGGCGGACGGCGGCGGTATTCGATTGCTATGCCTATGCGTGGCCACAGCACATATCCGGTTTTGATGACGGGCCGGTCTATCGCTCGGTGATGCTGGTGCGGTCGGTCGAGGACGTTGCGCAGGGTGAACAAGCAGTTGCTCGGGTTGGTCCCAGCTGTCGGGTCTGCCCCAGCAGCGATTGTGTGTCGCGCCGCGAACCGTCAATCCTGAGCGAACGTTTTTGACAGTTTCCTGACAGAACGCGTAAGCTGGCTGAGATGGGTCGAAAAGTTTATGTCCCGTCACGGGGAGGACAGATAATCATGAGCCGCAAGGTTCTGCTAATTGAGGATGAGCCGAACATCGCCGAGGCCATTCGGTTTCTGCTGACACGTGAGGGTTGGCTGGTCGAGACGCACGCCGAAGGCAGCGACGCATTGCAGGTCATCCAGGGCGCAAGCCCGGATCTTGTGATCCTGGACGTGATGCTGCCGGGCAAAAGCGGGATGGAGATTTTACGAGACCTGCGCGAAGTGGACGGTATGCAGAGCCTGCCGGTTCTGATGCTGACCGCGCGGGGGCAGTCTCGGGATCGGGAAATGGCCGAAAACGCGGGTGTCAGTCGCTTCATGACCAAACCTTTTTCCAATACCGAGATGCTGACTGCAGTACGGGACCTGTACGCGCAGGCGACCCAGTCATGAGTTCGGACGAAGACCGTCAGCCTTCGGGCATCCGGCCTTCGCTGTTTCTCGAACGGCAGAGCTATCGCCGTCGCAGGTTGTCGGATGCCGCACGGCTGTTGCCCTTTCTGGGGGCGGCCCTGGTGGCCATCCCATTGTTATGGCCCGATGGCCAGAACACGCAGGAGGGTGTGTCTCTGTCCTCGGCGATCTTTTATATCTTCACTTGCTGGGGCGCCATGATCGTGGCCAGCCTGGTGTTTGGATTTGCCGCCAGGCGCATGGGAACCCATGACGAATCCGAACCCGAGACGGACCGATGGCAACGCTGAACGTTCTGATCCTGGTATGTCTGGGCTATGTGGTGCTGCTGTTCGGTGTCGCTTTTGCCGCCGACAGACTGGCTGCCGCCGGGCGGGGGGCGTGGTTGCGGTCGCCGCTGATCTATACGCTGTCGCTGTCGATCTACTGCACAGCCTGGACGTTTTACGGGGCCGTCGGCAATGCCGCGCGGTCGGGGCTGGAGTTCGTAACGATCTATCTGGGCCCGACGCTGGTCATGATCAGCTGGTGGTGGGGCCTGCGAAAGCTGGTGCGGGTCGGGCGTAGCCAGCGGGTGACCTCGATCGCCGACCTGATCTCCTCGCGCTACGGCAAGTCCAACACGCTGGCGATCTGTGTGACCATTCTGGCGGTGCTGGGTGGCACTCCCTATATCGCGCTGCAACTGCAATCTATCACCCTTTCGTTTTCGATCTTTGCCGAGGCTGACCCCACGGGTCTTTATCGCGAAGGTTCCAGCGTGTTCTGGGTGGCCGCCGGTCTGGCGGTCTTTGCCATCCTCTTCGGCACCCGCAATCTGGACGTCAACGAACGCCACCACGGTGTTGTGACCGCCATTGCGCTGGAATCGGTGGTGAAGCTGTTCGCCTTGCTGGCCGTGGGCGCGTTTGTGGTTTGGGGCATCGCAGGGGGTGTCGGTCCCATGATGGACCAGATCGACGCATCCGAGATCGGCCAATGGAACGTGGATGCCGGGCGCTGGACCACTTTCATCTTTTTGTCTGCGGCAGCCTTCATATGCCTGCCGCGCATGTTTCAGGTCATGGTCGTTGAAAACGCCGACGAAGGTCATCTGAGAACCGCGGCGTGGGCTTTCCCACTGTACCTGCTGCTGATGAGCCTTTTTGTTGTGCCCATTGCCGTTGTCGGTCTGGACCTGTTGCCCGAAGGATCGAACCCCGACCTGTTCGTTTTGACTGTGCCGCTGTCGCAGGGCAATGACTGGCTGGCGATGCTGTCCTTTATCGGTGGGTTTTCTTCGGCCACGTCCATGGTCATCGTGACGGCCATGGCGCTGTCGACGATGGTGTCGAACCACGTGGTCATGCCGATCTGGCTGAGCACGCAGGAAGGGTCCGGCTCCGTATCCGGCGATGTCAGGAACGTCGTGCTGTTGGCACGGCGGGTGTCGATCGCGGTGATTATGGCGCTGGGCTACTATTATTATCGCCTGTCCGGCGGCGGTGCGGCTCTGGCCTCGATCGGGTTGATTGCCTTTGCCGGGGTTTCCCAGATTCTGCCCGCTCTGGTCGGTGGCCTGTTCTGGCGCGGGGCAACGCGGATCGGCGCCTTGGTGGGGTTGACGGTAGGGTTTCTGCTGTGGGTCTACACCTTGCTGCTGCCGGGGATGGACGGCGTGTTGATGCCCGAGACGGTGCTGCAAAACGGTCCGTTCGGCTTGGGTTGGCTGCGCCCGCAGGCCCTGTTCGGGATCGAGGGCATGGACCCGATGGTGCACACGGTGATGTGGTCCCTGTCCCTGAACACTATCGCATTCTGCGTTGCGTCGCTGCTGAGCTTTCCCAGCCCGCTGGAGCGCCTGCAGGGCGCGCAATTCGTCAATGTCTTCGATCACTCTGTCGCGCCCCGCGGTTGGTCCGGCTCGGTTGCGCAGAGCGAAGACCTGATGATCATGACCCAGCGAATACTGGGGGCAGGCCCCGCACAGGAGTTCTTTCAGGCCGAGGTGGACATGCAGGGCGGACGCTCCGGTCTTCCGGAACCCACCCCCGCCTTTCTGGAACGGCTGGAACGCGAGCTGAGCGGTTCAGTGGGCGCTGCCACAGCCCACGCGATGATTGGCCAGATCGTCGGCGGCTCGTCCGTGTCGGTCGAGGACCTGCTGGCCGTGGCCGACGAATCGGCACAGTTGCTGGAGTATTCCAGCCAGCTAGAGGTGAAATCCGCCGAACTGACCCGAACCGCACGGCAATTGCGCGAGGCGAATACCAAGCTGACGCAAATCTCGGAACAGAAGGACAGCTTCCTCAGTCAGGTCAGTCACGAGTTGCGAACACCCATGACCTCGATCCGCGCGTTTTCCGAGATCATGCGCGATACCGAGGGGCTGAGTGGGGAAGAACAGACGCGCTATGCCGCGATCATTCACGACGAAGCCCTGCGCCTGACCCGGTTGCTGGACGATCTTCTTGATCTGAGCGTTTTGGAAAGCGGACGGGTTCATTTGAATGTTGGAGATGATACGCTTCGCTCGGTACTGGATCGGGCTGTGCCCAGCGCTCTGGCCGGATCAAGTCGGGTTCTCACAGTCCGGCGGTCGAAGACCGCAGAGCGCATTCCGCTACACACCGATCTGGATCGGTTGGGGCAGGTCTTTATCAACCTGATTTCCAATGCGCAGAAGTACTGTGATGCCGACGGGCCGGTGCTGACGATCTCGGCCCATGATGTCGGCGGGCAGGTGGTGATTGATTTTGCCGACAATGGCAGCGGTATCCCGCCCGAGGCCCGCTCGATGGTGTTCGAGAAATTTGCCCGCGTGGGCGTCGACAAGGCGGGCGGGGCCGGGCTGGGCCTGGCGATCTGCCGCGAGATCATGCAGCGGCTGGGGGGCGAGATCACCTATCTGCCCGGGCAGGGCGGGGCAGCGTTTCGTGTCAGGCTGCCAATGGCGTACCAACAGGCGGCGCAGTGACGCGGGCGTAAAGATATTCGTAACCTAAACCGGGTTAGACCGGATATCGGATACAGCAATCAACAGCGGTTTCGGGCATGACGCAGACGGTCAGCGCAGCTTTGACGCGCAAGCTTTCAGTGGGACAGGAAGAGCAGGGCGACAAGCCGCGCTCGGTTCTGCGCGCGCTGCGGTTGGCCTTTGCCCGCGCTGCCGGGGATCGATTGCAACTGCCCATGGTTGTCATTGGCGCCAGGCAATCCCACCGAACTCCGGACCTGTTGGCGGATCAGCTCGGGGAAGACTGGCTGCTGTTGCAGTTTGTAGATGGCGACGGGATGTCGGCGGCCATCTGCATGGATTTGGGGGCGGTTTCCGCCATTGTTCAAGTGCAAACCATTGGCGAGGTGATGGCGGATGAGCCCGCCCCCCGCACGTTTACGCATACGGACGGAGCAATGGTGGCACCACTGGTCGAAGACGCCTTAGCGCGTGCGGTCGATCTGGTAGAGGCCCCGGTGGATCAATCCAGCTTGTCCGGGTTAGAGTTTTCCACCCGTCTTGCAGATCTGCGTACATTGTCGCTGGCCATGGTCGAAGACGCGTATCGGGTGTTTGATCTGACCGTGGAACTGGGCGGCGGTTTGCGGCAAGGGCAGATTTCCGTGTTTCTGCCGGACCGGGTCGCAGAAGATGCCGACGAGAACACGCAAGAGGACACAGGCCCAAATCTGGAACAGGCATCGGGTGTATTGCGGGCCGAGCTGAATACGGTGATCTGCCGCATGTCGCTGCCTCTGGCGTCACTTTCTCATCTCAAGACGGGGGACGTCCTGCCCCTGACGGGGGCAAGGCTGGATCGGGCAGAGGTCCTAACGATTGACCGCAATCGCGCCGCGATTGGCCGGTTGGGACAATGTGGCGGGATGCGCGCGGTACGTCTGAACGAATACGCGCCGCTGACGGCGTTGACCCATTCCGAAGCTGAGGAATTTCTCGAGGCTCGCTCGACCACAACCCCGCAATCTGACCCGGACATGCCCCCGCCAACGGAGCCAGCGCGGATGCCGGTCGCATTCGATCCGGGTGCAACAAGCGACATAGAGTCCAACCTGAATTTCGCCGATTCAGATCAGATGGTGGCCGAGATTTCGCAACTGGCCGGTCTGAAACTATCAGACACGGATCCGGATGCGCTGAGTTAAATCAGCCTGCACCGCCGCGAATCTGATCCAGAGTCGGGCGCAGGTTTTCCAACGCGTAACCCGCTTTGGTGGTGGCATCCAGAATGTCATCCGTGCTCATCCGGTCGCACTGACCCAGCGCCCAAACCACGGAACAGCGCGTGCCCGAGGCGCAATAGGCCAGAACCGGTCCGCCGCAGCTTTCGGCCAACTGGCGTTGCAGGGCCACATTCTCTGGCGTCATGGTCTGGTGCGTCAGTTCCAGAACTTCGTACTCCAGCCCCGCTGCGCGCACCGCTTCACCGATCGCATCCGACTGCATGTTCGCCGGAACTTCGGCATTGGGCCGATTGCAGATCACTTTGACAAAGCCGGCCTCGGCAATGGCTGGAACGTCCTCGACCGTGATTTGCGGCGAGACGGCGTAGCGGGGGGTAATCGGGCGAATCTCCATGCCAATTGATTAGGCCGCGTTTGCGACTCTGTCCAGTTGGGCGCTCAACGTCGGCGCCGCGAACATGCCCGCGATCATTGCCAGCACAAAGACAACCCCGCCGACCCCGCCATAACTGAGCGAGGCGAGGGCAGGCCCGGGACACAACCCGGCCAGCGCCCAGCCCATCCCGAAAAGCACAGAGCCAAGGATCAGGCGGCGGTCCAGTTCGGGTGCGGCAGGTTTAGGAAACTGTCCGCCGGTCAGGGGGCGTCGATGGGTCGTCAAGCGCCAGGCGATCAGCATTGGCAGGATCGCTCCACCCATCACAAAGGCGAGTGTCGGGTCCCATTGTCCGAAGAAATCCAGCCAACCCTGTATCTTGGCGGTGTTGGTCATGCCGGACAGCAGCAGGCCCGCGCCGAACAGAGACCCCGCGAGAAGGGAAACGAGCGCACGCATCAGATCACCCCCCAAACATGGCGGAACAAGGTAATCGTCACAACGCCGGCCCCGATATAGATCAGTGTGGCAACAATACCGCGCAGCGAGAACCGCGAAATCCCGCAGACACCGTGGCCGGAGGTACACCCGTTGGCGATGCGTGTGCCGGCGCCCACAAGCAGACCGGCGATGATCACTACGGTGAAATTGCTGGTCAAATGTGTTTCGGGTGCCGGAGACAGCAGGGGCCGCAGCAACAGGGGCGTCCCAATCACGCCCGCCAGAAAGCTCAGCCGTTCCAGCGAACGGTCGCTTTGGTCGACCAACCCGCCCAGAATGCCGCTGGCCCCCATGATGCGACCGTTGCCCAACAGGTAAATGGCGGCGCCAAGGCCAATCAGAATGCCTCCGCCAAGGCCCCAAATCCAGTCTGTATGCATTTTGTGTCCTTTGCCGTTCGCGGCCAGAGGTTCAGAGCTTGTTCAGGGGAAGTTTCAAAAACACGTCACCATGTTCATCCGCCGGAGGCATCTGCCCCGCACGCATGTTGATCTGCAGGGACGGCAGGATCAGACGCGGCATGGACAGCGTTGCATCCCGGGTGTCGCGCATCTCGACAAATTCCTCGACCGAGCGGCCCTGACCGATATGAACATTCAGCGCCTTCTGCTCGCCAACCGTCGTTTCCCAGGCATATTCATCGCGCCCCGGTGCCTTGTAATCATGGCCAACAAAAACCCGTGTCTCATCCGGCAGCGACAGGATTTTCTGGATCGAGTCATACAACATGGCAGAAGACCCGCCCGGAAAGTCGCAGCGCGCCGTGCCGAAATCCGGCATGAAGAGCGTGTCCCCGACAAAAGCCGCGTCGCCGATCACATAGGTCAGGCAGGCGGGCGTATGTCCGGGCGTGTGCAGCACGTCACCGCGCATCTGGCCGACGTGGAAACTGTCGCCTTCGCGGAAGAGGGCGTCGAACTGGCTGCCGTCACGCTGAAACTCGGTGCCTTCGTTGAAGATTTTGCCGAAGGTTTCCTGAATGGTGACTATCTGATCACCGATACCGATCTTGCCGCCCAATTCCTGCTGCAGGTAGGGCGCCGCTGACAGGTGATCGGCGTGGACGTGGCTTTCCAGAATCCAGTCGACCCGCAGATCATTCTTACACACATGGTCGATGATCTGATCCGCCGAGCGCGTGTTGGTGCGACCCGAGGCGTGGTCGAAATCCAGAACACTGTCGATGATCGCACAGGCAAGGCCTGCGGGCTCTTGCACCAGATAGGAAACCGTAAAGGTCTCGGGATCGAAAAACGCTTTTACTATGGGTGTCATGTTGCTCTCCGCCGGTGCCGCTATTTCATATATTAATTACGGAATATGTCATAATCAACATGCATAATTTGATGCTGGTCAAGGCACTGAAGTCTCACTATGGGTAAAATTTAGTCAATCCGCTTTTGGACAACCGGAGCGGCAGGGCCAGCAGGCGGATTCCCGCGCGATTTTCGGGTAATCTCGGCCAGTCTTAAAATGGTCACATATATCAGAGTAAATAAAGACATTTGGGAGGATGGAAATGTCATCAATCAATTTATACTCGGAAGCTGAACAACTTGAAAAGAAACTCAACGGCGCGTGCCTGGATACGCGGCTGGCCCTTCAGCCAAGTGTGACCAAAGTGATCGAACGGATGCGTCAGGAGGGTATGCACATACCGTCGCGCCTGCGGCAACTGGATGCGGCCCTGTGCGAAGATGCCATGGAAGCGCAGTTTGATAATCTGCCGGTTTAGGCTGGCAGGTTAGCCAAAGGAAATCCCCAAGATTACCACCATCAAGCCAATCACTGACAGAAACAACGACGCCAGATTCCACGGCAGAACACCCTGAACAACGGCGCGCAGCTCTTCGTCCGAGAGGCCGGATTTGCGCGCTTTCATCACGTGTGCAATACACCAGACCAGGCCCACAAGCCCGGCAAGCGACAGGGCGGCACCGCCCCAGGTGATGAATTCGAACATGGTTCCCCACATTTGCTTGTCACGTTCCTCTGCGCTTAGCCGAGAACCTCTGCGCATACAAGCCCACCTGCGATTGGGCGCTTGCGGCGGGGGCGGTGGCAATGTATCCGGCATATTGCCCGCTGCCAAAGAAACAGAAATTACCCTCTGGGAGAGACGTAAATGGATGACATGACCGAAGATCAGGCCTCTGCCAACTATCGCGTAACCGCAGGCGAACTGCGCCAGTTCATCGAACGCTTCGAGCGGCTGGATGCGGAAAAGAAGGATCTGGCGGAACAGCAGAAAGAGGTGATGGCCGAGGCCAAAGCCCGCGGTTACGACACCAAGGTCATGCGCAAGGTGATTGCTCTGCGAAAACGTGACAAAGACGATATCGCCGAGGAAGAAGCCGTACTGGAAATGTACAAAGAAGCACTGGGCATGAGCTGAGGCGCCTAACGGGTTTCTTCAGATGTGCGACACATGCGTGTCCCGCAGGGAATGCGCTCATCCGGGGCACGCACCATATGACATGACCGCTTTTCCCCTTCATGAAGGCGTTGAAGTAGCTGCAACTTGGGTCATCACTTTTGCCGGTCGTGCGTGATATGATCCAGGTGCCTACGCAATTCCGGTTTCCCGGGACGCGATCAGGGCTTTAGAACCCGAACTCCGGGAATTGCGCCAAGCCGTTCAAGATCCTGCTCATACAGTTCGGAAAACGCATCGACGATCTCGGTGCTCCAACCGGGCAGGTCCAGTTCTTCTTCGATTTCTTCCGGCTGAGCATGTTCTTCGAATATTCGAGCCATGTTTTCGTGCAGACTCACCTTGCTGTGCCCGGCATCCGGATCGGTCAGCGTCAGCACTTCGCTCCGGCCTGTTTCGTCCAGCAATGAAAGCAACAGATCGTGCTCGCCTTCTACGGGTGTGTCTTCGTCAAGGCCAGCCAGGGCACGGATGATATCGCCCCAGATAAAGGGGGTGTCTTCGTTGCTCCACAATGTAATCTGAACACTGGGCGCAAGATCACGGATGTCTTCTATCATGCCAATCCAGCTCAGGCAGCTCAGATCGGTATCCCGCATTGCGTTGGTGCGCGCTTCCTGAGGCAGAGACATCAGCAATTTTGGGACAAAGCTGCCGGGATTTCTCAGCCCCATGAACAGCTCGACCTGGTGATCGTGAAAGCCATGTTCCAGCAAGGCCATTCTGCGGCCCGCAAGAGGGTACAACTGCCCGTCCCGCAACGCCGAGTCCGGTTCACCAGCGAAACTGCCATTTGAGTACACGACACGCCGACTGTCGTCGCCGCCCGGCAGAATACTATTGAAACTTGGCTGGACAGGGAACGCGTCGGGTGCGGCTTCGAGCCTGTCAAATGCCGGCTTGAACGCGCGGTTGTATCGGCGTGGACCAAAAAGAGCGACCCCGTGTGTCGCCAAGGCGGGTGCGTTTTTTGTCAACGAGGCCAACACCCGACCTTCGTCGGTAAAAGCTGCGCCTGCGTGGATAGCAACCTGCATTTTCGGTTCTTGTCCTTGCTTTTTGCCCCGCTTGCCGGGTTACAGTCTGCGACCGGAACAGTCAAACCCGCGCCGTCATGGACAAAGCGTTCCTCGTGCTGTCAGGAAATCCGCCAATCTCTAAGTTAAGATAAAAATATGGGCTTGCAGTCCACAACAAGAGAAAGTAATCGACACCAAGTGCCCCTATAGCTCAGCTGGTAGAGCAACTGATTTGTAATCAGTAGGTCCGCGGTTCGAGTCCGTGTGGGGGCACCATTTAATCAATAAAATCAATAATTTACGGTGAGCGCATCGCTAATTTATATGTCGCTCAACAGAATCAGACATATAGCAGACAAATTGCGCGGACCGACATTGGTATCCTGTTGCGCGGCGCAGCGGCAGTGAGATTGTTGGCAGCAACCCGATCCTCAGCTAGCAATTGTCTGAGTTGTTAGGAAGGATTCGATTTTGAATACAACAGATTGCGACGAGGTGCTGGCACACTTCATTGAGAGTATTCCTCTAACCCAGCGTGATTGGCTTGCCGCGCGGGTACACTTGATCGTTTTAGATGGTGGTTTGGACCGTAATGCAAAACATTTGGAAGACCTTTTGGGTGTTTTGCGTGAGAGTGATGATCTCGAACGCCCACATTGGGTCGTAAAAATTGCGGCAGCCCTAGACCACGCTTTGCTAAGATATGGCGCGCCTCACAAAGAGGCTTTGGAATACGCTGCGGGAAAGCTCAGGGCGGACGGTTCGGAACCGAGTGCGCATGTTGACGCAATGCTGGCTCGAGCGGACTTGAGGGAAAAACATCTGACTTTGATCCGTGGTCAGTGGACGAAGCTTCGCGCAACATCATTGTCTCCGGTGGCGGTTCGTGAATTTGAAAATACGATGCATGGAATAGGCCGTGGGCAAAGCTGAGAAGAAAAACTGGTTTCTAATTCGTGTGCGCTGCATCGTGCCTTTTTGACGGAAAAGCCGCCTCTCCCTTAATTTGCGGCTTGGTGTAGTGACCACAGGGCGCGCGGTCATGGCGCCGCTTATCTCAAGCGCCTTTTTCAGCCGAAAATGCGGCGCATAAGTAAATGGAGACCTCCACCCAGATCGGACCCCACCCCCCACTACATAGGGGGGTATGTTATACCAGACCATGCAGCCAACGCCGCGCCCGCACGTCTCAACGCCTCGTACCCAAGCGGTAGTAAATTCAGTAGGGCGCATAGGGATGTGCAGGGCGATACCGTTCAATCCGCATCAATCCCGCTGGAACGTAACGGGCATAACAGAAACGTAACGGATACACGTCCTTTAACCCATTGTTTTTATTGCGTTGTTATGTTTGTTATATTTGTTACGTATATAAGTTCATCATAATATAAATATCAAATATACGTATATACTACATAGGCAACGCGTACTTGCGCCACGCATCCCTACGAAAATCGTCCGAAAAACACACGATTTAAGGCCCCCCTCACAACGTAACAAGTGTCAAAAATCCACTTTTATGTGAATGATTTCAATGCGTTGATGTGTTATTTTGAAACGTAACAAATAGGGGGCAGGTTCAGGTATGACGCCGTATAGCCCACCGGATATATCGAACAAACACGGAAAAATGGGTGGGGTGAGGCGAGGCGCGCCAGCATGAATACCCCTCAGAACCCGGCTCAATGGTCACAAAAAGCCCTCATGCCAGTGACACGGAGGCGAGGATGCCCACCGGCGACACGAACCCTGTGGACACTAGAATGGGGATTGATCAGATCGACTATGCGCGGGCGTGTTGTTTCAGGGCCGCCTGAGATCGCTCTGCCTCTGCTTCCCACGTTTCGACATTCATAACCGGGACCATCATCAAGCCGGATGTTCGGCTTGTATTGGCGGCTTGTTCTTTTGCCAGCTTGTCTCGGGCCACAATAGTTTTGAATAGCCGGTCGAATGCTTTGGAGGCGGCGTCAGCCTCGGCTGCGGTCAAACTCTCTTGACCCATGTATTCGCCAAATCTCTTTTGCAGTTCATCCACGTTGGCGCAGTCATCAAACTTGACGGGTCGCACCTGTTTGGCGCGTTCCGCAAACAGCACCTTGGCGGCGTCCACGTTGCCAGCACGGGCCTTGAGTTCCAGCGCCTGCCGGACGCCTTGTTCTATTTCGGGTGTCATGTCGAAATCCTCATATCTGCCCACAACAATATGGCGGCTGAATCTGCGTGGCAAACGGTCTCAGATTGCGGGGTGTGAACGCCATCTCATTACCCTGTGGAGACATGGATTACCGTTTTGGAACAATCGCCTAAGCGTATAAAATGGAGACGTGAATTGAGGGTTGATCAATGCTTGAAAATGACGTGCCAACCGGGATGGAATTTGACGAAAAGGACATGCGCAAGGACTTGGATTGGGCGATCCAAAACCGGCTCATGTTTGGCGCGTTTAACCTGCTCTCAAATGACAAGAGCCTGTACGCGCGAAAGTTTTTCTGCTTCCCGGATTTCGAGTTGGCACTGGCAGACATGCAGGACAACGCCGTTGAATATTTGCGTCGCAAGTCTGGTCCCAGAGTGACCCACGCCCGCGTCTATGTGTTGGACGGTCGGCGCGGCAAATCCGAATTTCATGGCTTTGAATGGAAGCCGGTTAACGGCGGCGGGCATGGGCTGACTCGGATTGACTACCGGGCTGAGTATGAAGAGACCGACCCATATGCAGGATACGCGATGATGGCCCTTATGGAGCAAAAGGGGCCACAAAAGGTGTCCACAGTCGCCCGGGCGGCGTGGGCGAAGATCGGCGACAAGGTTTCCGATCTATACCCGACCGCTGATTACCCCAAAGCCGCCCATATGATCCTGCTCCGCAAATCCCTGCTGCGCATGTCGCACCTGAACCCTTGCATCATGCGCACCCGTGGCAAGGACGTGCGTGGTCACGACACCATGATTGAGCATTTGGGCATTTATGACCAGCAACGGCGCTGGTTCTTTTGACGCGCGGTGCGGACTATCCTGCCGAGGCAAACTAGACCACTCGGGAATTTTGGGTTGTGTCTGATCTTTCCAACTTCTTGCCACAGTTGTATGTGAGGAAGTATTGGTGAAGCTTATTTCTAAGGTACTGAAAAATGGTAGCATTTCTTAAGGGCACTGGGGTCGTTGTTTTATTGCTAATCGGAACGGCGCTGATATCCGCAATCTCCCCCGAAATTGGGTTGGTCGTGGGCGTCGCCTTGTTGCTCTTGCCGGGAGTAGCGTTGTTAAAGCCGCTTCCAAAATTGAGATTGGGCCACAGAGGTTTCAGCTTCGCCGTCATGTTTTTTGTGGGTTTGCCTGCGACTATCGGATCAGTTGGCATGGTGAACGATCAGAAAGAGGCGGAGTTTTCTGCTCTTAAAGAGAACAACCCTGATGAATATCTGCGCTCGCTCAAAGATACAGATCAAGATCGTTGGATGTCAGAGTTGGCGGAAATCGACCCTGAACAACATGCCGCCGAGAAGGCTCGAATTGCTGAGGAAGAGGCGAGACGAGTGGCGGAAGTTGCGGCAGCGCGTGAAGCGGAAGAACAGGCCAGAATAGACAGCTATGTTGAACAACTGGACCGAGAAATCGCATCCATTCCGGGGATTCGAGCATCAAAATACACGGAAGATGTAGCAAGCATTAACACCGGATTGATAGTTATTGGCGCTTGGGCTTTGTTCTACGAAGAAGGTGCCAAACTAGATTTGCCTGAGGAAGCACTGCTAAAGCGTCAACAGTTCAGGAACGCGTTTGTTAGAAAACAGACCGAACTGTTGCCAGCTATGCGCGATGCCTATGGGCCTGCTATGAGGAAGCAACTTTGGGAAGCTGACGGGAGCGCGCGCACAATCGGCGCTGGATACCGGACTGTTGAGTTCGTCTCGGTCGCTTTTGCTCGCAACGCGAATATCAAGCAAATCCATACCGACATTTACGAGAATCTCATGATGTTGCGTTTTACCCGAGCGCAATACAAATGGATCAAGCACGCTTCTGAGTTCAGCTACTACACCCTAGAAGTGCCGAAGGATTCGGATATCGTAAGGTGGGAAAGCAGCGGTCGTTTCAAAGTTCTGGAATAGCGTTTTCGTTAGTTCAATAATGCGAATGAGAACTGCGGAAACCGCCCAAACTGGGTTTGTCTTCGGGGGCTGAGGTGAACGCTGCAAAAACGCCTTGCGCCCCCACATACCGCGCCCCAGAGGGCGACAGGGACGGTATCAGGCCGTGGCCCAGTCGTCGCTATCGTCGCCCCAATCAAACGATTGAATGCCCATGTGATCCAGGAACATTTGCCGCGCCTCGGGAAGCGGTGGCAGGAACAGATGGCGGGCAACACTGGAGACGCCGTTAATAGTTGATCGGGCATTTTTTGCCCCTGTGGTGACTGGTTTCACGGCGGCGCTGCCACCCCGCGCCGACAGACCTTTGCCCGCATAGCCTTGGCGCACAAAGTGTTCATGCAGAAGGTTCGCCCGAACTGCCCATCCTTCGGCTTTCAGCTCTGAACCGATTGGCAAAATTCCTTCCCGAAGCAGTTCACGCAAAATCCGGTCTGGGCCGGTGGCGGATTCCATTTTCTGCTCATCCCGACCTGCGGTGTATGGAACTCGTGTCGCCTTGAAGTGACCAATATCCCGTGTCCACAGGTGGTGCATGAATGCGCTCAACTCGGCTTTGTAGGTCGCCCGGAACTGGCCCCAGAATGCCCGATCTTCGGCATGTTTGGGTGATACCTTGAGAACAAACATACGCCGGTCATGACGGGCGAGGTGCGCGACATAGGCGGCGTTGGACGTCATGAATATGCGGGCGCAATTCCGTGCCTCGACTGCCGCGATGCCTTTGGCGTTGTAGCTCAAGGTTTCATTGGTAATCAGGGCCTTGATCTTGCTTTCAAGTTTGCGGTCGTTTGGTGCTACTGCCTCCTCGAAATGTAGGAGCAGCTTATCTTTGGCGGCGGAATTGAACTGACCGACAAACGTATCTGCGTCTGCCGTTGTTCCGCAGTACTTCGGGCCAAACAACTCTCGCAGAATTTCCACGAAGGTCGATTTCCCGGTGCCCTGTTCTTCGCTTTGCAAGATAAGGGCTGTTCCGGGCAAGTCCGATGGCTGTTGCACCATGTGGGCAAGGTAGTCGAGAACGTAAGCCTCGCATGTATCATTACCGGCGCAAACAATATCTCGGATCAGATAGTGGATAGCAGGCCATTGTCCTGCGACTGGCTGAGTGCTCCACCCCTCAAATGTATTCAGAACACGCCCCTCGGGCCGCATTACAACCCGCTCCGTCACCCCGTAGCACATTTCCCTTTTGAAATAACGGGGTGACATTGGGGAATCTAACCAAGTTTGAGCGGCTGAACCAATGATAGGCGCGCCGTTTTCATCCCAGCCAGATAGCACTTTGTCTTGGCGGCGGGCACGGACAAACTCGGGTTCTGTCCAGCAGGCATATGCCCCTGTGAACCCATCCGGCTGGTTGAGAAATACCATTTTCTTACCGCCATAGTTCTCGATGATGTGGTACGTTTCCTTGTATTTACGGAACACATTTCGACGGTCTATCTGCGCTTCTTCAAGTACCATAGCCTTCATGTACCGGTTCATTTCAGCGGACTCGGGAAAGTCATCTCCGAAGGCTTCAAATGCCAACTGGATTTCCAGCAATCGCTCGACTGCCCGCTGTTTATCCCGTTTCTCAAATACGTCCCGTACTTCGCCCAAGTCGCGGACACCTCGTTCGAGATAGCCAACAACCGGGGCCAACGCTTCAGTGTCACAGTGTCGCCGCATAACGGCTTGTTGCAGAAGGGAAAGGGCATGGTGCTGAACGCGGTAATTCACGTAGTCGCTCTGTTCTGACAGGCATTCACGGGTCAAGTCACCGACCACTCCATCCTGACCTTCGGACAATGCGCGCTGTCTACGGTTTGTCTCTGTGGTAGCCAGCGCAGCCCTCCAGTCTTCGGGCCATAAACGCTCCATCTTGGCCAAACGAGTTTCGCCCCGACCGTCATCTATCTGCATAAGTGGACTGTTCGTCAGCACGCTGTAGGCTCGTCGCTCATCTGTGCAGAACTCGGCCAATGTGTGAATGATACCGATACGGGCCTGTGAAACGTCACTGCACTCACCAGTGCGGAAAGCGCGACCATGGATGCCGTTGCCGACTATCGCCCGCAATCGCGCCTCGCTGCTGACATAAGGGGTGATCTTGGTGTCCACAGTTTGCCGCGCCACCGGCTTCTTGGCGAAGTCGCGCAACAGGTTGTTTGCTGCCTCGCTAATGTCTGGGGTGTCGGTGCAATCATCGACCGCGTTGCCAGTGATCAAAAGGCAGCTGGTGAAAAGCAAATCCAATTCCACATCCCGGACGGGCAGCTTTTCTTTATGGTGCTGCACATCAGGGCCGCGACCAATATAGTGCAACCCGCGTCCAGAGATTGACCGCTCACAATAGGTGAAGCCACCAAGCGCCGTCGCCAGCGCTTCGCGGAGCCTTGTGGCCATCGGCACGAAGCTAGGTGCGACCTTTTCCATGGGATCAAGGTCAAGGCAGATGAAATCATTGCCGACGCCTAGAACGAACATGAGGTTCAGGCTGGGATCGTGCTCGACCGCTTCAAGCACTTCTTCAAATGAGCATAGGTAATCCGGGTTTTTCCATCTCGCCCCGGTGTCGGCGTTATCAACGATGACTTTGCCATTGCGGACGGGGAACGGTTTCTTCTTCCCGCCTGTGGATACCAACCAACTGCGGCTGGCTTTCATTTCAGGTGGGACCATTGCAAAGCGCAACGCTGCGGTTGATATGGGGGCCACTGCGGAAGCATCAAATGGTGTGGTCAATCGCAGCATGACTTCTGCCTCATTCCGTGTCGAAAACGGGATTTTGTCTGACATATGTCTGCTTGGAAGCGGCAGGTCAGATTACCCCTTTGATTTTTATGGGTAGTTTGTAATAGGCCCGCTGATCATTTGTCAGCGAGTAGAAATCCAGCGTATCCATTGGGTTAAACGCCGGATAACCAAACTTCCGTAGTTGTGCAGTTACTGCTTCGCTTCATTCGCCGCAATCATGTCAGCGATCTGCTACTTGAAGTGACCGCACCCAGTTTGCAACATCTGAGAAGCGCCAAGCCACAGTGTTGGCGCTAGTCTTGAGTGGTTTGGGAAACTCATTGTTTCGGATTTTGGCGTACAGGGTCGAGACTGACAGTCCCGTCAAATCGACAACCTGCTGACGCCGGAGAAGCCTAATCTCGTCCATTTTGTCATCCTAAATTTGTGTGCTTAATCAAAGTATGTGAACCGACTAGCAGGCGCGTGTGAAACATGGGGTGGTTCCCAAATTTCACACAGGATAACGGTTTCCACAGTTGACCGAGGCAACATTGTCTAGGCGAAATACTATGGTTCGATGGACGCTAGGATTCAGCCATTCTTTATTCGCAGCGGCGCAGCTTCTTGAAAGCCGACTTTGACTGCTTTCACTTAGAAATGAGCCGCATACTTTTTGAACAAACAGATAGTGTTTTTGCTCCACGTGTCATAGCGACGTAAAGGTTTCGAGCATCGAGCGTATCGGCGTTTAGTACAATAGCGTGATCTGCCTCCAACCCCTTCAATAGTAAAGTTGAGCCAATAGCGGCCAAGGGGAGCTGACGTCCCACTGCACGGTTTTCTTCGCGAACTTGAAGCGCAGCCTCGATAAAGGTCAAATCCGAGTTTGATTGAACCAATGACAGCGCACGAAGCGTTGCACGCAAGACACCTGGCCGATAACAACGCGATCCGATTTGGGCCGAACAGCAAGACAAGATACTGGCCAACCCAGAAAAAGTAGGTGCTTTCTCAACCTCTAAAGCAAGCTGCTCTAGCTCACTTGGATCCGTTCTTGCCCTGCCGCTCTTAATGGACTTCATGCGCTTCTGGACACCTTGGGAACCAATGTTTGTTATCAGGCTCTCTGCAAGGTCAAGGGTCTCACCAACGGAATACCCATCAGACAAATCTAGTCCACTAGCAAAGGTGATGAGGTCCTTAAGATCAACGGGTTCAACTGCGACAATACCGGGAACATTTTTGGCAATCCTATAGCGGCTTGCA
This sequence comes from Ruegeria sp. AB10, assembly GCF_056542745.1. Classification (NCBI taxonomy): domain Bacteria; kingdom Pseudomonadati; phylum Pseudomonadota; class Alphaproteobacteria; order Rhodobacterales; family Roseobacteraceae; genus Ruegeria; species Ruegeria sp. AB10. The sequence continues at coordinate 24,144 of NZ_JBQGAI010000005.1, read as the reverse complement.
GCTGATTTGCTGTCACCAATTACAAGCGAAGTTTCCTTTGTTTCTTTGTGAGAACATCGGGCTGCAGCAACAAGTTTTGAATGATCATCATCTCCATCCAATTCTACCCAATTGACTGATTTGGGGGCTGTTGCCAAATCAACCGGCTCACCTGCAAGCAATGATTTTCGCACAGATAAAAGCCACTGCCCAAGCTCTTCGTTTCCGGCATTTCGCCACCTCCATGGGCTATCTAGCTCAGAAACTTTGGGGAAGTGTTTGGAAACATGCTTATCCCAATCAGCAAGCGGGTCATTCCCGAAACCGAATATTGCTTGCATCGGATCGGCCAAAACACAGCAGGGCAAATGCTTCGCCGCAAAAAAAATTAAAGCGTGCTGGTTGTGGGAGCAGTCCTGATACTCATCAACCAAGATGCGCGAATAACTTGCTTGAAGCACATCAGTTATGTGGTTTGCTTTGAGAAGACCCCATGCGGCCTTCCTGATCTTAAGATAGTTGGGTTTTTTAGGATTTGCGCCTCCGTCATACCCTGAACGTGCTGGAAACGTAGAGACCAACCTTAGTGCCCAACCATCAATCGTCGCCAGTTTGTAACCACCAGTCGGCAACTTCTCTTTAGCCAATCTCTGTCGCAGGGCTGCTACCCCAGCGTTCGTGTGGGTTAGAACCAAAATAGGTTTTTCGGATTGGTTGCTACGCAGTGCCTCCACAATTAGCTGAGTCTTTCCGCACCCTGCAGGGGCGATCACCATGCCACGCTCTATAGTTAACAGATTGACATCAGCCATTCGTGGCCCCTGACCACTTAAGAATTTCGTCTAATAGCTCTGACATCTCGGGCTGTACGCAGTCATCCAAATCTGGACCGATAATTGAATAAGCCACTTCCTCCATGTGGGATATCCGTTTGAACCAAGAGCCGCTCCCCGCCGCTGCAGCCAACTGTTCCCGCTTTCTTTCGGTAATGTCGTTGAACCAGCTTTGGGGATCGACAGTTCCTTTGCACGCGGTCCTTAAGTGATCTAATACTCGCTGGTGTCCGTGTAGTTTCGTAGCATATGCCCATAATTTCAGAACAGCGTCATCACTAACGCAGTCAAAAAGCTCAGCCTCGATTGCCCAACCTGTTGTCCACTTGAAGACTTCTCCACCCGCGTTGATAAAATCTGTTTCATCCTTTTCTTTGGGTTGGACGTCATCATCCCTTAAAGTCGCGACCTTGTAACCTAGCGCTTGAAAAGAAGAGGCCGCACGATAGACTTTATTTACGCCACCGGCATCGACCAATACACCGCCCGCTGCCGTAAATGTCGAAAGTCCGTTTTCCGCTCGATAGCGATCAATTCCGCGAACCAATCCGACTTCCGTGGCGCCCTCGCAAACCAGTACATTGGTCCCGAGAAAAGCTTCTGACGCGGTGCGAAGCGTACCTTGAATTGCATCATCGATGCCCGCCTGAACAACAGAATGCTCGGCTGCACTTCTTAATATGTAGAGCTGTGATCCGGTCAACTCCCGCAAAACAACGGGTGAGTGGGTAGTCATAAATATCTGGAACGACGTCTCTACATCCTTCGATCCAAGTTCTAGCAGAAACTTTGAAATTCGATGCGGTTCTAACCCTATTTCAACTTCATCGACTAGTGCAATTGAAGCCGATTCCGCCACCCGGTTTTGAAGCCCGGCGACAAGCAACCGGCTTGATCCAAGCCCTAGTTTCCTGAGTGGAACGCCTTCCGAGCTGTGAAGCGAAATAGTACTTCCTGAAAAATTCACTGAGTGAGCATCGAGCATCGCACGGACGTTGTTGCCGACGTCAACACCAAGCGCTTGAGCGGCGTCAGAAATGATAGTCAAGGTATCTTCGAGTTGATCACCTGCAGTGTCTCCAAAGCTACTTCGAGCCTGCCGGGCAGCTTCAGCCAGCGCCGCAGATGCGTCCGCCTTTTCCTCGGTCAACGCATTCAAAATTGATCCACGCTGCCATCCAAGATGTTGGTTTGCAAAAACGCCTATACGGCTTGGTGCGATGTTAACCCTGTCGCCCCATGTAAGGCCTCTGGTTAGACCTTGAGCTTCTGCACGGGCAGATTTCAAATGCCATTGCGGTTCCAAGTCGTCGCCGATTGTAAGCTGGATTGTAAGAACTGTCTCCGAACCTTCCGAAGGTTCGTCTTCGACATTTCCCTCTTTGTTCAGACCTAATAAATAGGGGCCATAAATATCAAGTGTTTTTAGTCCGTCATGAAGGTCACCAACAGTTGCTCGTATAACAATTTCATCATCAACGGACATATTGTGAAAGTCTGCATCCGTGACCGGGAGGTTGCGTCGAGCACCCATACACCAATCGATTGCATCCAAAACAGTGGACTTCCCGCTATCACCGGGGCCGACTAAACAATTCATGTTTGGTGAAGGAATCCAAACAAGCTTCCGGATACTTCTAAAATTGTAGACTTCTAGCTTTCGGATGCGGGCCATATAAAATTCCTTGGTTCAATCTACACCAACTATCTCAAAACCTTATTGGAGGGTGTGGTGCGCCAAAATTCAATCACGCAACCTTAGACCGTGCGAAGTGGATGCAAAAGGATGTTCGACCAGTTGTAGTCACTATTATCGCTATTGCAGCATCGGCTAGATTCCCGCCCAAGGTGCCGCAAGAACCTGTCCGCTTTGGGCTTGAAGGGGCTATACCCTTTGACCGAAGTTAAAGCTCACTATGGGCGGGAAGCATCTCAGAAACAGTGAAATGAAGGTTTTCGACTGCGGTAGTAGGCTGTGTGAGCGGCAGTTTCGGTGAACAGTTTGTCTTGGAAATGAGCTGCACAAGCGCGGGCGACTATTGCGCATGCACAATCGTGATTGTTTGCGGGGTTGTGCGATGCTTGGACGTCAAACTTTCTGATTAAGGTTGTAACTAAATGTATAATAAGAGCTTTGCGCTGATCTGCAGTTGGTTTGGATCGCCGTTTTCCCGGTTTTGGACGTGGGTGATGGTGATCTCGCACGAATTTTAGATCGCGGTAATGCGGATGCTCGACACCCCAATCGTTGAAGTTTTCAGTCATTCGAGCGATAAGGTCCGACGCAGCGTCCCACGCAGCTTGATTTTGCTCATCTTTAGCGGTTTCCAGTAACCGCAGTATTAGATCTCGCTGTTTATCGGCATCAAGAGCACAATAGTCATTGTATGCTTGAACTTGGTCTGGGATTGCTGGGTAGCCTGATTTGCGAAGTAATACGGCATCATCCGAACGAATTGCCGGGATTTCAGGTGGTACGACCTTTTGAGCAAATGGCCATTCCTTTTCGCTCCCTTTCTCAGTATACAGCGCTCGTTCTTCGACTGTTGCAGGAACCCGCGTTACTTCAATTACTGTTGGGTTGGTTTCAGCCGGGTACAAACGCTTTAATTGGTCCACGACCCACTTTTCAGCGTCTTTGAACTTATCCGTCATACCGCTAACCTCACAACATTGGTTTCCCGCTGCTTGACCAACGCGGCCCAGTCATTCAGCACCTTGGCGCGCTGGGGCAATTGACTGGACATATTGTAGACCCGCGCGACCGCGGATGCTGCTGACCCTGTGGCTGCGTGATTAAGGATACGATCCACCACACCTTCGTTGGCCCCGGATTCCGCCATGACAGTAGCAAACGATGTGCGGAAATCATGAAACCGCCAAGGTTCAAGGTCAGGCAGAAGTTTGTCCAATTCTCGTTTAATCTTGCTGAACCCGGAGACCGGGCTGTGGCCTGTGGTCGTGAAAAGCAAATCCCATTCGCCTTGCTCGGGCAATTCCGCCAGTGCGGCCTCTGACAGGTGAACGATATGGGCGCGTCCTGATTTGGTGCGAACAGCAGGCAGGGTGAAGCGCTGCTTCTCCAGTTCGACCTCCGACCAGCGTAGGTGCGCAATGTCCGAGCGGCGTTGCGCGGTTAGGATGAGCAGGCGAACTATCGGTGTCCACAGGGGGCTAAGGAACTCGGCGGCGTCATAAATGGCACGGATTTCGTCCAGCGTCAGAACCCGGTCGCGTGGTTTTTCCCGCACTGCGTTTGACAAACCAGCGCCGATGTTTTCATCCGTATATGACCGCTGCCATGCGAACTTGCCGAATGCACTCAATGCCGCCTTGTACCGGTTTGCATGGATCGGAGCATGTGCTGCGGTTGCGTCAATGAAAGCCTGCATGTCGCGCCGGGTCAGCTTGGAAATCGGTTTGTTCGAATGATCAGCCAATGCGGTCTGTAGCTGGCGGTAGCGTTCAACGCCGGATTTTAGGTTGTCGAGATGAAGTGTCTTGTAAGCGTCCAAAACTGTGGCGACCGTTGTATTGCGGATTTGCTCGGCCTTGCGGTCGACGCCTTCCATGGCCTCTTTCTCAAGCGCGATTGCTTTCTCCCGTGCCTCGGAAAGACTGATGGCAGGAAACGCGCCCGTTGAACCTATTCAAAAACGCTCCCATCGCCTTCCGCTCGTCTTTGAACCCGAAATCAAAGTCGATATTCAGCGCCTGCACGAGATCAACCACGTCGCCCGCCCGAACGGCTTTAGACCAATCGGCACGACGTACAGGTTCGCCATACTCGTTCCGATCTCCCGACGGATCGACACGCCCACGGTGCGCCCGATCCATTGCGATGAACAATTCTCGTGCGACTTCTTCCTCGGGGTCTTCGGGGCGACGTTCCGTGGGAGTTGCGAGAAACCCGCCCACGCCAATTGCATCGAACAATCCCGACATTTTCGCCGCCCATGCCTCATAAGACGCCTTCGAACCCGCGCCCAACGGCATCCCAAGATTGACCCAATATTGAATGATCGTCAGGGCCGCGCGAACTTGTTCTGCCTGATGCTCTCGCACCCACGATTTCAAATCCTTGATGCGGAATTGCGCCACGTCCCGATCCTCGGGGTTGGCCATCTTCGCGTCCATGCGAATGTCCACCGTGCGGCGGAACAACTCGCCCGACAATTCGGTGTTGTTGCCCGAGCCGACCCACTGAACCTGCACAGGAACGCGGAGCATCTTCGATACGCCCAAGATGCGAGCGGCATAAACCTCAGCCGTCAGGACAGACGCAAATGATGCTGAGTTAAGAGTATTGGCATTGTCGAAGTAGACGCACCGAATACCATCAACGAGACACGATGGCCGCAACCGCAAATGCGTGGGGGTTTCCGAGGCATTGCACTGTTATGCCTCCGGGCGGCTGCGCAGATCGCTCAGGACAGCCGAGGCGCCCGCTGCAATGCTGGTACCACTCGCTTTGGTCAGCACGATCCGCGCATAGCGCTTGTGACCGCGATAGCCGATCCGATAGGTGGAATCCGCTGCCAGAGTGGCCGGGGCGTCGGTGTCGAAGTGGTCCGCCGCCACGTCGGTGAAGTCCCCGGACGTGGTGGTGTCGCTTTCCTGAATCTTGGCGCTGAAATCACCGGCCCCGGCGACGGCCCCCGTATTCAGGATGAAAGCCGCGCGATTGGCGTCCTTCAGGTCGATCGCGGCCCCGTTGACGGTGGCCGATTGAACGGCGGGGGACAGTGCCGCCACCGCGCGAATGTTGTGGTATAGGTCTCGCATATCTGCCTCCCTTACGATGTGGACATTTTCAGCTTGCGGAACTTGGCCGCTTGCAAGACGCCGCCAGTAACGCGGCGGGTGGCGTGAATGCGGGTGATCCCCTCGGTTGCCCGCGAATACGGGTTGACCAGGGTGCTCATCGCCAAGCGATCAACGATGCGGTAGCCGCTAAAATCGCCGTACATGATCGGGAAGGCCCCGGATTCGACATCCGGCATGTCGACCATTTCCACCACCGGACGGCCCAGAATGGTTTCGGGCTGACCGGCTTGGAAGCTCGGTTGCCAGAGCATCCGACCGTCACCGTCTTTCAAGGTGCGGATCACGCCCAATGTGGTGCCGTTCATCACCCAAGTGCCATTGTTGCGGTACATCGCGGGCAGAGCGTAGAGCAGCTTGATCATCTGATCCGGGTCAACATTCGTCGCGTGGCCGTTGACGTGTTCGGCAATATCGCCGTTGGTCATGAAGCCCTCAGGCTGCAGAACCCCGTCGCCGTTCACGAATGCCAGCCCCTCTTTCTGGCCGAAATCCTCAGCCAGCGCCAAGCGAACCTCCGACTCTGCCTGACCTGCGGAGTCAGACAAAAGCAGATTGCTGATATCGACATGCGTGGTCAGTTCTTTCAGGGTCAGTTCTTCCTGGCCGAATGCGGGTTCGGACGATTCCGATTCCTGGTTTTCACCACCCCATTTGGCGTTCGTGATGCCGGTGCGTTTGGGGTATTTCACCGAGGGTGCGCCGGTCTGGCGAACGCTGGCGATGCTGCGAACAGGCGAGAACTCAACCAAATCCCGGATGAACTCGGACGACATTTCCGCCGGGGCCAGATAGCCCGCGCCCGGATCGTCGGATACAGTTAGAGCCTTCAGGTCTTCTGCAGGGGTGTTGTTGCCAAGACGCAGATAAGTGGCGAAGGCTTTGCGCTCGACCGAGGGCTCATCCTTCTTATCGCCGCCGTCCGGCCGGTTGGCTTTGGCCTCCAGCTTGTCCAGACGTTCGACAATCTTGGTGTTGTCGGCCTTTTCCTCGATCTCGCCCATCCGGTCGTTGAACGTCTTGGTCAGGTCTTCCAGGGCTTTGGTGACGATATCGGTTGGATCGTCATCGTCGCCCTTCAGGGTCAACGCGGTTGCCCCGCGCAGGTCTTTCAATCGCGTGTGTTTCATATCTACCTCTTTGCGATCAGCGCCGTGGCGCGGTTGATTGTTTCAGCAAGGCGCAAGGCCTGAATTGCGGATTTTGCGGATGTGACCTGTGCGCCGGGGTGCATCGGCAGGGTCACGAGTGAAGCTTCCAGAAGCTCAAGCGATTTGATGGTGCGGCCACCGCCCTTGCGGGCGATTGCATCCTTGGTGACAAAGCCGATGGAAATGCCGCGGACAGCACCGGATTTCACCAGCGCGCGCACCTCTCGGGCGCGGGGAAGGTCATCGACCAGCAGGCTGCCTTTGACCTGCAACCCTTCATCGGTTTCAGTGGCCTCGTTCCATGCGCCCACCGGGTCGTTCTGGTCGTGGCCAAACAACATGGGGATCGGCAGAGAAGCGGATTTGAAGGCGCCGGGTTCGATCCAATCCCCGATCCGATCACCTTGCCCAAACTTCCATGCCAGACCGGAAATTGAGCCATCGTCCTGCGCCAGAATTTTCGTCTCAACAAATGCGCGCTCCATCAGTTCGCCCTCCGGAACGCTGCGCGGTCAGAGGCGAAGCTGTCGACCTGAGCCTGTACCCAATTCGATGCAGCCAGGAGGCGAACAACATTTGCCTGAGAGAAGGGAACCTGTTCATCGTCTTCTTGGATTTCCCAGCCCAGAACACAGGCTGCGAGGCATTCGATACGCAGACGTTCGCGTTGTTCTGCAGAGACCCGACCATCAGGCCCCGCAACCATGGCCATGCTGTCGGCCAGAACCAGCTTGGCGCGGTTCTGTGTGGCGCTGTCCGGGCCTGCGATCCGCAACTTGATCCCGGTTGGCTTGCCGGTGACGGGATCGGATAGCTCCAATTCCCGGCCTCGATCCTGATCCTGCGCGTCTGCGATGATCTCATTCAACTGCATCTGCGGTCTCTTCCTCCGGCTCGATGGACGTCTCTGTTTCCGTGGTGATGTGCGGATTGGCGAATTCCCCACCGCCCTCGTAGGGCAGCATCCCTAGCCATTTGCGGCCTTCGTTCGGATTGATAACGCGGCTGCTGATCAGGCTGCTGATAACGGTGGCGCGGGTGTTAAGATCGGCGCGGGTCAGGTCATCGCGGTCAAAACGGATCACGCGGCTCTTACGCTCATCCGGCAGGAACAAGCCCCGGCGCAGCGCGGATTCCAGCGCCTTCAGCCAAGGTTCCAAGCAATAAACCAGAAACTCGCGGCCCATTTGTTCGGTATTCGACCACGTTGCCCGGTCCAGTTCGAACAACATGCTCGGCGGAACCCGGAACGCGCGGGCGATTTCGAGAATTTGAAACTTGCGATTTTCGAGGAATTGGGCGTCGGTCGAGTTCAGCGTAAAGGGCGTGAACGTCGCGCCGTCATACAGAACTGCCGTTCGGCCACCGGCGTCGTCTCCTTCGTGGGTGGCTCTCCACGCAGCTCGGGATTTTTTGACGGCGTCTTCGCCCATGTCTTTCGGAAAGGTGAGTGCACCTGAAGGCCGGGCACCGCGACCAAACAGGCGGGCCGCGTGGCGTTCCATGACGAATGCAACCCCGATCGCTTCGCGTGCCAGCGTCAGCGGGGCGCGTCCGAACGGGCTGCGCAAGTGGATGATGTTGGCGGCTGGCTCAACGCGGTTGTTGATCCTGTAAACAGGTTCCCGAGTGTCCTGAATATATTCGACCGTGATCACGCCGGGCTTGTAGTGGATGATTTCTTGCGGCGTACCGTTGACCCGGTTCACCCATGCGAGCCCGCCCTGATCGTACCGCAGCGCGTCAATCACCAGATCTCTGGTTACCTCGTAGCCTGACGTCCACTCGTTGGCCTCGCCGGTCAGAAGCTGCAGAGCGGGGTCACTGTCGAATGTCGTTTTCTCATCCGGTGATTTAACCGCGATGTCCAAGCTGGCAGCGGCTTCGGAAATAACCCGGATCGCCGAGTTCACCGCGGGAACACAAAGCGCGGATTCTGCTGAGAGTGAAACGCCCGATGCAACAGGCGAAACGCCGAAAATCTCATTCAGCCAATCCTCGGGACTGGCGAGTGATTTTGCCTCAGTGGGGGCTTTGCGTCGGAATGGCCATTTCATGAAACCTTTATCCGACGCTCGATTCAGCCGCGATAGTTGCTAAAACTGGTCAAAAGTGGTCAAACCCGGTCATTTCGGTTCATCCAAAAAATCCAGATTCCCAAAAATCTCGCGCGCGCCTCCCTCCGCCGGTTCCCAAGGGCGCCTAAAAGTTCTCAGGCACCCCCGGGTTCACTCGAGTTCGAGTTCTTCACCAGTCAGAACCGTGAAGGCGTTCGCTGCGATGCGTGTGATGGCACGCGAAACGGCGGGGTCTTCGAACTGTACCCGGACTGCTGCACCCGAGTGGTGCTTGCCTCGTGGTCCATGGCTGAATGCGATGCCGTCTGCGTTCATGTGCAACGTGCAACCGCAGATGCGCAGGCCTGCTGTCAGAATGTCGAACACAGCCAGATGCCGATTGCCTGCTGTGTTGGGCTTGCCGTTGATGACAACGAACGATGCGATTTTGTGGTCCTGTGCCATGGTCATTTGCTCCTGAGCCAGTCGGTAAGTTCTGATCTGAATGCAAAGTACATTCCCGCTGGCCGGTAGATCGGCACGGTAGGCCGCTTGGCCATGCGTCGAACCTTGGACTCGGATACGCCGAGGAACTCCGCGATTGCCTTTACGCCCCAGATCTTCTCTGGTCCGTTCAGCAGCGCGTCTAAGCGCCATTTGTCCAGTGGTGGATAGTCTGTCATTAGTCTGCCCTTTCGGTGGTGAGTGGTGATGGCAGCAGAGAAGAATTGGCGCGTGGTGTTCGGCAGGTGGAACGTTCGGAGTGGCGCGCTAGGGATCGACTGCAAACTGACCATTCTCAGCCCCTCCCGAACTTTCCAATTTCGACAACGTTGGGGTGGTGTGCGGCCCTATGATTGGGATGTCCTAAGCCCCTAAGCTTTTTCGCCCGCGCCTGCCTGTCAGGTGCGGGTTTCTCTTTAGGCAGCGGGTCGCTGCTCAAGCCATTCGGACAGTTTGCTTTCTGGCCAGGCAACAATCTTGCTGCCAAGGCGAACAGGGCGGGGAAAGTCGCCTTTGGACATGAGATCGTAAATTGTTGAGCGGCTGAGACCAGTGATTTGCTCGACCTCGGTGCGGCGGTAGTGCTTTTCCAACATTGTCGGTGCCTCCTGCATAGAGTTGGACTATGCGGGAATTGTGATGGAAATATCCTAGTTAAAAAGACTGCATGATATCTGAAATTTAGGTGGTATTCGTGTAGGGGAAATAGCAAGGAAACACGCCAATACAGTCAGATTCTTGTGAGTCTTCGCTCCAATCCTGTCGGGATCGACAGATATCACGTCATGATTTACGACCTGGGCTCTGAATTTCGGGATTGTATTGGCCCGCTAGCCACCAATGGTGGCCAAATTCGCGGCCACTCATTTCTGGGAAAAGCCGATCTTTGATCTCATCCTTCGTCGATCGGTGTGCTTCATATTCGCGTAGAATGAGCTCGAAGGGATCCAATTCTTTGACTGTGTCGCTGAGGTGCTTTTTGGCGTCTAATCCCAACCACTCCAACACCTTGTTAAAGTCTTCCTCGCGAAGTAGGACGGGATATCCATTCAATCTCTCTAAACTCTGCAGAGTGCTTGGGGTTTTGCTGCCCCTAGATGATGGATGAGATCGTAGAAAGGTGTGATCTTCACTGATCGGCACACCAGTCATGGAGGCCGCTGCTCGTGCCGCGTCGGTTTCCGCATATCCTAATCTGATCCTGATATCTTCAATTTCAACAGATGATTTTAGCAAGGAGACGTCGATGCATCCTGTGACATAGTTTATTGCCACTTCAGAAGCGCGACCGATACTAATAACGGGATTTTCAAACTCGTCTTGCGATATTGCCTTGGCCAATTCACCTTGTCTAAACATCTCCAAAAAAGAGATGAAATGTCGGCTTCTTCCGTTTGGCATATCCTCCTTTAAAGACATCCAAACTGGAGGCCTTGTAAGAGTTCTCGGGAGCTTAATGAATGGTTCTCGTTCTCCTACGAGCAATACAATTGGAAGTTCCACCGACGTTACGGCCAAGTAAGTTACCAAGTTAGCAGCGACATCTAGCACATGTGATGAACAGCGATTTTTGATTTCGCCCTCTTCTGGGTGTTTTAAACACTGCTCCAAGAGTGAAGCCCGGATAAATAGCTTCAACTTCAGGAATGAGTAGAATCCTTCCGGTGCAAACATCAGCCAATCCTCACAATTTCAGCTTGTTTCTTGGTCACGAAATCCGCCCACCGCTGCATCAGGACGCGGCGCTGATCTAGGTGATCAGTCCGGCGGTAGGCGCGCTCGACTGACCCGCCCACCACGTGGCTCAGGCACGTCTCTGCGACCTCGTGCGGCGTGTTCGTGGTCTCCGCCACCCAATCCCTGAAACTGGATCGGAACCCGTGCGGCCGGGCCTCCATGCCCCGGCGTTTCATCAGCGACGACATGGTCATGTCCGAGATCACACCTCGCCGTGGGCTGGGGAACAGAAAACCGTCACGCGCCGTTTTGCGGGCTTGTTCCAGTATGGACAGGGCCTCGATCGACAAAGGCACCCTGAATTCCTCAGTGGCGCCCTTGCGGCCCTTCATGTCCTCCGCCGGGATTGTCCAGACATCACCGTCAATCTGGTCTTCTTGCATGTAGCGAATTGGGTGTGATCGAACCGCCGTCAGGATTAACATGCGCAAGGCAAGATGGGTTGAGATCTGCGCATCGAGGCTGGAATAGAAGGCCGGGACCTCTTGCCAGGGCAGGGCGGAGATATGCTCTTCCTTGTGGCGCTGCTGGCCCAAGAGCGCACGGGCTTTGTCAGTGGCTTGCAGGTCGACATCAAGGCCAAGTGCGGCCGCGTGCTTCATACACAAGCTCAGGCGGTTCAGCGCCTTTTTGGCTGTCGCTGCTTTGGAATGCCAAATGGGCTTGAGAGTGTCGCGTATGTCGATCTGGTCTATGTCAGAGACGGGCAGGTGCCCGAGGCGTGGCAGGATGTGAAGTTCAAGGGGAGAGAACCACCGCCCAGCCTTTCCATCGCCCTTGAGCTCGGCCTTGCGGGTTTCGAACGTGTCGTGGGCAATGTCTTTGAGGATGTGCAGATTGCGCAGCGCCTCGCGCTTTTCTTTCTCGCGTTGCTTGATCGGGTCCAATCCCTCCTGAACCACAGCGCGCCATTTTTGGGCGGCCTCTCGGGCCGATTTAAGGGATGTATCGGGGTAGGTGCCCAAGCCCATTTCCCGGCGCCGCCCGCCGATCGTGAAGAAAAAAAGCCACTTGCCGCGCGTCACGTCGCGCTTGTGAAGATACAGCCCGCCGCCGTCTCCATACTTGCCCTCGGGTGCGGATTTGATCTGCATCGCACTGAGCTTGTTCGATTCCCTCACGCTCTGGCCCCATTTTCAGCCCCATTTCTATATTTGGTATACCTCGGAACAATGCGGCACAATAGAGAATTATTTTAGCTTGGTAAGTGATTGAAAAATATAAACGCAAAGGCAATAACGGAACTTTCTGGAATTTCTCAGAATAGGTATATGGTGCCGTGTGGGGGCACCACTTTTCAAGAGACTGATGTGAATGGATGCTGGCGTTGGTGACCGGCGGGTTTTTGTGAAAATTGCCATACGCAAGGGCGGTGAAGATCGTCAAATCAGCACTGTGAAATCTGAAACGAACCCACTTTCCCTTCTGTGTGAAAGGACGGGCAAAGGCGAATGCCGACCCGGTTGGCAGGAAGGTTCTATCGGTTCCCTTTGCAAAGGCCCACTTAGCGGCTTTTCAATCAGTTTGGTTGGCAGTAAGAGGTTTCAGATGTCACTGGCCCCGAGGTCTCGGTGACGCGCGGATGTGGCGAAACTGGTAAACGCAAGGGACTTAAAATCCCTCGTCCTAGGACTTGCGGGTTCGATCCCCGCCATCCGCACCACTCACCCCGTCAAACAGGGAAACCCAACTGAGTGATCAGGCGCCAGATGTCGCGGTTCGCGGTCGAGAGCTGCGCGACAATGTCCTCGATCTCCTGAATGGCCTTCTCGTCAACGGTGTCTTCGCGCCCAAGTTTTATGTCTGTCTTTCGATCCGCAATCCGCATCAGGATGGTCTTGGGGTTTCCGCTGTTGGCATCGAACGAGTAGATGCAGTGATTGTACCTGTTGCGGATAAAGGACAGTTTGCTCAGTCGCTGGGTGTGCTCCAGGATCGGATCGCGGATTTCGGCTGGTCGACCTTCCATCTTGGCAAGACGTTCGACCAGATCGATCCGGGCGCGTGTGGTGTTGAGGGTCAGGAAGATGATGACCGCGATATCCTTGTTGGTGCCACTCAGGCCGGCAATCAGGTGGATCAACAGGCTTTCAGTGTTGGTCCACATGTAATTCAACTTGCCGACCAGCAAGATCAGGCGGTCAAAACGGGATTCCAGTGTTTCAGTCAACGGTCTGGCCGTGCGTTTGATCTGCAGTCACTTCGAAATAGAACTGCGCAGCCGCCGTTCTGTTGCTGACACCAATCTTGCCCGCAACATTGTGCATGTGCAGCTTTACCGTGTGTTCGGTAATGCCGAGGTTCGCCGCGATGATCTTGTTGCTTTGACCTTTCGAAACCAATTGCAGTACCTGCTTTTCCCGTCGCGTCAGCCGCGAATAAACCGGATGAGGTTCCCTTGCCTTCGATGTCGGCTCTGCGCGGCTTTCGTTCAGCAGGCGGGGTTTGCTGTGAGGGCGGCGGGGCGCAGAGACGCAATCGGCCAAAAAGCTGGGCAGGTAAAGCTCTTCATGCATCAGCAGTCGCAGGATCGAGCGCCACACATCCGGCGCAACGTTCATCGGCAGGTATCCGATATCTCCGAACTGGGCTCGGTCCCAGGCCTCGAACAAAGTCCGTGCGGCGTCTTCTTTGCGGTATGCAAAAGCAAGGCAGCCTGTCCCGGCGGCCTCGGTATAGGCGCTCGGACGGGCAAGCAGATCATCCAGCATGATCTGATCAACCACCACCACCGTGCCAGCAAGCGATCCCGGCTCAGCTGTCGCTTTCAGATCGGCGACGTCTTCATAGCGGTGCGCGGACACGCCGAACTCCGACTGAACACTTCGTAGAGTTTGATTGGAATAGAAGAGTTCTTTGCCGATGAAGTTAATCGAAAAATCCTCGGAACAAACATTTATTTGGGCAACACTATCCTGCAACGGATTGCTCATAACTTCCCCCTATAAACACACGCCACCAAATCTGTGGCGAAATCGTAAACAAAACGCGGAGCGTAAATTAACGGTAAATTAACTGCTATTGCTTAGTAACTATACCTTAAAGTCTATTTTTCATCAACATTCCGTGTTGTCCTGCCGATAGGGACTAGAACTTTTGTATAGGTCCATCATCGGCCTTCTCGCAAAAGTAGTGCAAAAATATGGTTTTAACCGATTGGCCGAATTTCCGCCGCATTTTCGTGCCTGCGCCCGGCTTTTCCCGATAATCTTCTAAAGTTTGCGATTAAAATCAACTCGATAACCTGTCTAATGCTTTAGGGCAGCTATTCAGGCCGCCTTCCTGCTGCGACCATGATCCTGCTTCAATTTGGGAAGCGAATTTCCTGACGTGCCTGCGAATCGCGCATTTACGCGACTTATCAATTCAGCGGGCAACACATCGGCTTAGCCGGGAAAGGGAGGTGCGAGACGAATTCACTGAACAAGACCGCATCATGCGCGTGTTGCGCTTGAATGCTTAAATTTTGTTTCAACTGCGCCAGTAGCCGTTTTGTAGATGAATGACGGTCGTGCGCTTAAAAAGTGGAATTTTGAAATGGCTAAACGTCAACCGTATAATAATACCGCAATCGGCGAAGTTAATGTCGACAAGGCATATGTTCCGGTCAAAGCAGACGTGGATATCAAGCACGCTGAAATTGATGCTGATGTGAACAAGCAAGACAACGACAACAGCAATGACCAGGATCAGGGCCAGCAACAGGGTCAGCTGCAGGGTCAGAAGACCGACGTTGATAACGCAAACGACGTTGACAACAAGAACGACAACGACGTGAAAAACAACAACGATCAGGGTCAGGATCAAGGCCAGAAGCAAGCCCAGAAAAACGGCGACAATGACAACGACAACTCGAACCAAGTCAATATCGACTTTGGCGGCGGCGAGTGGATTCCGCGCGACGATGATCAGATCGATGTCGATCTGCAAAACGTTGGGTCTGTCGAAGACGTTATCTCTGTTGGCAACGACTTTGACTATGATCCGGGCGACGACCTGAACCTGGACATTTCGCTGGACGGCGAAGGCAACGACATGTTGTCGATCAACAAACAAATGGCTGAGTTGAGTGACGATGACCATCTGGGTAGCGCCAGCGTTTCGAATGATGGTGGTACTTTCACACAGTCAGGTAACGCCCATGGCGGCCATGCCTATGCAGATGAAGGTATCGGATCGCAGGCAGACGGAGGAAACTCCGGTGACGGCGGCTCAACCGAAGGCGGCAAGGCTTTCTCCTTCACCAAAGGCGGTGAGGCCTATGCTGACGGCGGTGAAACCGGCGATGCCGATGCTGACGCATATGCCGGAGACGGTGGCGACTCGGGTGACGCAACGACCTTGGGTCTGAACGTTGGTAAGTCTGACGCAAGCGCCGATGGTGACGGATACGGTGGCGACTCTGGTGATGCGGCCAGCGCATCCGATGCCAGCAACAGCGGTTCGTCCGACGTGTCGGATGTCGACGGCGCCGGTGGTGACGGCGGAACTGCTGCATCGCTGGGCCTGGGTCTGGGTCTGTCGGGCGCTGGCAACAGCGGTCAGTCGACCGGTGGTGACAATGACAGTGTTGCTCTTGCCAAAGGCGGAGCACTTGCTGCCAACGATTCATCGGCTTACGGCGCAGATGGCGGCGACAGCGGTGCCGGCAATATTGGCTTGGCCAAAAACGATGCCGAAAGTGAAGCCGAAGGGAATGAAAACGCTTCGGGTGGCAACATCGGTCTCGGCCTCGCGGGTGCTGGTGCCGGCGGTATCACAGACACCGACGGCGGAACCGGTACTGGTGGTTCTGGTGACGGCGGCGAAGGCAGCGGTGCCATGGGTGATGGCGGCGACGCCAACGGTGGCGGCGGTGACGCCGGCGATGCCAACCAAACTGACGTAGCAGTTGCAGCCAACAAGCAGCTCAACGGTCTGGTCGGTCTGAACAAAGGCGACGCAGATGCCGACAACGGCGGTAGTGACACCAACGATGGTGGTAACGTCAACGCAGGTGGCGGTGACGCGGGCGAAGGCCGCGGCGGCACCGGTACCGGCGGTGACGGTCCTGGCGGTGACGGCGATGGCGGTAACGGCAACGGCGGTAACGTCGATGCTGACGCAGACGCCCAAGGCGTAGGCAATCAGGACGCTACTGGTCCGGTTGTTACCCCGACTGCTGGTGATGTCGACGGTACGGCCCGCAACGACCAGGACGCGGACTCGAAAGCCGGCAACGGTGGAACCAACGATACCGACGGTACTGCAGACGCGGACGGAACCGGTACGGCGACGGCTAATGGCGTCGGCGGCGGCGGTGGCGCACTCGATCAGGATGCGAACTCCACCGGCACCGGTTCTGTAGATGCCGACAACGACGCCGGTTACGGCGGAGATTCCGAAGTATTCGCGAAAGCGGACACTGACGGAAGCGCAGACAGCCTGGCCTCGGCGATCTCGGGTTACGGCGGTGCCGGCAACTCGGACAACGATGCGACTTCGACCGGATACGGCCATTCTGAAGGCACATCCGAGTCGGGCATCGGTGGCGGCGGCGGTGCTGCTCAGGCATTCGGCGGAACCAGCGGTAACGCACACGGGATGGCTGAATCGGGCAACACCTTTGGCGGCGCTGTTGACGGCGGCGATGCATGGGGCGCGAACTCGGGCGCTGGTGGTGCCGGTGGCAACGCTGGAACCTGGGGCTCGAACAACGGTGGCGACGGCATCGTGAACGGCGAGTCGCACGCATCGGCTGCTGCGGTAGTTGACACATCGGCCTTCAACCAGTCGATCGTCATGGGTGCCAACGTTCTTGGCAACGATGTCGATACCACGATGGTTGGCGGTAACATGTCGTCCAGCTACTCCAGCGACGACACCGACGTATAAGCGGAAACAGAGCCCGCTCAGGCGGGCTCTTACCCCTTCCAAGAAAACGCCGGGGCCGCACCAGGCGGCCTCGGCCCAACTGAACCTAACCCGGAAATTTCAGGCCGGGGCGGGGAAAGGAAAACAAAAATGTCTCTCGACAGTATTACGGAACAGATTGCACATTTCGTTGGAACATTTGAGTTAACGACCGAGCAGGCCCGGTGGCGTGATCAGTATGAAGAATTTGTTGCTCTGAGACGGAAAGCGGAACTTGAAGACCTGGAAGATCCGACACGAATTCAAGTTAAAGCACATTTGAAGCTGGACCCGGGTGATTACGACCCGTTGCCTTACAAGTTTTCCGGCGTGAAAGCCGATGTCCCCCCACCACCTGCGATACCTGGCCCGATTGAAGACAGCAGTGTGTCCTTTGGTCCCGAATACGGCCCGGATGCATATTTCCCCGATGCGCAATTTTCGGGCATGACGCAGCTGAACGTAGTGATGAAGCCGGTTTTCGAAACCGAACTGATCGGCTCGGCGGTTACGTATACGTTCCAGAAAATTCACCTGAATGACAACGACACCGTGGGCGAAGGGGACTTCCGCGATGTCGAGGCGCTGATGGCACAGGGTCAAGCTACGCTACAGGTGGCGTTGTCCCTGCATGCGGTGACACCCCCGTCGATCCATATAATGGACTACCAGTCCGGCGAAGCGGTCGAGCTTTTGCTGGATCAGATTTATACGCCCGTGAACGTCGAAATTGACGGTGTCACGGTGCATCAGTTCCTAGGCGAGGGCGCCACGGGCATGATCGTGAACGGCGAGCATGTCGATGAAATGCCTGATTTCCTGGAATTGATCCCAGAGCACCACAAAGCGGACATCGAGGAAGAAGAAGAGGACGAGATTTCCGAGGCGTTGCCCGCCGAGTGGGATCAGTCTGAAGACCCCGATTTCGAGGACGGCCATTCCGTCGTCGCGGGCGGCAATTGGGCCGTCAACGAGGTTTCGGTCTCTGTGGGTTGGGTTGACGCACCCAATATCGTGGTTGGCGGAAACTCGGTGAACCTGACCGTGGTAAGCCAGGTCGCTGTTGTTGTGGACGTCGACGAAGGTGAGGATGGCGTCCAGAGTGAAACGCATGTGGTTCAGGCGTCAGAGATCAGTTCTGAATCGAGTGTTGCCCCCTGGTTGGAAGACAATGTCGCCGACGAGGAAGGCGAAGATCCGATTGTTATGATCGACTGGATCAGCGGCGACCTGTTGGTGACGAACTTTATCAAGCAAGTTATCGACGCCACGGATATCGATCAGATTTCCACTGAAATCACGGCATCGTCCACTGCATATACGTTGGGTGAAAACATCCTGACAAACGTGACCGATATCCTTCAGCTTGGCACTTTCTATGACCTGATCATCATCGGCGGTGACATGATCTCGATCGATGTTGTGAACCAGACCATCGTCTTGATGGACAGTGATGTGGTTCATGGTGCAAGCCCGACCGATGCAGAAGACAATCTGGTGATGAATCAGGTCTCGCTGACGGCCGAGGGTGAAGACACCCACGAAGCGCTGAGCCAGAGCATGGCCAGTACCATCGGTATGCAGGAAGTCGATTCCGATGCGCTCGAGGATGCACTGCTGAACGATCCCATGTATGCCGGAACCGAACTGATCCGGGTTCTCAAGATCGAGGGCGACCTGTTGCAGGTCAACGTGATCGAACAGGTGACCCTGCTGCAGGACGATGACGACGTTTATGTCGAAACCCCCGGTGGGCAAGAAGTTTCTGCCTTGGGTGCCGGCAACGCGCTCCTGAACTCGGCCAATGTGCACAAAATTGGCGTCGACTCTGTCGTTATGGCGCAGGAAGAAGAGTATTCGGAAGTGATGTTGCATCAGGCAAGCCTGATCGACAGCCCGGAAGAGGAAAACAGTGAGTTGGTCAACGAAGCGATCGCGATCCTGATGGAAGAGGTCGATGCAGCAGGCGACGCTGAAAACCAGTCCGGCGCCTCTACTCTGACCTCCTCTGAGATGGCAGCCATCGACGACGGCCTGCAAACTATGCTAGCGTAGTAACCCTGTTTGTTACGAGTGACCTGAAAGTTTTGACATGTCGATTGTTTTTCCGTCGCGCCCGAGTCGATACGCCAGTCCATTGGATCGTAACGGCGGCGGCGTTTCAAAACCGCCTCGCGCGGGCCAGTCTGATAAGAAATCTAAGAAAACCCCCGGATTACGCCTTAGCGAAGAATTACGCATCAGTGATCCGCAAGACGGTAAACGGGAGGCAGTCGCCCAAAGCGATGCGAGCGCCGAAAATACCGTGAAAGCAAAACCAGCTCATCTTCAAGCGAAAGAGGAACCGCAATTGCGCGCCGGACCTCCCCCCCGGCGCAAGCAGCCGCAGCCTGCCGAAGACAGTGACCAACAGGGCAGCGGCGCTGGGGTGGCCGACGCTGAGAGCCCCGATCCCGAACCCGTCAACAAGACGAGCGACCGTATACCCCCCGCGTCGCGCTCGAATGGCGGTGATCGCATGGGCACCACTATCGAGGCCAAAGCAAATGAACCATTGCTGCGCAGCAATTCAGGTGGCGGCGATGGGAAAGGGCCACCCCAAACATTTCACAAACGGACCCCGCCCGAGGATTTTCGCAAAACGCTGCGCACCTCGTTGCGGGCGATCTATCGCAATCTGGCCTTTGTGCTGGTTCTGACCTGCGCGACGAACATCCTGATCCTGGCGATTCCGATCTATCTGTTCCAGATCAGTGACCGTGTTCTGACCAGCCGGTCGCTGGACACGCTGATCATGCTGACGGCCATTGTCGCCGGGGCGGTGATTTTCCAATCGGCCTTTGACGCGGTGCGGCGGTTCATGCTGATGCGAACCGCGGTCGAGGTTGCCGCCCGTCTGGGCGCCCCGATCCTCAGTGCGGCGGCGCATGCCTCGCTGCATGGCAGCGGGCGTGAATATCAAACACTGGGCGATCTTCAACAAGTACGCGGATTTCTGACGTCGGGCACGTTGATTTCCTTCCTTGATGTGCCCTTCGCCCCCTTGTTCATCCTGATGATCTTTCTGGTGCATCCGCAGCTTGGGATGATCGTGATCGTCACGGCCCTGCTGCTGATGACGATCGCATTCATCAACCAGCGCATGACGGCCAAGCCCTTTGCCGAGGCCAACAAGGCGCAATCCATGGCCAACCTGCATCTGGATTCGATGTCGCGAAACAGCCAGATCATCAACGCTCTGGCCATGATCCCCGAGGCCGTGCGCATCTGGGGCCGTGACACCGCGCAATCCTTGACATGGCAGGTTCGGGCGCAGGACCGGAACGTGATTTTCGCCGCCATTTCCCGGGCGGTGCGTTTGCTGACACAAATCACCATTCTGGGCTGGGGCGCGTTTCTGGCGCTGCAGGGCGAGATTACCGGCGGCATGGTCATCGCCGCCTCGATCATCGCAGGCCGTGCTTTTGCTCCGATCGAAGGGTCGATCGAAGGGTGGAACAGTTTCCTGCTGACGCGCGGGGCCTTTGGCCGGATCAATCAGTTGTTGTCCAACTCGGCGCTGCAATTCGAAAAACTGCGCCTGCCGCGCCCCGAAGGGCGACTGGACGTGGAACGCCTGCTTTACGTGCCCGGCGGCACCAAGCGCGTCGTGCTGAACGGGATCAGTTTCTCGCTGAATCCGGGCGAGACGCTGGCAATCATCGGCAATTCCGGTGCGGGCAAAACCACGTTGGGTAAAACGCTGGTTGGGTCGATTCTGCCGACATCGGGCAGTGTCCGCCTTGACCTGATGGATATCCGCAACTGGGATCCGCGTCAGTTTGGCGAAAGTATCGGGTACCTGCCGCAGGACGTGCAGCTGTTCCCCGGCACTATCAAGGACAATATCGGCCGGATGCGCTCGGACGCGACGGATGAGCAAATCCACGACGCCGCCGTTCTGGCCGATGTGCACAACATGATCGCAACGCTGCCGCAGGGCTATGAAACCGTGGTGGCCGCGGACGGCTCACCGCTGTCTGGGGGTCAGAAACAGCGCATCGCGCTGGCACGCGCCTTCTTCGGCAATCCGCGGATGGTGGTGCTGGACGAGCCGAACTCGAACCTGGATGTCGCTGGCGACAAGGCGCTGGCGCGGGCCATCGAGCAGGCCAAGGAAAGCAAAATCACCGTGGTGGTGATCACCCAGAAGCCAACTCTGCTGAACGTGGTCGACAAGATCATGCTGCTGACGGATGGCCGGGTGGCGCTGTTTGGCCATCGTGAACAGGTTCTGCAACAATTGAACGGGCCGCGTAACAATGCGCCCGGCATTCAGAAGCAGTAAGGGGGTGCGATATGAATGAACTGGTACCCGTGAACAACGACCCCAAGGATCCGACGGTCTGGTACGCCGAGGTTCCGCGCTCGATCAATCGTCTGATCGTTGTCGGATTTGTCCTGCTGATTGCGTGCTTTGGCGGCTTTGGCGTCTGGTCCTTCCGTGCGCCTCTGGCGGCTGCGGTGATTGCGCAGGGCAGCTTTGTCGCCACTGGCCGCAACAAGATCGTTCAGCACCTGGAAGGCGGAATCATTCAGGAAATCCAGGTTGTCGAAGGTCAGTCCGTCAAAGCCGGGCAGGTGATGATGACGCTGGACCAGACTTCGGCCGAAGCCAATGAGCGCGAATTGTTCATTCGTAAAATCCGCCTGCAGGCGATGTCGGAACGCCTGAGCGCCGAGTACGGTGAAAAACAACGGCTGGAATTTTCCCAGAGCCTGATCACCGCTTCGGATGATACCGAAGTGATGAGCATCCTTGACGGGCAGAAGATCACCTTCGACTTGTCCCGTAAGACCCTGCTGAACGACATCGCATTGCTGGAACGCAACATGGAAGCTCTGCGCATTCGCTCCAGCGGGTTCCAGGCGCAGTTGGACAGCATGGTGCGTCGGTCGGAAATCCTTCAGGAAGAGTTCGATACCAAGCAGGCGCTTTTCGAAAAAGGGCTGGTGCGCAAGGGCGAGTTGAACACCATTCGCCGGGTTCAGGCCGAAGCCGAAGGCCAGCAGGCGCGGCTAGCGGCCGAGGCGGCTGAAATCAGCCAGATGCTGTTGAAATACGAAGAACAGATTTCCCGTACCCGGGCAGCCTATCGTGAGGCGGCCTTGGACGAGCTGGGCGTGATCGAAGCGGATCTGGAAAGTGTCCGTGAAAAAGCCCGTCAGGCCCGCAGTGTTCTGGACCGCGCGGTCGTGCGGGCTCCGGTGACTGGCACGGTGGTGCGGCTGCACTATCACACGCCCGGTGGTGTGATCGAAACCGGTGAACCCATTGCCGAGATTCTACCCGCAGATGCCCCCCTGATCATCGAAGCGCAAATCCCGCGCACCGAGATCGACAGTGTCGTGACCGGGCAGGACGCCACCGTGCGTCTGATCGCCCTGAACCAGCGGACGACGCCGGTGCTGAACGGTCAGGTGTTCTATCTGTCGGCGGACTCGGTGATCGAGGATTCCGCCGGTGCGCCGCAAGAGGTTTATCTGGCTCGTATCTCACTGGAGCCCGAAGAGATCGAGCGCGTGCGGGGCTTTATCCCGACCCCAGGCATGCCCGCCGAGATCATGATCCAGACCGAAGAGCGCACATTCGCAGCCTATATCGCGAAACCTGTGACAGACAGCATGTCGCGCGCCTTCCGCGAACAGTAACAGGCCGGTCAAAAGACCTGCCTATACCTTCTGCCAAGGAGATTACCCTCCGGTGATAAGTGCCGGAGGGTAAATTTTGATCTTGAGGATCAGGCGTTCAGAAACGCCCGGACGGCGGCTTCGAACTCGCGGGGTTTTTCGGCGTGCAGCCAATGGCCCGCGCCGGGAATTCTCGCGAATTTGGCAGCCGGAAACAGCGCACGGATCAGATCGCGATGCTCGGGCAGGACATACTCCGAGTCTCCACCCGACAGGAACAGGGCCGGGCCGCCCCACGACCCGTCCAGTTCCGGAAAGCCCATGATCTTTGGCATCTCTGCCGCCAGAACATCGAGGTTCAGCAGCCAGCGTTTTCCCTTGATATCAAGCGATTGCGTAAAAAAGCTCTGCAATGCCGGTTCGACGCCCTGATCGGCCAGCTGTTGCGCCGCGTCCGAGCGCCGTTCGATCGCCGAGAAATCGACGGCGCGCATGGCCTTGATGAACTGGATCTGGCTGTGCGTGTAGGTCACCGGTGCGATATCGGCCACCACCAGCTTTCGCAGCAGATGCCCATGTTGCAGGGCCAGCGTCATCGCCGCCTTGCCGCCCATCGAGTGACCCACCACGTCGGCCTTGCCGCCGAAATGTTCTATCACCTCGGCCAGATCATTGGCCAATTCGGGATAGCTGTGCTGATCGGTCCACATGCTGTAGGCGTGGTTGCGCATGTCGACGGCGACAACCTGCCGCTCATCCGCCAGACGCCGGGCAATCACGCCCCAGTTCCGGGCTGAACCATATAGCCCATGGGCAATCAGCAAAGGTGGGTTCGCGGTCGGTTCGCCATGTATGATCGTGTTCAGCATGCGGCTGTGATACCCGCCGCGATCCGAAACAACCAGCCCCATTGTCGCCTTCGCCTATGGGGGTTAAGTTGGCAGCTTCGGAGGCCCCGCCATGTCGGAAAGCACAGATATCCAAAGCCAGATTGCGCAAACGGTTCAGTTGTTGCGCAAGAAACTGGGTGTACGGGACAAGACGCTGGCGGACTCGATCCGCAAGGCCAAACGGCTGCTGCCCCGCCGCATTTACAAACAGGCGTTGATGCTGGCAAATGCTGAACCGATGGCGGCCCATCCCAAGCTGCGGCTGGTGTTGGATACCCCCAAACTCGTGCGCGCATCAGAAGAGGTTCAGGCCCATCTGAGCGGGATAAATCGGGCCGACCGGCGGCTGGGGTGGTTTCTGGGAATGCTGGGCGGGCTGGCGTTCAACCTGCTGGCCCTGTTTGTGCTGCTGATCGTTTTTCTGCGATGGCAGGGGTTCATCTGACCTGCGGCAAAAAAGAACGGCGCCCATAAGGCGCCGCTCGGGTCTTTGATTCTAAACCCACTTACAGGTTAGGATAGATCGGGAATTTGGCGCAGAGGTCTGCGACCTCGGCTTTGACCTTGGCTTCGACTTCGCCGTTGCCGTCCTCGCCATTGGCGGCCA